>NZ_LR134266.1:137500-447679 GCF_900636365.1 Streptococcus viridans | reverse complement strand
TTCCTAGCCAGCGAAAAAGGCTGAGATAGCAATCCCAACCTTTTATGATTCATGGCTTATGAATTGATCAAATAGTAGATCAAGAGGGTCAAGGCGCTCATTCCTGCACCGACACTCCAGAGAAAGGCATCAACCTTCCACTCAGACCATTTAGGTCCATTACCAGACAGACCACCTAATTCTAAATGGTGATGGAAAGGCGTCATGCGGAAAATCCGGCGTCCTTCCCCTGTCCGTTTCTTGGTCCATTTGAAATAGGACACTTGGAGCATGACAGAGCTAGTCTCAAAGACGTAGACAATCCCAATCAAGAGCAAAGTCCACTCTACGTGGAGAGCCATGGATAGAGTCGCAAGCATCCCACCTAGGGCTAAGCTTCCAACATCTCCCATGAAAATCTTGGCCGGCTTGTGGTTGTAGACGAAGAAACCTAATAGAGCTCCAATCATACTGATGGTCACAAAAAGGATATCGATTCGTCTTTGCCAAATAGCTATAATGGAATAAGCGATCAAGCTGATGGTTACCGAAATGCTTGCCAACCCATCAATCCCGTCTGTTAAGTTGACTGCATTTGAAAAACCAACTAACCAGAACAAGGCAAAGACAATATAGAAATGTCCCAAATAGATATCCCAACCAAAGACATTGAGAAGACTACCAGCTCCATGGCGTTCAGAAAAGAGATAGAAAATGATCCCTCCCAACAATTGCAAGGCTAATTTTTGCTTGGGATTTAACCCTTCATTGATCTTACGAAAGACCTTCAAGAAGTCATCCAAGAAACCGACGATTCCATACAAGACCAAAATAAAGAGGATCAATTGAACAGGGCGCGTAAAGTTCCCAGTTAGGAAGCTAAAGACAAGGGTGACAAAGACTGAAGTGATCAAGAAAACCACTCCCCCCATAGTTGGAGTGCCTGCTTTGGCTTTGTGTTGCTTCACATCTTCGTGCATTTGTTGCCCCGAAATATGGGCCCGTTGATAGAAACGGATAAAGGCTGGAATGCCAATAACCGTCAGTATAAAGGATACTACTAGGGTAGCAAGTAACATATCAATCTCCTAATGTAATTGTTATTTTCTTCGTCTTCTTTAAAGCAGTTTCTACTTTGACGTTTTGTTTGCTCACACGAGAACCGTCCCCTTTATAGGTGATCTCAATGCCCGTCCATTCCGCAAATTTATCAACATTTTCCTTGGTCCAGCCATACATATCCGGAACTGAATCCAAGTCATCTGTTAATAATAACACTTGCTCATTTGCTTTTAATTTCGTTCCTGCTGATACAGACATCTTTTTAATATTCTTTCCAGTTCCTAGGACGACAGGCTGGATCAGATTGCGACGCAGTTCATCTGCGAAGCCACCTGGGCTGATGGTCTGCTTCAAGTTCAATTCTTTCGACAAGGATTCTGCCGACGGCATCTTATAGGTGTCCTCTTTCGTGACCCCATCCAAGGCCTTGGTTTCCGTTACTAGATTCAACTCATCCTTCAACGCAACCGCATCTTCCAAGACTGGATTGACCAATTCTTGCCAGCTCTTTGGACTAAAGCTGACTTCAGGCTGTTGAACTGTCACATACATAATGAAATCTGGGTCTTCAGCAGGTGTCATGACAACAATCGAGTTGATATTATCATTTTCGCCTTCCAGGTAGCCATTAGCCGTTGCAATTTGGGCTGTCCCTGATTTAACAGCAACATTTTGTCCAGCTACTTGGATAATGGGACCATCCGATGAATAGAGGGTACCAAATTGAGGATCAGTCCCTACCGTAATCATGTAATTACGGGTCTGTTGGGCAGCCGAAGCGGATACTGGATTGCCGACAATCTCTCTTTGTGATTTACGAGCAGTTTCATGCTTGCCGTCGTAAATCGCACTGATAAATTTAGGCTCCAACATTTCCCCATCATTTGCAATGGCAGAAAATGCACGCAACATCTGCGTTTGGGTCACCGAAATCCCTTGACCGAAAGAAGACATGGCTTGAGTGACATAGTTATCACCTGGTAGACCTCCAAAACTTTCGTCTCCCATTCCAAAACGTGTAGGAAGTCCGAATTTAAAGAGAGTGAGGTAATTCATCCAGACATCATTGCCCATCTTCTGTTCAAGCTTGGTCATCCCAATGTTACTTGAATAGGCGAAACCTTGGGCAATATTCATATAGCGACCTTCTGTCAAGCCCATATTGATTTCCCAGTCTTTGATGGTCGCGTCTTTTACTTGCAACTCGTTATTGTAATATACCTCGTTATAGGCTGGGAAAGTCCCATGATCAATCGCTGCGGCCAAGGTCATGACCTTCATAGTCGAACCTGGTTCGTACTGATCCTGGTAAAGAATCGTGTTCCAAGTTCTCAGATTCTTGATATCCAGACCTTCTTTGGTATCTGCATTATAGGTTGGCCGTTGCGTTGTTGCAAGGATTTCCCCTGTTTTGGCACTCACTAGGGTCGCACTAACAAATTTGCCTTTTACCTTTTCTTGGAATACATCCATTCTGGTTTCGAGATAGGTTTGAAGTTCCGCAGAAATGGTTGTATAAACATCCTTTCCATCTTCGGTCTTCACGGCAACCTTGTCTGATCCCGGTACAATATTTCCGTTACGATCCTTTTCATAGGTCACCACCCCATCTTGACCACCCAGGATTCGATCCAAGGATTTTTCTATTCCCGTTGTTCCCTGCAGGGTTTTATTTCCTTCTTTATCTTCTATCAATTGAGCTTGACCGATAAATTGAGAGGCAAAGGTCCCATTTTTATAACTCCGGTTTGGACTCGTCGTAAAATCAACACCTTTAATGTTGGCAGCTTCTAGTTCACTCCGGATAGCATCCATGTTGCTATAACTAATATCGTTCCCCGCTGCACCAAAAGAAACTTGGTTGAGCTTCTTTTGAGACAGTTGTTGGACGACATAATCTTTTTCCATCCCCAAATAACGATTAAAAACGTCCGCTACTTGGTTGTATTGGCTTTCTTCAACGTATAAAACTTCACCTTTTGCTGATTTATAAGTTTTATCGATAATAGCATAAACATTATAAGTCGTCGCATCTTCAGCAATGACAGCTCCATTTCGATCATAAATTGTTCCTCGTTTGGCTGGAACAATCTCGGTTTTCTGATGGACTTGATGCGATAACTCAGATAAATTTTTTCCAAATTTGCTATCTGTGCCTATAATAACTGCAAAATTAATGAGAAAAATGAAGAAAACAAGAATGGAAAGCAAACTTAAATTCTTAGCTACTTGCCGACGATTTTGGTCTGGAAGTTTCCTTTTTTTAAGGGAATAACGAATGATTTTCTTTTTTAATTTACTCATCGCTACTTGAACTCACCACTTTTCGATTTTCTTTTTGGAGGGTCATCCCCTGAGAACTAGCTAACTTAGACAAGCGTTCATAGCGAGTCAACTCATTGACTTCTTGTCGGATATCTTCTAGTTCAGTCTCTTTTGTTTTTAGTTCTGTATTGAGGTTTGTCAAATCACTTTGCACTTGTAGAATCCGCGTCTGCATAAAAATAATACTGACAGCAAGAATAATCCCTGTTAGGACAATCGAGCCATAAAAAGCTTTCTCTACTCTGGTAAAGCGACGAATACGATCTTGCAATTGACTGCCCCTAGATCGTAATGGTTGATCTGCCATGTTCATTTCCTCTTACTTATGAATTTTTCGAGCAACTCGCAATTTTGCAGAATGAGCTCGGTTATTATTTTCTAACTCTTCTTGGCTTGGAAGAATCGGTTTTCGAGAAACTAATTCCATTTTTGGTTTTAAATCCTCTGGGATAAAGGGCAAGCCCTTCGGTACTTCTACTGTAGAAGCCTCTTTAAACAATTGCTTGGTCAAACGATCTTCCAAGGAATGAAAGGTAATGACTGAAATACGACCACCAACTGCCAACAAATCCATAGCCTGCTGGATTGATTCATCAGCCGCTCCCAATTCATCATTAACTTCAATTCGAATAGCCTGAAAAATTTGTTTGGCTGGATGCCCCTTTTTCTTTAGTTCCTTAGCTGGTTTTGCAGACTTAATAATCTCTGCTAACTCTGTTGTCGTTTCAATCGGTTTGACAGCACGCGCCTGTTCAATCTTCCTGGCAATTTGTTTAGAGAATTTATCTTCTCCATACTTGAAAAAGATTCGGACTAGATCGTGATAATCATAATTGTTGACCACGTCATAAGCCGTCAAAGAAGCTTCTTGATTCATCCGCATGTCCAAGGGAGCATCTTTTTTATAAGAAAAACCACGAGACCGCTCATCTAACTGAGGACTAGAGACTCCCAAGTCATAACAAATGCCATCAATTTCACTGACTCCCAATTCTTGGAGACGCTCTTGAAGATTCCGGAAATTGTCTTTGATGAAGGTTACCATGCCTTTTTCAACGTAAGGAGCCAATCGTTTCTCCGCATTATCAATCGCATGCTGATCCTGGTCAAAGGCATATAAATGTCCTTTTTCACTTAATTGACTTAATAAATATTCGCTATGGCCAGCTCCACCTAGAGTGGCATCCACATAGATTCCATCTGGCTTTACATCCAGCATATCAATCGTTTCATGGAGCAAGACCGTTACATGATGAAATTCTTTACTCATATCCTATCTATTTTACCACAAATCTGACCAGGATGCACTTGAGATTCTCTCCTCTATCCACTTATCATTTTCGGATAAAAAGTTCCTATTCTTTAAAAGCTCATCCTATCAACCAATAGACCTAGAGAAGCAAATTATGATACAATAATTCCATGAAAAATAAGAAACACCTACTCCTTGGTCTGCTATTGGCCGACCTAATTGCTGTCTACTTTTTCCTACGCACCCCTGTTCCTTGGATTTTTTGGACAGCAACATTCGTTCTTGCCGTCTCCATTTGGATATTTAAAAATCAATGGAAAAACTACAAAAATAAAGATAAGGATTCAGAGTAGCCCATATAGAACAAGAAAACTCGATCAGTTCAACATCTGATCGAGTTTTCTATTGTCTATTTATGAATTAGGATCATCAAGGCTACGGCCATGCAAGCCTTTTTCTCGTTGGACTTGACGTAGTTTTTCAGGTGTCACATCGTTACCTTCTTCGTCAACCACTTTAATTCCTTCGATGTGGTGACGAACAGAACGACGATAACCCTCAATGTATTCTTCACGAAGTTTTGCTTGTTCCACTTCTTCTTCTGGCGTCAAACCTTCTGTTTTTTTCTTTTTAGCAAGCTCATTGATCCGAGCAATTTTTTCAGGTGTCATAATAAGACCTACTTTCTACCTGTCACCAGGTACTTATTTTGTGTTCAATTGGTTGAAGGCTGCGACAGCATTAGCTTTCGCTACAAGGCCTACAAGAAGGGCCAAACGGTTATTTTTGACAGCTTCATCTTCAGCCATCACCATGGTATTGTCAAAGAAGGCATCGATGACTGGGCTAAGAGCGAAGAGTTGAGCCAATTTGTCGCTAGCTGAACCTGTCAATTCAAGCTCTTCAATTGCTTTAGCAAGAGCTTTTTCTTGATCATTTTCAAAGAGACTAGCATCGACCACGACTGAAGCATCTGCTTTTTCTGCCAAGTTGAAAGCACGTGAGAGGGATTCAACAGCTGCCTTGTAACCATCTGTCTTCGCAGCTTCTGAAAGAGCTTCAGCTGCTTCCAACATATCTGCCACGACAAAGTTTGAACCAGCAAGAACAGCGTCTTTGATATCTTTTGGTGTGCGTCCCATCATCTTGTCCACACGCGCCTTGATGAAGTTGAGCACTTCTGCTTGATTGTCATAAGAAAGACTATCAAATGAAAGAGCGTAAAGGCTGTCAATCAACTCATCCATCGGGATATACCAACCAAAGGCATCCAAGATCCGAACAATCCCTTGTGTTGCACGGCGAAGCGCATAAGGGTCATTGGAACCAGACGGAATCAAACCGACTGAGAAGAAGGAAAGAAGGGTATCCAATTTATCTGCAAGAGCTAGCACTGCACCAACCTTGGTTTCAGGAAGAGCTCCGTCTGCTGCATCAGGAAGGTAGTGCTCACGGATAGCTGTCGCTACTGCAGGATCCTCACCAGCAAGGAGGGCATATTTTTCACCCATGATTCCTTGCAATTCATCGAACTCTCCGACCATACCCGTCAAGAGGTCAAATTTATAGATTTCAGCTGCACGCGCTACCGCTGCCCTTTCTTCGGCAGTCAAACCAGCTTGCTCAGCCAAGGAAGCTGCAATGACACCAGCACGGGCCATGTGTTCTGAGAGAGAACCGATTTTTTCATGGAAGGTCACGTGGGCCAATTTAGCAACGAGGTCTTCAATCTTAAGTTTTTGGTCTTCACGCCAGAAGAATTCACCATCTTCGAGACGTGCCACCAAGACTTTTTCATTTCCTCGAACAACATTTTCCAAGTGCTCAGCGTTCCCATTCCGGACGGAAATGAAGTTTGGTTTCAGCTGACCATCAAGGTCACGTACGACAAAGTAACGTTGGTGCGTTTCCATTGAGGTCACCAATACTTCCTCTGGAACGTCCAAATATTTGGTGTCAAAACTTCCCATAAAGGCAGTTGGGTATTCCACCAAGTTCAAGACTTCATTTAGAAGTCCTTCTTCGATTTGGACTTGAACACCTTGTTCTGCTTCGATAGCCTTGATTTGCTCACGAATCATGTTTTCACGCTCTTTGCTGTCGGCAATCACGTAAACCGTACGAAGGTCTTCTTCATAAGAGTCTGCATTGGTGATTTCCACTTCGTGACCGAGGAAACGGTGGCCACGGCTCACACGGCCTGACTTGATATCCAAGAAATCAAGATCAAGCGCTTCATCTCCCAAAAGGACGGTCAAAGTGTGAACAGGGCGAATGTATTCAAAGCTATTGTTAGCCCAGTGCATGCTGACAGGGAACGTCAATGAAGCAAGCACTTCTGGAATGCCAGCCAAAACTTCTTTGGCAGGTTTTCCAGCTTCGTGTTTCGTCACGTAAACGTACTCTTCCCCTTTGACTTCACGGAATTCGATATCGTCAACGGTCAAGCCCTTCCCACGAACAAATCCTTGGGCTGCTTTTGAGAAGTTTCCATCAGCATCCAAGGCGATTTTCTTAGAAGGTCCTTTAAAATCTTCTGTCAAATCCGTTTGTTGATCAGCCAAGCCAAGTACACGGACGGCCAAACGACGGGGAGTTGAGAAGGTTTGAATACTTTCGTATGAAAGACGGTTGTCATCCAAAAAGGCTGCCATTTTCTCACCAAGTTGTTTTTCGCTTGGCGTGACAACGTAGGCTGGCAACTCTTCAAGTCCAAGTTCTACTAATAAGTTTTTTGTCATGTTTTTTCTCCGAAAAATATCTTTTTTTCCAGTTTGCCTTATGTGATTGGCACGCAAGCAACCGACTTCGTCGTTTCATTGCTAAAATTGGAGCCTAAGGTCTCCAATTTTGCCTGGTATCGTTAGTTTCTCTAACGATACCTTTATCACTGCGGCAACTGGTTCTGTAGGATTACTCTATTAGCAAATCCCATCTAATACTCTTTTTATTCTTCCTCTTCAGCTAGGAGTTGAGCGCGTGTGGCTTCGTCTAGCAGTGGGTAACCGAGTTTCTTACGTTCTGCAACGAAGGTCTTAGCTACGACACGGGCCAAGTTACGGATGCGAGCAATGTAACCGGCACGTTCTGTAACGGATACTGCTCCACGAGCATCTAGCAAGTTAAAAGTATGTGAACATTTCAAAACATAGTCATAGGCAGGGTGAACCAGACCCAATTCCAAAGCACGTCCTGCTTCTTTTTCAAATTTTTCGAAGTTTTCAAGAAGCATATCTTGGTCAGAAACTTCAAAGCTGTATTTTGAGTGTTCGTATTCTGGTTGAAGGAAGATTTCTCCGTATTTAACTCCTGGAGCCCATTCGATGTCATAAACTGAGTCTACTTCTTGGATGTAGGAAGCCAAACGTTCCAATCCATAAGTGACCTCGGCTGTAACAGGACCAGTTGACAATCCACCAACTTGTTGGAAATAGGTGAACTGAGTGATTTCCATACCGTCAAGCCAAACTTCCCAACCAAGACCTGCTGAACCAGTTGATGGGTTTTCCCAGTTATCTTCAACGAAACGGATATCGTGTTCCAATGGGTTGATGCCCAATTTTTCCAATGACTCAAGGTAGAGTTCTTGAATGTTTGATGGTGATGGTTTCATGACCACTTGGAATTGGTGGTGTTGATAAAGACGGTTTGGGTTTTCCCCGTAACGACCATCTGCTGGACGACGAGATGGCTCTACATAGGCTGCGTTCCATGGCTCCGGACCGATGGCACGAAGGAAGGTGTAAGGACTCATGGTTCCCGCACCCTTTTCGTTATCATAAGCCTGCATCAGCATACAACCCTGGTCATTCCAGTATTGTTGCAAAGTAAGGATGATTTCCTGGAAAGTCAATTTTTTAGACATGTTTTACTCCTTTTTTCTATAATTTCTTGCGACACGAGTCTGCCTCGTCGATTATACGAGGCAAGACGAGTTAGTACTGCGTCTAGCTCAGGCGCCCTAGTGCTGAGCGTGGGGCAGTCCGACTGTAAGGAGGTCTCTGCCACTAACGCAGTGGAAGGTTAGTTTTTTAGACATCTTCTTCTCCTTTTTATAATTTCTTGCGACACGAGTCTGCCTCGTCGATCATATGAGGCAAGACGAGTTAGTACTGCGTCTAGCTCAGGCAGCCTAGTGCTGAGCGTGGGGCAGTCCGACTGTAAGGAGGTCTCTTCCACTGACACAGTGAAATGTTAATTTCTTAGACATGATTACTCCTTTTTTAATTCTTGCGACTTTGGATACAAAAAAACCGTGTCTTTGCTCCTAAGTCAAGTGACCTAGGGGCGTCAAAAACGCGGTTCCACCCTAATTTATTACTTCATTTTATTCTACTGTACTCAGCTATCTACTGAGAGAAAGCGCCACTTGCTTATCTTGTTCTGCTTGGCTTTCACTATCCCAAGCTCGCTAAAAAAACGCCATAAGCCTTTCTTTCTTGACTAGTATTATAGCAGATTTCTACTCTAGTGTAAACAAAAAACAAGTCTGAAACAGGTGTTTCAGACTTGTCGCAATTTCTTTCAAAGAAAGGGGAAGGTTATGGGCGTTTTGCAACCTTTGGTTTCTTCCCATTTAATTTTTTCTTAGCAGCTTTAACCTCTGCTAAGGCCGCCTTAACTTCCTGTTGACTAGCAGCAGGATTAGCCAGTACAGCTTGAGCTCGGATAAATGCTTGAAGGTAGTCTACCTTCACCTTATCTGCTGCATAGATAAACTTAGCGTTCTTAGCTTGGAACTGAAGTTCTGCCGCAATCAATTTCTTAAGACTTGAGAAATCGGTTGTTTTTCCATTTAGCTGTTGATCAGCTACTTGGTAGCTCGCAAGTGCTTGGTTGATTTGCTCTTGTGTCACACCTTCACGAACGAGCAAGAGGGCCAATTCCTTAAAGCTTTGATCAAAAGCACGTCGAGCGGAATCCTTAGCGTTGGCATAACGACCTGTTTTTGAGGTTACATCATAGGCAGCAATGGCTGATTTAAGCGCTGTAAAATCAGACTCTTTCCCATCTAATTGACTTGTAACCAATCCAAGATTTGAAAAGATTTGGTTAACCTCTGCTTGTGATAACTTAGCTGCAAGAGCCTTCTGAGCTTCTTGATAAGCTGCATCATAGGCTAAACGTTTTTCACTCGTTGCATTGAAGTACTGAGGAGTGCTAGTCAAGTTAGCTTGTTGAGCCAACAATTGCAACAATTGGGTCTTAATGACAACAGAAAGTTTTGCGAGATTGTTTTGGTCCGCTAGAACGGTCACCGTTGGTGCATTCTCAAGCAACTCATAGCCTGTTGGTAGACTGACTGAAATCGTATAGGTTCCAACTGGGACATCTTTTCCAAACGCATTCTTGCCGTAGCGTTGAACTGGAAGAACAAAGGTTTCACCAGCTTGATTTTTCAAGACAACTGGTGTTGTTCTTGGTACTGCTTGATCAAAGACCAGGCTCAAAGGTGCAGTGACAATCTCTTTGGCCAAGAATTCAATGGTCTTAAAGCTATCCTCTGCTGTGATTTCAAATTTCTGAGTTCGTTCGCTGACAAGTTTCAGATCTGATTTGTCATAGGCAAAGAGTTCTGCCACGTAGCTACCAAACTTAAGGAAATTGATTTCTTTCCCTTTGTCTAAGTTGACATACTGTCCTTGATCATCCTTGATACGGTAGACAAAATCAGTATCTAATTCTTGATGTGTATCGGCATTTAGGACAGACACCTTAATCCGGCCACTATCTTCAGTACCAGCAAAATTAGCAAGAGAGGCAAAGTCGCGGTTTCCAGCGTAGTCTTCTACCACATAGTAAAGTAAGTCTTTACTGATTCCTTCTGGAAGAGTATAGCCACCTTCCTCATTTGCCGTTAAATAGACACGGTTTTCAAAGCGGCTAGTCTTCCCTAGGGCGTCTTTCCCCTCCTTAACCAGGGTCCCCTCTTCATCAAAGGTCTTGACATAGAAGACTTGCTCTCGTAAGATTCCACCATTGCCAACATCTTTTGTTTTACGAGCATAGAAGGTTTCTACCCCATCCTTCTTGGTTGTGTAACCTGAAGTCAAGATAGGTTTTTGGGTATCAATTTGGAGGTTAAAGCGAACAACTTGCTCCTCTGCTCCTGGAACTGCTGGAGTATAACGAACCTCATAGACATAGTGACCATCCGCCACCTTTTCACCCTTGGCATCCGTCCCTTCCCAAGCCGTGTTGTCGACTAGATAAGATTGTTTCCCACGTCCGTCAAAATAATTCTTACGAGCAGAGAAAGCTCCTGTACTTGTCCAAACTGGCTGAGCAAATGCTTGATCATCTGCCTTGTAGACAGCTGCTTTCATATTTTTTAGATTTCGCAAGACTACTGCCCGATACTGCACGTAATCTTTGTTTCCATCTCCATCTGGAGAAATAGCCAGACGGACATTGCCGTCAGCATCCAAATGAAGGACATTCAAACCTTCCGGAGTTTCTACTGTCCCGAGAACGATTGGGCTTCGTTCTGCTGTTTCCTTCTTAGCAGTTGAATAGAGCACATCGTTAGCGTTAGAGACTAAGGATGTAACATTCGCTTTTGACGGCACGTGTTTGCTTTCTGGAACATCATAGTAGAATCCTGATTTCCCTTCTCGTACCAAGTTGTAGATTGGTTTTTCAACCGCAGGGATATCTTGGAAAGAACCACGGAAGCCCATAAATGGAATGCTAACCACATCACCGTCATCTGCTGGATCCACAAAGCGAGCAAAACCTTCTAAGAAGTAGCCGTTCGGCATCAATTTAGTCAATTCTTCAGCAAACTTAGACGCATCGACAGTCACCGTCACAGTCTGACTACTATGGGCTTTTACGGTGACATTTGGCCATACCGTCTCTGTCAATTTCCGTGGCTTCAAAGTAAAATGATCGTCTTTTACATCGTCGGTAGTGGTATTCACAATCATCTTCAACTCTCTATCTCTATCAGAAATATTATGAACGGTCACATCAAAGCTGAATCGATCTTCCACATTGCCAAGAGTTACGCTTGGGTAAGCATCTTCATTCGTTACATATAAGTCCGTTGAAACCGCTGCAGCAGTATCCACAATCCCTGCACCTTGTTGACGCACCGAAGTGTAGGCGCCCGTTTCTTTGTTGAAGTGTGGTTTTGCAGTTGACATGATCAAGGCCTTGACCGTTGCAGATAACTCCTCTGGTGAAAGTTCCGGATGGTGAGCTTGGAGGTATTCCTTCACCAAAGCCGATACCCCAGCCACATGAGGAGAGGCCATACTGGTTCCACTCATACTGCCATAGCTATTGTCATTTAGTGAAGAGAAGATCGATCCACCAGGTGCAGTAACATCTGGTTTCAATTGTCCATCCGTTGACACTCCCCAACTAGAGAATTCAGACATCTTCCCTGCATCAGGGTTTGGACGGTTATCCAGACTACCATCAAAGACTATCTTGTAGTCTTTGTCTTTGATGGCTTCTCCATACCGCTTAGAAATAAATACCGCAGGAATTTTTTTCGCATCGCCTTCGAGGCCCATTTTGATATTCGCGCCTTCGACACTGTTGTAAATAAGAGCGCCAATCGCTCCTTTTTTATAGACATTAGCGACCTTATTTGAGAAGGTGATTTCGCCACGTTTGATGAGGGCGACTTTACCAGTCAAATCGAGACTTTCTAAATCACTCTCACGCCCCAAGCCAGCATCCACATAGTCATATTCTTTCCCATTTTCGAAATTGGCATCTGTTTCAGCTGCTGTATAGGTGAACTTCCCTTTATCCAAGTCGGCATTTTCTTCCAAACCACGAACTGTAAAGACTTCTTCTGTTACGAATGAATCATTTACTGATGCAACTGAAATAGACTCTTCTACGGTTGAAGGGCTACCCACGACACCGTAATCAGGGTTTTCAGCGCTTGGGTTGTCATAACCGTATCCATAGGTATTGCTATTACCCGCTGCGATAACAACACTAACCCCTTTTGCGCGTGCTCGTTGGATTGCTTCTCGGACAGCAGGACTAGCATTCACTGTAGATCCTGTCCCAGATCCTAGACTCATGTTAATGACATCAGCTCCCAATGCCACTGCGTCATCAATCGCTTTCACATAGACAACATCACTGGTTGATCCACTACGATCAGAGAAAACCCGCATAAACATCACTTGGGCTTCTGGAGCAACCCCGTATACGTAGTTGCCATCCCCAGCTTTCTTGTCAGGGTTTCCAGTCGCGATTCCTGTTACGTGCATACCGTGTGAATCATGGTCTTTTTCTTTGATATTGTCATCTCCATCCATATAATCATAGGCAAAGACGACCTTATCGTTGTACCATTTTCCGTAGTCAATTCCCGCTGCTTTTTTAGCAGCTTCTAACTCTGTTTGATTTTTGAATTTCCCTTTTGTAGGGTCTGAAATCCGCAATACTTCATGGTAGACATCTAAACCAGAGTCAATGACTGCAACAACAGTCCCTTCACCTTTGTAGCCTTTTTCCCAAGTTTGTGGCACATTAATAATCGTATTGCTGCTGATACTTAATGGTTTATCTTCAGTTTTCTTTTCAGCTCTTGCTTCCGTTACAGGTTTAGCCTCACTCTTCTCCTCTGTTGAAGAAGGTTTTGCTTCTGTTTTTTCCTGTCCTTCGGATGCTTTTTCTGCAGTTTTATCCTCTGTTTTAGTTACGACTTCCGCTTGCTTTTCGGTCGCTTGAGCCTCTGTTTTTGCTTCCGGCGCAAGGACTTGGCTGTCTGATTCCACAGATGGAGTTGCCACCCCTTTATCTGAGGAAGCTGGCTCGTCAATAACTTTACCATTTTCAACTACTGAGTCTGTGGGCTGCTCACTTGCCTGATTCGTTACAGGCGAGGCAGACTCACTTGGCGATGCTGGATTTGCTTCTACAGATGCAACGACTGCCGTCTCTGGTTGTTTCGCTTCATCAGCACTGACATTCCCTGCTCCAAAGACAAGGACAGATCCTAACAGCACCGATGCAACACCAAACTTATATTTTCTCAATGAGAAACGCTGTTTACTCATAAAATTCCCCCTATATACTAAATTATTCTTATTATACTCCTAATTTTTCAGAAAATTCACTCAACATTAACTTTGTTATCAAATTGTAATATTTCCGTACAATATCTTTAATTAGTTATTTTTTGTTTGCTTTTTGGTGATTTTAACGTTCAAACAATAAGATAACTAAAACAAATTATTCGTTTTTCATCTCATTACACAAAAAAGACAGCGAGAGCAACCTCTCACTGTCTATAAATAAACGATCTTAAAAGTCTTTGGTATCTGGATTCGGCGCTCCCGCCTCTACTGGGATCTTCCGGAGGAGCTCACAGTCTTCTGGGGATAATGCAATCGCAGTGCATTGCAGGTTACTTGCAATCCGCTCAGGAGTCACTGACTTGGGCAAAGGCAAAAATCCTTCTGCTAAACTCCAAGCTAAGAGAAGCTGGGCTGGAGTTACATCATACTGTTTAGCCAATGTGAGGACTGTCTCATTTTGAAAAAGCTCTCCTTGGCCAAATGGACCCCAAGCTTCCAATAAAATTCCTTTATCACGGCAATAACGGACTACTTCCTCTTGATAGACTCCAGGGGCCAAGCGGATCTGATTAACTGCTGGAAGAACTTTGGCACTCTCCAACAAAGCATCCAGGTGATGGGGCAGGAAGTTACTCACACCAATAGAACGAATCTTTCCTTCTGCCTGCATATCTTCCATGGCTCTCCAAACCTCACGATTCCGTGCTTTCCAGGCCTCATTTTCTCGGTGAGTCACAGGATTTGGCCAGTGGATGAGGTACAAATCGATATATTCTAGTCCCAATTTGTGCAAAGATTCTTCTAGACCATTAACAGCATCCTCATAGGTGTGACGATTATTCCACAACTTGGTCGTTACAAAAAGCTCTTCTCTTGGAATACCACTATCTTTGATAGCCTTTCCGACGCTTTCTTCATTTTGATAGATGGCTGCCGTATCAATATGACGATAGCCCGCTTCTAAGGCTGCTTTTACTGCTTGATAAGCTTCCTCGCCATCCTTCGCCTTCCAAGTACCAAAACCTAGTACAGGAATGTGGCGTCCGTCATTTAGTTTGTAGCTCTTCATCTTATTTCCCGTCACTTTCCTTTGTTTTTTCACCAGACTTAGAAGTCTTCGCATTCAAGCGCAACTTTGGCTTAAAGATATTTTCCTTCGGCTGCACCATCGATTTACTAAAAAAGGCATAGAGTAAAAAAGCACTGCCTGCCACTAGGATGACGGGACTACGGCGCAACATACCGTAGATAAAGAAAAACAAGCCCATCAATAAAAAACGTACATTTATCTTATTCATAAAACTACCTCGCGATTCAATTACTTTCATTATACCATGTATCGGAGCAAAGAGACAAATAGCTAGGTCAAGGAATCCGATTTAAATAAGCTGAGACTTTCATCTCAGCTTATAGAAGAAATTCAATATTTAGTCTGGCGAAAGCAAGCGATTCGTACTTCAACCTCTCTTTCACCATTAAGCTTCAAATCGTTTTTGGCCATCCAAGAAGGTTGCTACCAACTCTAAATCTTTATCCAGTACAATAAAGTCAGCGTCATAACCCTCACGGATTTGACCACAGACATCCTCAATATGGACGGATTTAGCAGGATTGAGACTCGCCATCATGACCGCTTCATGAGGATTGGCAATGCCCCACTCAACAACATTCTTCAATCCATCTTTAAGCTTCAAGATTGAACCAGCCAGGTTCCCTGTTGATTTCAAACGGGCTGTTCCATTTTCTACGACAACAGGGAATTCACCCAACATGTAGTCGCCATCTTCCAAGCCACCAGCTGTCATACAGTCGGTGATCAAGGCGATATTTTCCACTCCTTTTTGTTTGAGAAGGATGTCGCAGGCTTTTGGATCAACGTGATGGCCATCACAGATTAACTCTGCATAAGTATGAGGAAGTTGGTACATAGCCCCAACCATTCCAAGTTCCCGATGGGTCAAGCCGCGCATTCCGTTATAGGCATGCACCCAGACACTAGCCCCAGCATCCACTGCTTTTTTGGCTTCATCAAAGGTTGCATTGGAGTGCCCAAGCGCAACCGTTACCCCTTCTCCTGTCACTGTGCGGACAAAGTCTTCTACACCATCTCGCTCAGGAGCAAGGGCAATTTTATTAAGCAAGCCGTTAGCTGCTTTTTGCCATGCACGGAATTCGTCCATCCGAGGATCTTTCATGTAGGCTGGATTTTGAGCTCCCTTGTATTTCTCTGTAAAGTAAGGTCCTTCAAAGTAAATCCCACGAATCTTAGCACCAGAAGCTTCTTGGTATCGTGCCCCAATGTTTTCAGTTACTGCTAGTAACTGTTCATAAGAAGAGGTCAAGGTTGTTGGTAAAAAGCTAGTGACCCCTGTGCTCAAGAGCCCCTCACTCATAGTATGAAGGGTTCCCTCAATGTTGTTGTCCATAACGTCAACTCCACCAAATCCATGGATGTGCGTATCGACCAAACCCGGAGCAATACTATAGCCTGTATAATCCAAAACTGTAGCTCCCTCTGGCAGCTGATCCACATGTTTCCCGAATTTGCCATCGACAATTTCTAGATATCCTCCCTTACGAATGCCATGGGGATAAAAGAATTGATCTGCTTGTATATAGGTTGTCATGGTGATTTCCTTTCTTTTTCTACTGATATATTCATACACATTATAATCCTTTGTCGTGTATTTGTAAATGGTATAGACCTATTTTATTTAAATATATTAATATTCTCTATAAATACGATAAAAAACCCAGTTCTTTAGAGCTGGATTTTAGATTGAATATAAAGTCTTCTTTAAAACTTTCCTTAGGTGAGTACGGACGTTAGGTGAAATTATCCAGTGGATGATTTCAGCAATCCAGGAAGTTCCATGACTTAGTTTTGAACCTACAGTTTCAAAACTCCCGAGTGGCTGAAACTTTAGCGTTTCAGCCACTTTTCTCACAGCGGAAAGTTATAAATTTTCTTAATTAATTAAAAATACAAATTATTTTTTTGAAAAAATTATCTAGCTTTTTTTAAAAAAGTTTGTCTACATTCTAAAATCCAGTCCTAAAGAACTGGATTTTTGCTTTGTCTAGATTTGCTCCAATTGTACCTTCTCTGCTAAATTCATGGCATGGTCGGCAACACGTGTATAGTGAGAGATGATATCAATAAAGTTAACACCCGCTTGAGGCGTACACTCGCCCTTGTTCAGACGAGAAATATGGGTCTTCCGCAATTTCTTTTCGAGCTTCTCAATTGCCTGATGGCGCTGTTCCAACTCTGCCGCCAACTCTTGGCTATCTTCTTCTACACTTCGAAGTGCATCTTTAACAAAAGTCGCAGTTTGTTGGTAGATATCTTCTAATTCAGCCAAGGCATTATCAGAAAACACAACTTTCTTCCGAATGAGGTAATCCGTCAGGTTGATTAAGGCTTCTGCGTGGTCTCCAATCCGCTCTAAATCTCGAGAAGAATCCAAAATATTGGTCAAGGATTCGCTTTCTTTTGGACTCAAAGCTTCACTGGACAAGCGGATCAAGTATTTGGTCAACTGATCATCGATGGTATTAATCGCTTCTTCCGTTTTATGGCCTTTTTCAGCTAGCTTTTCTTCTTGATTCAAAATGTAGCGATAGGCCAAGTCGAAACTCTTTTCAGCATAAGTTCCTAAATGCAAAAGTTCTTTTTTAGCATTTCCCAAGGCAATCGAAGGAGCTTGGGTAATCAGATTTTCATCCAAGTAAAGTGGCTCGTATTTGACCACTTCATCTTCACCAGGAATCAATTTGGTCACAAAGTAAGCCAAAGCACCGATGAACGGGAATTGAACGATGGTGTTGGTCACATTAAAAGCACCGTGTGAAAAGGCAATCGTCATCTCAGGTGAGAGATGCAACTGCGCTTGAAAGAATTCAATCATGCTCGTAAATGGTCCCAACAGGATAATACAAAGAACAGTCCCGATGACATTAAATAAGACGTGGGTCGCTGCAACTCGCTTAGCTGAAACATTAGCTCCCATGGCAGCGATGATAACAGTGAGGGTTGTTCCGATATTATCTCCAAATAAGACCGGTAGGGCTCCCTTCAGATCCAAAAATCCTCCTGAGTAGAGACCTTGCAGAATTCCAATGGTTGCTGAAGAAGCCTGGATCAAAACAGTAATAATAGCTCCAGCCAGCACTCCGAGGATTGGATTCTTCCCAAGGGTTACCATGTATTGGCTAAATTCTGGCAACTCCTTCAAAGGACTCATCCCTGCGCTGATGAGGTTTAAGGCATAAAAGATCCCCCCAACCCCAAATAAGATTCGACCGATGTTATTCGCCATCCGATTCTTGGTAAAGAAGAGACAGACTGTACCGACAAACATAATCGGTAAGGCATAAGTTCCCAACTTGAAACCAATGATGAAGGAAGTGACCGTCGTCCCGATATTGGCCCCCATGATGATCCCAATTGCTTGGCGTAGCGTTAAGAGGCCTGCACTTACTAATCCAACCGTAATAACAGTTACCCCTGTACTAGACTGGATAAGAGCAGTCACGACAATCCCTACGAGCACTCCTAGAAATGGATTACTGGTATATTTGTCGATATAGTAACGAAGACGATCCCCTGCAGCCTGTTGCAAGCCATCCCCCATGGTTTTGATACTATATAAAAATAGTCCCAAACCACCTAAGAAGTTAAATAAAATGTTCTGCCAATCAATGGACATTCCTTTTCCTCCATCATCATTCGATAAAAGTTTACTCACTCTATTTTAAAACATCCACCCCTTCGGCACAAGGTTTTTTTGAAATTTCTTCTGAATTTTGCCATAAAAAAACGATAGACTCTACAGAATCTATCGTTTTGTTCATTATTTTTTATCAAGATCGCGTAACATTTGATCAATTTTGTTTCCATATTCAATGGATTCATCTTTAACAAAGATTAAATCTGGAATTTTGTACAATTTTAAATTCCGACCTAATTCGCGCTTGATGGTTCCTGTTGCTTTTTCCAGCCCTGTCTGAGCCTTTTGATTATCTGAAGCCAGGTCACTCATAATCGAATAGTAAACCTTGGCCATCGATAAATCGCCTAGCATTTGAACATCCGTAATAGTGACGCCTTGGACACGCGGATCACGAACTTTCTTTTGCAAAATTTCGTTGACTTCCCGCTTGATTTCCATACCGACTCGGTCTGTCCGAAAATGACTTGCCATAGGAACTCCTTTCTGCTCTGTCTTTAAAAACTAGGAAATAGGAGATTTCTTCCCTTCCTTCCTAGTTAACAGTTTATTTTTTAATTTCTTCCATGATGTAAGCTTCGATGGTATCATCAGTCTTGATATCATTATAGCCTTCGATCATCAATCCACCTTCGCGACCGTTGGTCACTTCTTTGACATCATCTTTATAATGTTTCAAGCTAGCAAGAGCTCCATCATAAATCACGACACCGTCACGAATGACACGAACTTTGGAGTCACGAGTGACCTTACCACTGAGGACCATAAATCCACCGATAGTACCCACTTTAGAGACCTTAAAGGTTTCACGGATAACTGCTTCCCCGATGACCTTCTCTTCGAATTCAGGATCCAACATTCCCTTCATGGCATCTTCCATTTCTTCAATCACTTTGTAGATGATTGAGTGAAGACGGATTTCTACCTCATCAGCTTCTGCTTGCTGACGTGCTTGAGGCGTAGGGCGGACGTTAAATCCAATGATGAAGGCATTTGAAGCTTCTGCAAGGGTGACGTCTGATTCGTTGATGGCACCAACTGCTGAGTGAACGATGGTCACTTTCACACCTTCCACTTCAATCTTTTGAAGGGAAGCAGCAAGGGCTTCAACCGATCCTTGAACATCGGCCTTGATGATGACATTAACGGATTTCACTTCGCCAGCCTTCAAGGTATCAAAGAGATTTTCAAGGCTGACACGGTTGGTTGCTTGACGTTGTTTCATCAGCGCACGTTTCGCACGTTCTTCACCGGCTGCACGCGCAGATTTTTCATCTTCATAAACCGCAAAATGGTCACCCGCCATTGGTGCTTCATTCAAACCAGTGATAGAAACTGGAGTAGATGGTCCAGCTACTTTCACACGACGGCCAAGGTCATTGGTCATGGCACGGACACGTCCGAAAGTATTACCAACAACGATTGGGTCTTGGACATTCAAGGTACCTTGTTGAACCAGAAGAGTTGCAACCGCACCTTTACCTTTATCCAAACGCGCTTCGATAACGGTACCAATGGCACGGACTGTTGGGTCTGCCTTGAGTTCTTGGATTTCAGCTACAAGAAGGACAGTTTCCAACAACTCATCGATGTTTTGGTTGAACTTGGCTGAGATTTCTACAAACTCAGAATCTCCACCCCAAGCAGTTGACATGACTCCATGCTCTGCCAATTCACCGATGACACGTTCGGGGTTTGCCCCTGGTTTATCAATCTTGTTAATGGCAACGATAATTGGAACGTTAGCCGCTTTTGAGTGGTTGATGGCCTCGATGGTCTGTGGCATCACCCCGTCATCTGCTGCTACAACCAAGATGGTAATATCCGTAACAGATGCACCACGCGCCCGCATAGAAGTAAAGGCCGCGTGTCCTGGTGTATCCAAGAAGGTAATCTTCTTGCCATTTTCCACGATTTGGTAAGCCCCGATATGCTGGGTGATTCCACCAGCTTCTCCTGTCGCAACCCGTGAGTTACGAAGGGTATCCAAAAGGGTTGTTTTACCATGGTCAACGTGTCCCATGATGGTTACAACTGGTGGACGCTCCACTAGCTCATCTTCGTTCAGATAACCATCTTCCACGAAGAAACGCTCAATATCGGCATTGTCCACTTCAACCTTTTTCTTGGCTTCAATTCCATAATCTACCAAAAGGAGTTCAATGGTATCGCCATCCAAGGATTGGTTTTGCGTCGCCATCACTCCCATCATGAAGAGTTTCTTAACGATTTCCGCTGGCTCACGCTTAATCCGTTTTGCGATTTCCGCAACTGTCATTCCATCTGTGTACTCAAGTTCACTTGGTAACTCATGGAATTTACGCTCTGTTACTGGTTTTGGAGCCTCATTGCGGTTATTCTTTCCTTTTTTATTCTTTTTGTTATTATTCCAGTTACTATTTCTTTGATTTCTCACTTGGTTTTGACTACTTCGATTCTTTTGTTGTTTTCTTGGACCATCTTCTTCACGATCAAAATCTTCACGTTTTTTGTCTGGTCTAACTTGTTTCTTCCGACGTGTATCAACTGTTGCAGGACTTGGAGTCGCTACTGGAGTTGCTTTCACTGGTTCCGCCTTTGGTTGTGGAGCGACAACTTCAGTTGCAACCACCTCTTCGCGCTTACGACGTTGCTGACGTTCTTGCTCGACCTTGGCTGCTTGATGTTGCTTGTAACGTTCTTCACTACCACGGGCATATTCCGCATTTTGCTCTGCCTTTAATGCTGCGGCACGGGCTTTGAAATCAATCTTCGGTGCACCGTTTAGAGGATTTGGACGTCCTTGACCATTTCCAGCTTGATCGCGACGACGATCATTCCCTTGATTTCGTCGGTCATTACCTTGGTTTTTGCGATCATTTCTGTTTTGGAAACGATCACCATCCCGACGGTCATTTTGTTGTTTTTTAGGTCGATTTCCTTGTTGTTGACGACGTTCCGCCTGCTCTTTCGCACGGGCTTCACGTTCCGCCTTGAAATTACGACTCTTTGGCTTCACAACAGATGCTTCAGCTGTTTCAGTTGTTTTATCTGAATTGTTTGCAACGGATTCTTTTGCAACCGACGCAACTTTAACTTGTTTTTCTTCCGTCACTTTAGGAGTTTGAGGAGCCTTCGATGCAAAACTCTTCACCAAACGCTCAACAGCTTCACCTTCAATACTAGAAGCGTGACTCTTTACCTCCAACCCTAATTCTTTCGCACGTGTGACGACTTCTTTACTTTCCTTGCCTAGTTCTTTGGCAATCTCATACAATCTTTTCTTAGACAATTGCTGTCCTCCTCTTCTATTCCATAAGAGACCTCATTTTCTTTGAAAATCCAGCATCCGTCACGGCTACCACCTTACGTGAGCGACCAATGGCAGTGCTTAATTCTAGTGTTGAAAACACGGTTAATACCGGAACGCCATAATAGTGGCATTTATCTGTGATTTTTTTGGTAAGATTGGCAGCTGCATCATCTGCTAGAAAGACCAAACGAGCCTTTCCTTCTTGAACAGACTTGATGACCAACTCTTCTCCAGAGATGATTTTCCCTGCTCGCTGAGCCAATCCCAATAAATTACTGACTTTTTGCTTATTCAAGGCCTAACTCTCTTCTTTTCACCTTATGATCCACATAAGCAATCAATTCGTCGTAGAAAGCTTCATCCACATCCATGCTAAAGCTACGATTGAAGACTTTCTTCTTTTTAGCTTGAAGTGCTTCTTCGTTATCCAGCTTGATATAAGCACCACGACCATTTGCTTTTCCAGTCGGATCGATAAAAACTTGACCTTCTTTATTTTTTACGATTCGCAAGAGATCTCGTTTATCGATGACCTCATTTGAAACAACAGACTTGCGTAAAGGGATTTTTCTTGTCTTTACCATGATTCCCTCCCTATTCGTCTACAGAATCCAAATCACTTTCTACTTCTTCAAAAGCAGGCTCTTGACTTGCTTCCATTTCTTCGTACTCACTAGCTGATTTGATATCAATCCGGTAGCCAGTTAAGTGAGCCGCCAAGCGCACGTTTTGACCACGACGACCGATAGCAAGAGATAGTTTGCTATCCGGCACTACCACAAGGGCATGCTTGCTGTCTTCTTCGTCAAAGATGACTTGATCGACCTCAGCAGGCGCAATGGCATTGTAGATAAATTCTGCTGGATCTGGAACCCACTCAATGACATCAATATTTTCTTCTGTTGGAACCATACGATCCAATTTCTGATCGTAACGAGCTGGGTGGAACTTGCTAGTAATCTTTTTGATGTTAGACCCACCACGACCAACGATGGTTCCAATCGCATCTACGTTTGGATTATGGCTACGAACCGCCACCTTGGTCCGGTCTCCAGCTTCACGCGCCACGCTCATGATTTCAACCGTTCCATCGTAAACTTCCGGAATTTCTTGCTCCATCAAACGTTTGATCATTTCTGGATGGCTACGGCTTACGAATACGTTCACCCCACGAGGATTATCTTCCACTTTGTAGACAAAGACTTCGATGCGATCATGAGATTGGAAGACTTCACCTGGAATTTGGTCTTGTTTAGACAATTGAGCTTCGATAGACCCTAAATTCACATAGATAAAGCGATTATCAAAACGCTCAACCGTTCCACTCATGATTTCATTTTCATGTTCTTTATAAGTGTTATAGGTAATCGCACGAGTTTGCTTACGCATTTTTTCCATGATGGTTTGTTTGGCAGATTGCGCTGCGACACGGCCAAACTCAGCAGGAGCTTCTTCAAACTTGATTTTATCTCCCAATTCATAAGCAGAGCTGATGGCAAGAGCATCTTTCAGGCTAATTTCCAATCGGCTATCAAATACTTCATCCACTACTTCACGAACGGTATAAACGCGGAAGTCACCAGTCTTTTCATTAAACTCGATAGCCGCACTTTCTGCTTGACCATATCGTCTCCGGTAAGCCGAACGCAACGATTCTGTGACAGCTTCAATGATATCTTCTTTTTTGATTCCTTTGTCTTCTTCCAAGATGCGGAAAGCATCAAGCATTTCTTTACTCATTCTTTTCTTGCTCTTAGGCTACTAAGAGCCTTCCTTTCTTTTCTGCTATAATTTGACAGCTAATCTTGCTTTCGATACAAGACTATAGGGGATTTCAATGGTTTTCTTTCTGGTTTTGTCCATGTATTCCATGGTCAATTGGTCATCTTCGAACTTAACGAGCGTTCCTTCAATGACCTTTTGTTTATCAACTGCCTTGTACAAGCTGACATGGATATATTGACCCAGAGCTTTTTCCACTGCATCTTTAGTTTTTAAGGGACGCTCCAAACCAGGACTCGTCACTTCTAGGAAGTACTGTTCTGGGAATGGATCTGGTTGAATCTGATCCAACAGAGGACTAATCACTTCTGTTAAATCTGCCGTATCATTTAGGGTAATACCACCTGGCTTATCAACAAAGATACTTAGAACATAATCTCCTCCCATCTTTCCATATTCAACATCCACCAATTCGAATGGAGCTTGGATGGCTGGTTGAAGAATTTCTGTTACTAATTCAACAATTGTTGCGATAGGACAACACCTCCTCACAGACAAGAGGCGAAGATGTGTCTTCGCCTCTCCTTTTCTATTCGTTTTAAATATTCTAGCACAAGTTCCGTCGAAATGCAAGAATTTCGCCTTCCTGATTCATCCAGCTATCATCCAAAAGAAAAACGCCTCCCTTTTCAGAAGACGTTGATCCTTACCTAGACTTTAAAATTGTGCCTCAACTCGATAAATGACCTGACCCTTACTTGAAAATTTCTTTTCATATTCGGTCATGACATTTCCCTCAAAATCACTAGCATGAAGATCTAGCCAGACACCCTTCAAGGTCATTCCATACTGAGAAAAACTCACCAAACTGTATTCAAAGAGTCCTCGATTGTCCGTCTTGAAATGAATCTCCCCGTGCTCTGGTAAAATTTGTTTGAAGGTATCTAAGAAGCTCTTGTAGGTTAGACGACGTTTTTCATGGCGTTTCTTGGGCCAAGGATCTGAAAAATTAAGATACAATTGATCAATCTCACCGTCTTCAAAGTAATTGGTCAAGCTATCCCCGTCTACCCAAAGTAACTTGATATTGGGAACGTCAACTTCTAACACCTTGTCCAAAGCGTAGCTTAGTACTGATTTTTGAATATCAATCCCGATATAGTTAATGTCTGGATTTTGTTTGGCCATTCCAGTAATAAAGGCTCCTTTACCGCTTCCTACTTCAATATGAATAGGATGGTCATTTCCAAAAATCTCATGCCACTTCCCTTTGGCTTCTTCTGGCTTCAAAATGACAAATTGCGGATTGGCTTCTAATAATTCGGTTGCACCCTTGCGGTTTCTAACTCTCATGCTTCCTTCCCATATTTTGACCGGAAATTACGCAAGGCATAAATTTCTCGGTTCACATTCTCTAAATCATTGTTTTCATAGTATTTTACAATCTGACAAAGGAAAGAGTATTGACCAAACCAGTACAATTTACCAAATACAGTTTCGTTGTATTTGTAGCCGTAATAGACCAACCAATCCTGCCACTGAGAGTCTGGAATGTAGTGACTTAAAACATGAGCCACATCCATCATCCGATCTGTTAAGCGGACAGAATCCCAATCAACCAAATAGATAAATCCACTGTCCGTTTCAATCCAGTTACTGTGACGGACGTCTCCGTGAACAATGGTTGCATAATCTTCTCGAAAAGCTGGAACAGTCTGTCGTAAACTCTTTAATACAGATTGCAAATAATTGTTTTGACGCAAAGCGATTGGCAACTGACTGCTCAAAGAATTCAATAAATCTAATGGCGATTCAGCTGTGTAGCCCAACTTTCTCAATTGTGTCATCAAGGGGCGTGAACGGTGCAAACGAGTCAGGATATGAACCACTTGCTTTTTCCCCATCCCATTCGGAGTTAAAATTTCTCCATTTAACCATTCTTGTGCGCTCATCACATTTCCGTCAGGTAAGCGTCGGCTCCATAAGAGTTGTGGAGCAATTTGTTCTTTAGCTAGCCCCGCTAATATTGGGGTTGTATTCATTTTGACAAATACTTTCCCCCCATCCGGATAAGTCCCCATAAAGGCTTTTCCGCTTTTACCAGCAATTGGGGTCAACGTTAGCTCTTTTTCGTTCGAGTCCATCTATTCCTCCGTAAACAGTTTCCCATCTATTTTACTAATTTTAAGGCGTTTCGTCAACTAATCGTCTCACCTTGAAAGGTGCATAACCATAGGCTAAAAAGGCTGTGAAAGCTAGCAAGGCCAAGACGAGAAGTTTGTCTTCAAAGACCACCAATCCCAGGCCTCCCTCAACGAGAACCACAAACAAAGTTACCGATTGGACTGTTTGAAGAAGGCCTCGTGTTTTAGCATGAATTTCTAAGGGGAAGAGTCGAGTCAAATACTGATAGTCAAAGGCCTTGTAAAGTCCGAGCAATTGAAAAACAAGTAAATAATTCAAGAGACCCGCGACGGCCACTGCTACTAACGTTTGCGGGATGAAGATAAAGACAGCGATGGATAGTCCTAATAGATGCAGGCTCATGGAAAACAGGTCACCATTTCTGAGGTAAGAACGGAGATACAGGTTGTTCCAGGTCTTAGCACTGACTTTCGGAACCATGCTTGTCAGCTTATCTAAATAAGCCCGCCGTTTTACGCTGTTAGTCATTCCTTTTACTGTTGTAAAAAGGGCAAAAAATCTTAGAATACTTTGCTTTCTCAGGTTTTCAAGCTCTACGATTCGCTTCCAATCAAGACCCGCCTGGTTATAGAATCTTTTTCCCTTCCCTTGAAAAATAAGAACCTTCAACAAAAAGAGAACAGCCAAATAAACCACTACAATGGTAAGAGACAGTCCTAAAGCCAAAGCCAATGGGACAAATAGGACAAGCACAAGGGTTTGTACAATTCCCCAGAAAATAGTCGCTCGTAAGATTTGTTGGTTCAAATAGCCTTTCAATTGCTCTTCTTTTGCCAGAAGGAAAATCATGTCTGGCTTCTCAAGATAGGTAGCGATAGAACCAACTGGAAGCAGGAGCAAAGGAGCTAGGGCAAGTAGAAGGAGGAGAAGGCTCTTATCTTCTGGTAGGGAGCGCAAAAATTGACTGTACTGAACCGCTAAAAAGCCTAGAAAAATCAGGAGAAAGAGGACAAAGTGATCATTAAACACATAGCGAGAATATTTCAAGCACTGATTGCGAAAGGTCGTCTTCCTCTTTTGTAAAACTTCAATCATCGGTCCGCCTCTTTTGTTAGTGCAAGGTAAATTTCATTCAAATCGGCATCTGCCATTCCAAATTCTGTCCGCAATTCCTCTAAAGTCCCCTGAGCACGGACCTGCCCCTTATGAAGAATGACAAAGGCATCACACATTTTTTCAGCAGAATCCAGCACATGGGTACTCATTAAAATAGATTTCCCCTTCTCTTTTTCCACCTTCAATAATTGAATTAAATCTGAGATCGCAACTGGATCCAAACCTAAGAAAGGCTCGTCGACAATAAACAAACTTGGATCAACAGCAAAGGCACAAATAATCATGACCTTTTGTTTCATCCCCTTAGAAAAATGGACAGGAAACCAATCCAATTTTTCCTCTAGTCGAAATTGCTTCAAGAGAGGAGTCACACGCGCAAAAACTGCTTCCTGATCCAAGTCATAGGCCATCGCCACTGTCTCAATATGCTCACGCAGGGTTAACTCCTCATAAAGGCTCGGTGTTTCAGGAATATAACCAATTTTTTGGCGATAAGCACTTGGAGAAGTAGCTAAAGTCAAACCATCGATCCGGATTTCGCCAGCATAGGGACGCAGTAGACCTATAATTTCATTTATGGTCGTTGATTTCCCTGCTCCATTCAAGCCAATCAATCCAATTAATTGACCATCGCCAACCTCAAAACTAACATCTTTCAAGACAGGGATATTGACATAGCCTCCTGTCAGGTTTTTTATTTCTAACATATTTTCTTAGCTTTCTGGTATAATGTTCTTATATTATAACAAAATCTAGCGAAATTGAGGTACATTTATGGTTTCGGATTGTATTTTTTGTAAGATTGTTGCCGGAGAAATTCCTGCTTCTAAGGTCTACGAAGATGACCATTTTCTTGCTTTTTTAGATATCTCACAGGTCACTCCAGGCCATACCCTTGTGATTCCAAAAAAACATGCCCGTAATCTATTGGAGATGACACCAGATGAAACGGCTGCCCTTTTTAACATCGTTTCAAGAGTCACCAAAAAAGTGGAAAGTGCTACACAGCCTCAAGGAATGAATATCATTAGTAACATGGAAGAAATTGCGGGTCAGTCTGTCTTCCACACCCATGTGCATATTCTTCCACGCTACTCTCAAGAGGACGATTTAAAGATTGATTTCATTGCCCACGAGCCTGATTTTGACCGCCTTGCCCAATTAGCCAAGGATATCTCAAACCATTAAAAAGGAGCTTACTATGAAATTAAGAGATCTAATTTGGTTTGCGACTGGAGCAACCATCAGCTATCAACTTGTTAAAAATCGCGAACCTCTGAAAAATGAATTCAACGAAACCAAGCAACTCACGGATGGAATCCAATCAAACCTTTCAAAAATCAAAAAGAATATTGAAATCATCCAAGAGCAAAGAGTCCTTTTAAATCAACTACTGGAAGACTTCTCCTATAAAGCAAGGGTCTTCTCTCAGCAAGCCAACGCTTCTGTAGAACAAATCCAAACTATTTGGTCTGAGAAATCTAATGATCATGAATAAGCAAAAAAGGTTTTGAGATAGTCGTCTCAAAACCTTTTTATTTTTAGAAGTATTTGACTTAGTTTCCTCCGGTACCAGCTACTGTTGTATCCGTATAAGGTGGCACTGTCGGTGGTTGGTTTGGCGTAACTGCTTCTGAGCTTACAGAAGTTTCTGGAACATAGGAAGGATCATAATATCCTCCACCAGTATCCTGGCTCGCCTCTACTGGACTTTCACCACTTTCTGATGAAACGCTTCCCCCAGTTTCGTCGCCATCCAATAGAACGGCACTTGTTTTGAGCTTGCTTACAGGTGATAAGCCCAGACTTTTACGCAGAATATTCTGCATCTTCAACAGGTGCTCTGAAGTAACGATTTGGTAACTTCCGCCATCCGCTAGGGTGGCATCTTCACCTTTCAACTGTTCCATACGGATGTTCTTCAAGGCATCTCGATAGCCCATCAAGTTCATCAAGTTATTCGTATCCAAGGAGATATTGGTCTGCATATTATCACTAACCGCTTCAATAATTCCTTGATAGTTGCTCAGACCATCCAAAGTCAATACTTTCTTGATGATCTTTTCGATGACTTCCCGTTGGCGTTTTTGACGACCATAGTCTCCTTCTGGATCTTGGTAACGCATCCGTGAGTATACCAAGGCTTGCTCACCATCAATCTCTTGACGACCTGGTGGAATTTTCGCTGTGTATTCCGGTTCATTTTCTTCAATCGAAATATCAAAATCAAATGGATTGTTCACCGTTATGCCACCAACCTTATCAACCAGTTGGACCAAGCCTTTCATATTGATCATCGCATAACGGTCGATATGAATATTCATCAAATCTTGGATGGTTTTAATGGCCAATTCTGCTCCACCTTGAGCATAAGCCGAATTTAGCTTAGCTTGGACAGTTTCTCCATCTTGCGTAATATTGGTCAAGATATCCCGTTCCAAACTCATAATCGTTGTTTCACGCGTCTGTGGATTCACTGTCACGAGAATCATGGTATCGCTATTCCCTACCCACTGATCCTCTCTTGAGCCTGATCCAGTATCCACCCCCATGAGCAAGATGGTCATTGGTTTGTTTTCTGCGATGACATTGTTTTCATCGCCAATCCCTTTATAAGTCTTACTCAACGAATTTGTCGACTGATTGAGGATGGTCAGCCCATAGGCTCCAAGCCCGATTGTCGTTACGGCCAACAAACTAAAAAACATTAATAGAATTTTTTTAATCATAGATTCTGTCCATCTATCAGTTTACCCATTAGGTAAACATCCAGATATTCCCCTTCCTTGTATACGCCCCTCTTGCGGAGACCTTCAATTTCAAATCCTAGCGTTTGGTAGAGATGGACGGCTCGTTCATTTCGAACTTGGACACTGAGGTCTAATTTCCGAAGGAGGTTGGTACCTTCTGCCCATGCGATTCCTTCTTCTAGGAGAATACGACCCAAGCCCTTATTCCAATAGGCCTTTCGAACAACGATAAAGAGATCTCCAATATGACGCAAGGCCCTATTTTGATCCGCCGCAATATTTAAGACGCCTACCAAATCCTCACTCAAGTATAACAAAAGACATAATTGGTTGTCTGTTTGTGCTTGTTCTTCAGCAAACATTTCTAACTCTTGCTTGGTCATCCCAAGCCCTTCTGGAGCCAAGGTCATAAAGTCAGATTCAGTCGCCACATCTTTAAAAAAGTCAAGTAAACGCTCTGCATCCGAAGCCTCAGCCTCTTTCAAAAAGAGATCCAATACCTGTTCCATCTTCAAGCTCCTACAGAAGTTAGAAATGAGTCCTTTAATTGTTCTGCACGTTCACCGACAGCTGACAAGCGTATCTCACGTCCGTCGCCGTCCTTGAGCAGTTCAACCTTTAAATATCCAGCAGAAAGACTGGTCTCTAGCAGTTCGCCCCACTCAATAACGGTCACCCCTTCACCAAATAAAAAGTCATCCAAATCAATCGAATCTGGATCGTCTCCAATACGATAGACATCCAGGTGATACAAGGGCAAGCGGCCTTCATATTCTCTCACAATGGTATAAGTGGGACTTTTAATCATCTGACGAATATCCAACCCTTGAGCTAGACCTTTTGTAAAGGTTGTTTTCCCAGCGCCAAGATCCCCTGTCAGAATCACGACATCCTGTTTTTCTAACCGTTGACCCAACTGTTTTCCAAGTGCGATCAACTCTTGTTCATTTTGACTTTTCATTGCTCCATTATACCAAAAATAATTGATTCTTGCCCACTATTTTTAGTCGATCACTTTCGGCCTCACCTGAGACAATCAAAAAAGCTTGGACGATTTGTCCAAGCTTTCTTCTATGTTCATTCTAGTGCAAGGCCATACTGATAAAGTTCAGAATAAACAAAGCATCTAGAATCCAAATCATACTGTGAACCTCTTTGGCTTCACCTTTGACAAGTTTAGTTACTGTATAAGTAATAAAACCTGCTGCAATCCCATTTGTGATGGAATAACTGAATCCCATAAAGATAGAGGTGAAGAAGGCTGGTACAGCTTCTGCCATATCATCCCAATGGATGTTTTTCAGGCTACTCAACATCATGATCCCAACGATGATCAAAATCGGTGCTGTGGCTGCTGTCGGTACAATAGCAAGAAGGGGACTAAAAATACTTGACACTGCGAAACAGATGGCTACTACAAGGGCTGTCAAACCAGTCCGTCCACCAGCTCCAATTCCCGCAGCTGACTCAACATAAGTCGTCACATTCGAAGTACCTGCAATAGCACCAACAGATGTCGCTACGAGGTCTGAATAAAGGGCTTTATCCAATTTAGCGGATTGATGATTTTCACCATTTGTAGCAACGATTCCGACTTTTTCTCCTGTACCAATCAAGGTACCAATCGTATCAAAGATATCTGTCAAGGAGAATGCTAAGATGGCCATCAAGGTTTCAGGAAGACGAGAAGTATTGGTAATCAAAGAACCTAATCCTTCTGAACCAAGTGCAGCACCAAAAATTTTCCCAAGATCATTGACAGCTGCTCCAAGATGGGTGCTAGAAAAGTCAATCGTTGAAAGATCAACAATGCCAAACACAATAGCAAGGACTGTTGTCGTAAGGATTGAAAGGATAATACCACCTTTAATGCCCTTGATGACAAAGAAAACAGTGATAGCTAAGCCAGCCAAAGCAAGGAGGACTGTCGGACTATTGAAACTAACAAGTCCTGGGACCGCTGCAGAATTTGCTGTAATTGCCGCATTCGCCTTGTCAGCCCCTTCTCCTGCCACCGTATAAGTATGTGGATCAATTGAAAACTTCAACAGGCCAGCATTTTTAATTCCGACATAAGCCAAGAAGATTCCGATACCAGCTGAGATAGCTGAACGCAAAGCATTTGGAATTGACTCAATAATCATTTTCCGAACATTTGTTAATGTAATAACCAATGAAATGAGTCCGCAAATAAAGACCATTCCCAAAGCTTCTTTCCAAGAATAGCCCATCCCAAATACCACTGTAAAGGTAAAGAAGGCGTTCAAGCCCATCCCTGGTGCTTGGGCATAAGGCAGATTCGCATAGAAAGCCATCATGAGAGTCCCAACGACTGAACCAATAATGGTTGCTAGAAATACTCCTTGAGCAGGCATTCCTGTTTGGGAAAGCATTTGAGGGTTTACAAACAAGATATAAGACATGGCAAAGAAGGTCGTTAAACCAGCTAATACCTCTGTACGAACCGTCGTTCCGTGTTCAGATAGTTTGAAAAACTTATCCATTTTTCCAATAAACTCCTTAAAAAAAATAAATCTGCTCGCGATTCAATCACGAACAATACCAATATTTTATCAAATATTATTCACTTATACAAGAGATTCATCTGGACAATCTTTCGTGTCATATCATCTTCTATTCGAAAGACTGAAATTTTCCTGTTTATCTGGTATAATGGTAGCATTCGTCTTAAAATATGGTGCTCTATACTCTATAAAACATTCCTTATTTAGAGTTCGAAAAACCATACAAATGAAAGGATTCTTCCTATGAATAAGAAACTAATCGCTGTCGATTTAGATGGCACCTTATTAAATTCTGAGAGCAAATTATCATCCTATACGATTGAAACCATCCAGAAAGTCAGTGAACAAGGCCACCAGGTCATTATTACAACTGGGCGTCCCTATCGAATGGCAGATCACATCTATAAGGAATTGGGATTGGAAAGTCCCATGATTAACTTTAACGGCGCTCTCACTCATATTCCAAATAAAAAATGGTCGAAAGAACTATCCATGACCCTTGATAAAAAATACCTCCTCGATATGGTCGAGAGAGAAAATGACATCCAGGCGGACTTTATTGCAGGAGAGTACCGAAATAAGTTTTATGTCACCCATACCTACCACCATACGATTGATCCCGCCTTATTTGGGGTTTCAAAAATCTCCTCCAAAACAAAATTCGAAGCTCGTAAAGTTACCGAAAACCCAAATGCCATCCTCTTTCAAACACGCGCTGAAGATAAGTATGCTTTAGCCGAAGAAATGCGTGATTACTACCATCACGAGCTAGAAATCAATAGCTGGGGTGGTCCCCTCAACATTCTTGAATGTGCTCCAAAAGGCGTCAATAAGGCCTTTGCCCTCAACTATCTCCTCGAGACTTACGGACTTGATCAGAAAGACCTTATCGCCTTTGGAGACGAACAAAACGATACAGACATGTTGGCTTTCGCAGGAACTGGTTATGCAATGAAAAACGCCAATCCTGTCCTCCTCCCCTATGCCGATAAACAAACCGAGTATACAAATGATCAGGACGGCGTTGCTCGTCAACTAGAAAAACTCTTCCTATAAATAAAGTGAATCGCTTGAATCACCTTTTACAAGAAAGGATTCAAGCTTTTTTGTTTTCTCAAACATACGAAACTTTATAGGGACTTTTTCTAAAAATAATTTAACCAGTTAAGTTTATTTTCAGAAAATTTTCTATGTAAACGCTTGCTAACTGATGGAGTTTGTGATAAAATTAACATAACAAAAATAAAAAAGGAGCCTAGCTCGTTTCATACGATAATGATTCAAGTGATGTTACTTCTCGTTTTATTACCGTCTCTAATTCAACTAAGCTCTTGAGGAGGAAAACTATGAAAGCTGTTGTTGTAAATCCAGAAGGTACTGGTGTTGAAATTGTTGCAAACAAGGAGATGCGCCCATTAGAAACAGGGGAAGCTCTTGTTCAAATCGAATACTGTGGTGTCTGCCACACGGACTTGCACGTTGCTCACGGAGACTTCGGTAAAGTTCCAGGCCGTGTTCTTGGACACGAAGGAATCGGGATTGTTAAAGAACTTGCTCCAGATGTGACAAGTTTAAAAGTCGGTGACCGTGTCAGTGTTGCTTGGTTCTTCGAAGGATGTGGCACTTGTGAATACTGTACAACTGGTCGCGAAACTCTTTGCCGTACTGTAAAAAATGCTGGTTACTCTGTTGATGGAGGAATGGCTGAACAATGTATAGTAACTGCAGACTACGCAGTAAAAGTACCAGAGGGATTAGATCCAGCTCAAGCTTCTTCTATTACCTGTGCCGGTGTTACAACCTACAAAGCTATCAAAGAAGCCAAAGCTGAACCAGGACAATGGATCGTTATCTATGGAGCTGGTGGACTAGGAAACTTGGCTGTTCAATATGCTAAGAAAGTCTTCAACGCTCATGTCATCGCTGTTGATATCAACAATGATAAACTCGAATTGGCCAAAAAAGTTGGGGCAGACTTTGTCATCAACGGTCACGAAGTCGAAGATGTCCCAGGATTGATCAAAGAAAAAACAAATGGTGGAGCTCACTCTGCTGTCGTAACCGCTGTTTCTAAAGTAGCCTTCAACCAAGCAGTAGATTCAGTTCGTGCGGGTGGTCGCGTTGTTGCAGTCGGACTTCCTTCTGAAATGATGGACCTCAGCATTGTGAAAACAGTATTAGATGGTATCCAAGTCATCGGTTCTCTTGTAGGAACTCGTAAAGACTTGGAAGAAGCCTTCCAATTTGGTGCAGAAGGCTTGGTCGTTCCAGTTGTTCAAAAACGTCCAGTAGAAGATGCTGTCAAAGTCTTTGACGAAATGGAAGCCGGAACCATTCAAGGACGTATGGTACTTGACTTCACCAACTAATCAACTCAACCTATTAGACCAGCCCAAATGGACTGGTCTTTTTTAGTTTCTCACAAACAGGACCTGCAAGGGGTTGCTATATTTTTATTTTACCTATTAGAAGCTACTACTACTCTTTTTAGAAACTTTGGTTCCCCTTCATTCCCCTCTTGTCAAGGAATTCCAAAGGATTTTCGAATTTAATGGCTAGATATAGATATTAATAATTCAATATATCAAAACCTCTCTTTTTCCTTTAATTTAGTACTGAAAAATTGACTTTATCATGAAAACGTTTTATAATAGATAAGCTTAAAGTTTTCTTAAACTGAAAGTCAAACAAATTTTATAAGGAGGAATGTCAATAATGAGTATTGGTATCATTATTGCTAGCCACGGTGAATTTGCAGCTGGAATCCACCAATCCGGCTCGATGATCTTTGGGGATCAAGAGAAAGTTCAAGTGGTTACGTTCATGCCAAGTGAAGGCCCAGATGATCTCTATGCTAAATTCAATGCTGCTGTTGCCGCATTTGATGCAGAAGATGAAGTCTTGGTTTTGGCTGACCTTTGGAGTGGTTCTCCATTTAACCAAGCGAGTCGCGTTATGGGAGAAAATCCAGATCGTAAATTTGCGATCATCACTGGATTGAACCTGCCGATGTTGATTCAAGCTTATACAGAGCGTTTGATGGATGCAACTGCTGGCGTTGATAAAGTTGCTGCAAACATCATCAAAGAATCTAAAGATGGAATCAAAGCTCTTCCAGAAGAATTGAATCCAGTCGAAGAAGCAAGCACTGCTTCAGTTGCTCCTGTAGCCCAAGCTGCGATTCCAGAAGGAACGGTTATCGGAGATGGAAAACTCAAGATTAACCTTGCCCGCTTAGATACACGTCTTCTTCATGGACAAGTCGCAACTGCTTGGACACCCGATTCAAAAGCTGATCGGATCATTGTTGCTTCAGATTCTGTTGCCAAAGATGAACTCCGTAAGGAATTGATCAAACAAGCGGCACCAAATGGTGTGAAAGCAAACGTTGTCCCAATTCAAAAATTGATTGAGGTTGCTAAAGACCCTCGCTTTGGAAATACCCATGCTTTGATCTTATTTGAAACACCTCAAGATGCTCTTCGCGCCATCGAAGGTGGTGTTCCGATTAAAACCTTGAACGTTGGTTCAATGGCCCACTCAACTGGTAAAACCATGGTTAACAATGTGTTATCAATGGATAAAGATGATGTGGCTACATTTGAAAAAATGCGTGATCTTGGAGTTGAATTTGACGTCCGTAAAGTGCCAAATGACTCTAAGAAAGATTTGTTTGACTTAATTAACAAAGCTAACGTTCAATAATCGATTACTTACGAAAGGATTTTAAACATGTCTATTATTTCTATGGTATTAGTGGTCGTTGTTGCCTTCTTAGCAGGTCTTGAAGGTATCCTTGACCAATTCCAATTCCACCAACCCCTTGTTGCTTGTACCTTAATCGGTTTGGTAACAGGTAACTTGACTGCTGGCATTATGCTTGGTGGTTCACTTCAATTTATTGCACTTGGCTGGGCAAACATTGGTGCCGCAGTTGCACCCGATGCTGCCCTTGCATCTGTCGCTGCTGCCATCATCATGGTACTTGGGGGAGACTTCAGTACAAAAGGAATCGCTGTCGCTCAAGGTGTCGCTATTCCACTTGCAGTTGCTGGTCTTTTCTTGACCATGATCGTCCGTACCCTTTCCGTTGGTTTGGTTCACACTGCCGACGCTGCTGCTAGAAAAGGGGATATCAAAGGTGTAGAACGCGCTCACTTTGTGGCCCTTCTTCTTCAAGGTCTTCGTATCGCCATTCCTGCAGCCCTCTTGTTGATGATTCCTGCTGAAACTGTTAAAACTGCTCTTGAACAAATGCCAAAATGGCTCTCTGATGGAATGCAAATCGGTGGTGGTATGGTTGTAGCCGTTGGTTATGCCATGGTTATCAACATGATGGCAAGCCGTGAAGTTTGGCCATTCTTTGCCATTGGTTTTGCTCTTGCAGCCGTTAGCCAATTAACTTTGATCGCTCTTGGAGCAATTGGTGTTGCCCTTGCCTTGATCTACCTTACTCTTTCTAAGAAAGGTGGCAATGGAGGTGGCGGAGCCGCTACTTCTAACGATCCAATCGGCGACATTCTCGAAGACTATTAAGAAAGGTGTGACACTATCATGACTGAAAAATTACAATTATCTAAATCAGATCGTCAAAAAGTTTGGTGGCGTTCAACCTTCTTGCAAGGTTCTTGGAACTATGAACGGATGCAAAACTTGGGTTGGGCTTACTCATTGATCCCAGCTATCAAAAAACTCTACACGAAGAAAGAAGACCAAGCGGCTGCTCTTGAACGTCACATGGAATTCTTCAACACTCACCCATACGTTGCCGCTCCTATCATCGGGGTAACACTTGCTCTTGAAGAAGAAAGAGCAAACGGTGCTGCGATTGACGATGCTGCCATCCAAGGGGTTAAAATTGGTATGATGGGTCCTTTGGCGGGTATCGGAGATCCAGTCTTCTGGTTTACAGTACGTCCTATCCTTGGTGCCCTTGGTGCATCACTTGCTGCGTCTGGTAACATCCTTGGCCCACTCATCTTCTTTATCGCATGGAATGCGATTCGTATGGCCTTCTTGTGGTACACGCAAGAACTTGGATACAAAGCAGGTTCTGAAATTACCAAAGATATGTCTGGTGGGATCTTGCAAGACATCACTAAAGGAGCTTCTATCCTCGGGATGTTCATCCTTGCTGTCTTGGTAGAACGTTGGGTATCTATTAAATTCATCTTTAATGTTTCTTCTGTCAAATTAGACGACAAAGCTTATATCCACTGGGATAAACTTCCTGAAGGACACAAGGGTATCCAAGAAGCCTTCGCTCAAGTTGGTTCAGGTCTATCTCAAACACCTGAAAAAGTTACGACTTTCCAACAAAACTTGGATTCATTGATTCCTGGTTTGATGGGATTGCTTCTTACTTTCGCTTGTATGTGGTTGCTTAAGAAGAAAGTATCTCCAATCACTATCATCATCGCCCTCTTTGTAATCGGTGTCTTGGCACACGTTGCTGGCTTGATGTAAGCAAAGATCAACAAAAAAGAAGGTTTCGACCTTCTTTTTATTATGGTATAATGAAATGAACATTGTTACAGGAGGATCACATGGCGCAATCACAGAATAAAACCGTGGAATTCCATACCACTGGTGTCTCTTATCTAGGTGTTGGTGGAAAGGTTGGAAAAATGTTAGTTGGAGATGTGGCTTTTGAATTTTACGCAGATGCTAATGTAGAAGACTACGTCCAAATTCCCTGGAAAGAAATCGAACAGATTGGAGCCAACGTATCCGGGCGTAAAATTAGCCGCCATTTTGAAATTTACACCAAGGAAAGTAAGTTCCTCTTTGCTTCTAAAGACTCGGGTAAAATCTTAAAAATTGCCCGTCAACACCTTGGAAATGATAAAATTGTCAAGCTTCCCACCTTGATCCAAACCATCGCAGCTAAAATTAAAAATCTATTTGCAAAATAGCTCCTTTTCTTGTATAATAAACGAAAACGGATAAGTAAATTAAAGAAATCTTTCAGAAAGTCTGCGGTTGCTGCGAGCAGATAGAAATCTTAATTGAAATTCTACCGTTTAGTTAAAATACAATATCGAATCAAGTGCACACCTGTGAAGTTGGATGGAACCGTGGCTCTGCCACTCCAACACTCTGACAGGTGTGTTTTTTGTTAAAGGAGAAGCTATGTTAGATATTAAACGGATTCGTACAGACTTTGATGCAGTTGCTGAAAAATTAGCGACACGCGGTGTAGATGCTGCCATCTTGAACGAAATGAAAGAAATCGATGCCAAGCGTCGTGACATCTTGGTCAAAGTAGAAGGCCTCAAGGCTGAGCGTAACACAGTATCTGCTGAAATCGCCCAAGCCAAACGCAACAAAGAAAATGCAGATGATAAGATTGCTGCCATGCAAACTCTTTCTGCAGAAGTCAAAGCATTCGATGCAGAATTGGCAGAAATCGATGCGAAATTGACAGAATTTACTACAACCCTTCCAAACATTCCTGCTGATAGTGTACCTGTTGGAGCAGATGAGGATGACAACGTAGAAGTTCGCCGTTGGGGAACTCCTCGCGAGTTTGACTTCGAACTAAAAGCTCACTGGGACCTTGGAGAAGACTTAGACATCCTTGACTGGGAACGTGGTGGTAAAGTCACTGGCGCTCGTTTCCTCTTCTACAAGGGGCTTGGAGCTCGCTTAGAACGTGCTATCTACAATTTTATGTTGGATGAGCATGGCAAGGAAGGATACACAGAAGTCATCACACCTTACATGGTCAACCACGATTCTATGTTTGGTACTGGTCAATATCCAAAGTTCAAGGAAGATACTTTTGAACTCAGCGACACCAACTATGTCTTGATTCCAACTGCCGAAGTGCCTCTGACCAACTACTACCGTGACGAAATCATCGATGGCAAGGATCTCCCAATCTACTTTACTGCCATGAGCCCTTCTTTCCGTTCAGAAGCAGGTTCTGCTGGTCGTGACACTCGTGGTTTGATCCGTTTACACCAATTCCATAAGGTAGAAATGGTCAAATTTGCCAAACCGGAAGAATCATATGAAGAATTGGAAAAGATGACAGCCAACGCTGAAAACATCCTTCAAAAACTCAACCTTCCATATCGCGTAGTTGCTCTTTCTACAGGAGACATGGGCTTCTCAGCTGCTAAGACTTACGACTTGGAAGTATGGATCCCAGCACAAAATACCTATCGTGAAATCTCAAGCTGTTCAAATACGGAAGATTTCCAAGCACGTCGTGCCCAAATCCGCTATCGTGATGAAGCTGACGGTAAGGTTAAACTTCTTCACACCTTGAATGGTTCTGGATTGGCTGTTGGACGTACAGTGGCAGCTATTCTTGAAAACTATCAAAACGAAGATGGTTCTGTAACTATTCCTGAAGTCCTTCGTCCATACATGGGTGGAGCTGAAGTCATCGCACCAAAATAAAGTTTTAAAAAACTGAGTCTTGCAAATTGCAAGCTCAGTTTTTTAATATTTACGAAAACGTTGGTAACGTTGCTCTAGAAGTTCTTCGAGAGGCAAGGCTTGTAGCTCCTTCAATTCTGCTTGGATTTCCTTCTTCACTTGAGCTAGTAATTCGCCATTGGAAAAACCATGCTCCGGAATCACCTTGTCCACAATGTCCATATTCAACAACTCATGCGAAGTAATCTTCATCAATTCAGCTGCTTCCATGGCACGGCTTCCGTCTTTCCAAAGAATAGAAGCAAACCCTTCTGGACTCAAGACTGCATAGATGGAGTTCTCCAGCATCCAGACCTTATCTGCTACACCAAGAGCTAGGGCACCACCTGAGCCACCTTCTCCGATGATAATCGCGATAATCGGAACTTTTAAATCACTCATTTCCATGAGGTTGCGGGCAATAGCCTCACCCTGTCCCCGCTCTTCAGCACCAACACCCGGATATGCACCCGCAGTGTTGATGAAGGTTACTACTGGACGACCAAATTTCTCCGCCTGTTTCATCAAACGCAAGGCTTTTCGATAGCCTTCTGGGTGGGGTTGGCCAAAGTTTCGACTGAGGTTGTCCTGAAGATTCTTTCCTTTTTGAATCCCCACAACCGTTACCGCTTGATCCCCTAACCAGCCAATTCCGCCAATTACTGCACCGTCATCTCGGAAATTTCGATCTCCATGCAATTCGATAAAGTTATCAAAAATTCCATGAGCATAATCGAGAGCTGTCAAACGTCCTTGGTCACGAGCTTCTTTAATAATTTGTGTTATTCTTGTCATTACTTCCCTCCATGAAAGGCTAACAAGTCTGCGATTGTTGAACGCATTTCACTACGCTGGACAATCACATCCACAAAGCCATGCTCCTGCAAAAATTCAGCCTTTTGGAAATTATCCGGCAACTGTTCCCGTACGGTAGACTCGATCACTCTTCGACCTGCAAATCCCACAAGGGCTTGACTCTCTGCAATGATAATATCTCCTTCCATTGCAAATGACGCCGTTACCCCTCCTGTTGTTGGGTCTGTTAGAACTGTCAGATAAAATAAGCCTGCTTTTGAGTGTCTTTGAACAGCTGCAGAGATTTTAGCCATCTGCATCAAACTGACGATTCCTTCTTGCATCCGAGCTCCACCAGAAGCGGTAAAGAGCACAACTGGGAGCTTTTCTTCTGTCGCCAATTCAAATAGACGCGTAATCTTTTCACCGACCACAGAGCCCATAGAAGCCATGATGAAATTAGAATCCATAATACCGAGAGCCACTTGATGGCCCCCGATCTTTGCAGTTCCTGTTAGCACAGCTTCATCAAGTCCTGTCAATTCACGAACAGCCGCCAATTTCTTCTTGTAGTTTGGAAACTTAAGCGGGTCCTTGGTCTCAATACCCGTAAACAATTCAATAAAGCTTCCTGGATCAATTGTCAATTGAAGTCGCTCTACCGCAGATATTCGGAAGGTATAACCACACTTAGGACACAGACGTTCACTTCCTAGATCCTTTTGATAAATCGTATGTTTACAGCCCGGACACTGAGAAAACAACTCATCTGGAACCTCTGGTTTCGGCTGAGGTGCTTCAATGGCCGACCGATTGGGATTAATTCGAATGTACTTATCTTTTTTAGAAAATAAAGCCATCAACTTCTCCTTACTTGGTAAAAGAACTTTGTAATTGTGCCCGTTCATTCCTTGTGAAAATGAATCTCACATTTACAAAGTTCATTGCTTATTGATTTTTCTGATAATTTGGTAAAAATGTCTCCATCAGAAAGGCGGTATCGTAATCACCAGCAATCACATTCGAATCTGAAATCAAATCCAATTGGAAATCACTGTTAGTCATTACACCGTCAATTTCCAACTCATAGAGGGCGCGTTGCATCTTCATCAAGGCATCAAAACGATTCTCTCCATGGACAATGATTTTGGCAATCATACTATCGTAGTAAGGTGGAATCGTATAGCCAGGATAGACAGCAGAATCCACGCGCAAGCCGACTCCTCCACTTGGAAGATAGAGATTGGTGATTTTTCCTGGGCTAGGTGCAAAGTTAAAGGCAGGATTTTCTGCATTGATCCGGCATTCAATCGCATGGCCAGAAATTTGAATATCTTCTTGGCTTACAGACAATTCTTGCCCAGCAGCAATTTTAATTTGCTCTTTCACGATATCAATTCCAGTGACAAATTCTGTTACGGGATGCTCAACTTGAACCCGAGTATTCATCTCCATGAAGTAAAATTCGCCTTTACCTTCATCGTAAAGAAACTCGATTGTCCCAGCATTTTCATAGCCAACAGATTCTGCCGCGCGGACAGCTGCAGATCCGATTTGGTCTCGAATTGTCTTACCGATTGCTACGGATGGAGATTCTTCGAGGACTTTTTGGTTGTTTCTTTGAAGGGAACAATCCCGTTCACCCAAATGAACCACATGTCCAAATTGGTCAGCCAAAATTTGAACCTCAATATGACGAGCTGGGTAGATGACGCGTTCAAGGTACATAGCTCCATTGCCAAAGGCCGCCTTAGCTTCTGTCGAAGCAGATTCAAAAGCTGGAACTAGGTCCTCTGCCCGTTCTACTTTACGGATACCTTTACCGCCACCTCCAGCTGACGCCTTCAGCATAACAGGATAGCCAATCCGATCAGCAACTTCCAAGGCTTCTTCAGCTGTATGAACTTCACCATCTGATCCTGGAATCACAGGTACGCCTGCTTTGATCATTTGTGCTCGGGCATTAATTTTATCACCCATCATATCCATAACAGATCCTGATGGTCCAATAAACTTAATCCCTACTTCTTCACACATGGTGGCAAACTTCGAATTTTCACTCAAAAATCCAAATCCTGGGTGAATCGCTTCTGATCCAGTCAAGACAGCTGCAGATAAAACAGCATTCATGTTCAAATAAGATTCGGTTGACTTGGCAGGCCCAATACAAACTGCTTCATCCGCTAGTAAGGTATGCAAGGCTTCTTTATCAGCCGTTGAATAGACAGCGACTGTTTCAATTCCTAATTCACGAGCAGCTCGAATAATCCGGACCGCAATTTCACCACGATTCGCGATTAAAATTTTTCGGAACATAGAAACCTCCCTAGTTACCAATTGCAAATGTTAGGGTCCCGCTAGCAGCTAATTTCCCATCGACTTCCGCTTTTGCTTCCACGACCGCAATCGAACCACGACGCTTGACAAAGGTAGCCGTCATCACGAGCTGATCTCCCGGAACGACTTGTTTTTTAAATTTAACCTTATCCATTCCAGCGTAAAAGACTAATTTCCCTTTATTTTCTGGTTTGGATAATTCTAAGACACCGGCAGTTTGTGCCAAGGCTTCCATAATGAGGACACCTGGCATTACTGGGTAGCTTGGAAAGTGCCCATTAAAGAAGGGCTCATTGATCGTCACATTCTTAATGGCTACAATCGTATCCTCACTTGTTTCAAGGACGCGATCCACCAACAACATCGGATAGCGATGCGGAAGAGCCTCTTTAATAGCTTGAATATCGATCATTTAATCCGTACCAATCCTTTCCCAAACTCAACCATTTCTTCATTTGAAACAAGGATTTCAGTGACAATTCCATCCCTTGGTGCAGGAACTTCGTTCATAACTTTCATCGCTTCAATAATCAATAGGGTTTGGCCTTTTGAAACGCTATCACCAACCTGAACAAAAGCTGGTTTATCTGGACCTGAAGCTAAATAAGCTACACCAACAAGAGGACTTTCAACCACTTCCCCTTCTGCTGCTACTGCTGGACTTGCTTCAGGAGCTGGTGCTGAAGGAGCAACTGGTTCTTCTGCAAGAACAACAGGGCTCTCAACAGCAGGTGCCACTTCCTGAACTACAGGAGCTGGCGTAGCAGGTTGTGGGCTAGCTACACTGCCAGTATTTTTACTAAATGATAGCACATCAGTTGCATTTTGATAGCTAAATTCACGAAGACTAGATTGGTCAAATTGACTCATTAGGTCTTTAATCTCTTGAATATTCACTTTATCCCTCCCAACGTTTAAAGGCTAAGACAGCATTGTGTCCTCCAAATCCAAATGTATTGGAAATAGCATAGGAAATCGGACGTTCTTGCCCTTCACCAAAGATGACATTGGCTTCAATATAATCTGATAACTCTTGTGTTCCAGCAGTTTTTGGAACATATTGATGGCGAATTGCTTCAATCGTCGCAATAGCTTCAACTGCCCCTGCTGCTCCCAAGAGGTGACCTGTAAATGATTTTGTAGAAGATACTGGAACTTCTGTACCAAATACAGAAACGATTGCACCACTTTCTCCTTTTTCATTTGCTGGAGTAGAGGTACCATGAGCGTTGACATAATCAACTTGAGCTGGTTCAATTTCTGCCTCATCCAAAGCCAACTTCATTGCTTTAATAGCACCTTGACCTTCTGGATGTGGAGAAGTCATATGGTAAGCATCACAAGTATTTCCGTAGCCCACGACTTCAGCAAGAATGGTTGCACCACGTTTTTCAGCGTGTTCCAAACTTTCAAGTACCAACATTCCTGATCCTTCACCCATTACAAATCCATTCCGATCTTTATCAAATGGAATAGAAGCACGAGTTGGATCTTCTGTTGTTGAAAGAGCTGTCAAGGCTTGGAAACCGGCGATTGCAAATGGCGTAATAGAAGCTTCTGAACCACCAACCAACATCAAATCTTGGAAACCAAACTTAATAGCGCGGAAAGCATCTCCAATCGCATCATTGGAAGAGGCACAAGCAGTATTGATCGATTTACAAATTCCATTAGCTCCAAAACGCATGGCAACATTACCAGATGCCATATTTGGCAAAGCTTTTGGAAGGGTCATTGGTTTGACACGTTTTGGTCCTTTTTCATGCAAACGAATCACTTGATCTTCGATTTCTTTGATACCACCAATACCAGAAGCAACAATGACACCAAAACGATCTTTATCAATAGCTTCTACATCTAAACCTGCATGATTCACAGCTTCTTGAGCGGCATACAAGGCATACAAAGAGTAGTTGTCAAAGCGGTTTGTATCTTTCTTGATAAAGTACTTATCAAATGGGAAATCATGGATTTCAGCTGCATTATGAACAGCAAAGTCACTGTGGTCAAATTTTGTAATCGGACCAATTCCAATCTTTCCTTCTTTTAAACTATTCCAAAATTCTTCTGGAGTGTTTCCGATTGGAGATGTCAAGCCATAGCCTGTTACAACAACACGATTTAATTTCATTTCAAAACCTACCTCTTTTTATTGCATGGTTAAGCCACCATCAATTGCGATGACTTGCCCTGTTAGATATTCTTGAGTCGCAAGAAAGACTGCAACATCTGCCACTTCTTCTGTATTTCCAAATCGTTTCATTGGAATTTGAGCGAGAGACATTTCTTTAATTTTTTCAGGAAGTCCTTCTGTCATATCAGACTCAATGAAGCCCGGCGCAATGACATTGACACGGACATTTCTACCAGCTACTTCACGTGCTACAGATTTAGAAAAACCAATCAAACCAGCTTTTGAGGCTGCATAGTTGGCTTGTCCAACATTTCCTGTCAGACCGACAACACTCGACATGTTAATGATAGCACCTTCACGTGCTTTGGTCATCGGTTTTAAGACTGATTGTGTCATATTAAAAGCACCGGTCAAATTCACCTTCAAGACTTGCTCGAAATCTTCTTCCGTCAATTTCAACATGAGCTTATCATTGGTAATCCCAGCATTGTTGACAAGGATGTCTACTGAGCCAAGTGCTTCAATCGCTTCCGCGACCATTCGTTTCGCTTCCGCAGCTTGGGATACGTCCCCAGTAACGCCAACTACCTTCACACCGTATGAGGCAAATTCATCCACTAGGCCTGCTGGGAGCTCTCCACGACTATTTAAGACAATGTTGGCACCTTTTGACGCAAATTTATGCGCAATAGCCAATCCAATGCCTCGACTTGAGCCAGTAACAAATACATTTTTATTCTTTAGTTCCATAGTCACCTCATCTTATTCGTTCAGTAGGGCATCAAGACTGGCTTGATCCTCCACATTTTTCGTTGGAAGAGTTTTATCAATCTTTTTCAAGAAACCAGTCAAGACCTTACCTGGACCAATTTCAATCACTTCATCTACTCCAAACTCTTGAATCGTCGCAATCGAATCATAGAAACGAACGGGCTCCATCACTTGGCGAGCTAATAAAGCTTTGATTTCGTCTGATTTCATGATCTTTGCTTCTGTATTCCCAACCAAAGGCAAGCTAAAGTCCTTAAAAGTAACTTTTTCAAGTTCAGTCGCTAGTTTTTCACTAGCAGAAGCAAGTAAGGCCGTATGGAAAGGACCAGAGACATTCAGAGGAATCAACCGTTTTGCCCCTGCTTCTTGTAAGAGTTCAACTGCATAATCCACAGCTTCAACCTCTCCACCGATCACAATTTGGGCAGGAGTATTGTAGTTAGCTGGTGTTACAACTCCCTTTTCAGAAGCCTGTTGACAGATTTCTTCAATCAAGGCAGGATCAGTATTCATAACAGCTACCATTTTCCCGCTTCCAGCAGGCGCAGCTGTTTCCATAAATTCCCCTCGCTTAGCTACCAAGGCGACCGCTTCTTCAAAGGAAAGAGCGCCTGCAGCAACCAAAGCAGAATATTCTCCTAGGGAGAGACCAGCCACAATATCCGGTGTTATGCCATTTTCTGCCAATAGACGATAAATAGCTACAGAAGTTGTCAAAATAGCTGGTTGAGTATAGCGTGTTTGATTGAGTTTTTCTTCGTCAGAATCAATCAATTCACGCAAATCATAACCTAGAATACGACTAGCCGTATCATATGTTTCTTTGACAACGGGATAAGTTGCATACAAGTCACTAGCCATCCCCAATTTTTGGGCACCTTGACCAGCAAATAAGAAGGCACGTTTTGTCACTGTTCTCTTCCTTTCCTTAACCTTATCTGTTAGAATTTCACATCTGCCCAGCGAGCTGCTTCTTTCTGAATGACCTTAGCAGCTCCAAGATAGATATCTTCCAAGATTTCAGCACAGGTTTCTTCTTTACTTACGAGACCTGCAATTTGTCCTGCCATCACAGATCCATTATCAACGTCTCCGTCAACAACAGCATTGCGAAGAGCACCTGCTCCTAATTCTTCAATTTCTTCTTGAGTCTTCTTACCTGCCAAGAAATCTTTTTCAGCTTGGTTATAGGCAGAAGCCAATTTATTCTTAATCGCACGAACTGGGTGGCCAACAACTGACGCAGACACCACTGTATCAATGTCCTTAGCTTTCAAGATTTTATTCTTAAAGTTTTGGTGAGCATTTGATTCTTTAGCAACGACAAATCGTGTTCCCACTTGAACAGCATCTGCTCCAAGCATGAAGACTGCAGCCGCTCCTGCACCATCTGCAACACCACCAGCACCGATAACTGGAATAGAAACAGCTTCGACCACTTGGCGAACCAAGGTCATGGTCGTCAATTTACCAATATGACCTCCTGCTTCCATTCCTTCAGCAATGACAGCATCCGCACCTAGTTTTTCCATCCGTTTTGCTAAAGCTACTGAAGGTACAACCGGAATAACGGTAATGCCTGCTTCATGGAAACGATCCATGTATTTCCCAGGATTCCCTGCACCAGTGGTAACCACTTTAACCCCTTCTTCGATAACTAAGTCAACGATGTCATCTGCAAAAGGAGAGAGGAGCATGATATTGACTCCAAAAGGTTTGTCAGTAATGGATTTGACGCGATCAATATTCGCTTTGACAACTTCTTTAGGTGCATTTCCTCCACCGATGATCCCAAGACCACCCGCATTAGATACAGCTCCAGCAAGATCTCCATCTGCTACCCAAGCCATACCACCTTGGAAAATTGGATATTTAATGTTTAATAATTCAGTAATTCGTGTTTGCATAGTACCTTCCTCATTTTCGCTTAAGTAATAGTTTGAAAGCGGTTCTTTGCTTTGAGCGTCAAACTATTACCTAAACAAGAGAGAATATCTTTCGATACTCTCATCCATTATTATTTAGTTTTTTCTTCTACGTAAGCAACAAGGTCACCTACAGTAGACAATCCTTCTTCAGTTTCAATTTGAATGTCGAATGCATCTTCAATTTCTGAAATCACTTGGAACAAATCCAATGAATCAGCTTCAAGATCTTCAAAAGTAGACTCAAGAGTTACTTCTGATGGTTCTTTACCAAGTTCTTCAACGATAATTTCTTGTACTTTTTCAAATACTGCCATGATTGGCCTCCTTAAAATAATAAAAATTTTTAAAATGTGTTTCCACATGTTTAACTAGATTGTAACAAGAAGTGAGCCCCATGTCAAACCTCCACCAAATCCTGACAGAAGAATTATTTGACTTCCATCCAATTTGATTAGTCCTTGGTCGACACACTCCGATAATAAAATTGGAATACTTGCAGCACTGGTGTTGCCATATTCCATCATATTTGCAGGAAGTTTTTCCCGATCAACCCCGATTTTCTTAGCCATTTTATCTAAGATACGGTCATTTGCTTGGTGCAGAAGAAAAAAATCAATCTCTTCAACAGGCACTGGAGCATCTGCTAACGTATTTTTAATACTCTTAGCCACATCCCGAATGGCAAAATCAAAGACTGCTCTCCCATCCATTGACAAATATTTTTTATCTTCTTCCTTATCAGAATATGGTGAAGATAAACCAACAGATGATGATTGAAGAACTTCTCCACGGGAACCGTCTGAAAACAGACTTTCTGCTAAAAAAGTTTGTTGCTCGGATGCTTCCAGTAAAACACCGCCAGCACCATCCCCAAATAAGACTGCTGTTGTCCGATCTTCCCAATCGATCACTTTCGATAAGGTTTCACTTCCGATAACGATTCCTCGTTTGTACTGGCCAGAGCGAATAAACTTTTCAGCAGTCGCAAGCGCAAATACAAATCCACTACAAGCAGCGGTCAAATCAAAAACAAAGGCTTTTGAGGCACCAATTTTAGCTTGAACACGAGCAGCTGTAGATGGCATCATGGAATCGGGCGAAATCGTAGCAACAAAGATAAAATCCAACTGATCCGCTTGTAAACCACTTTTTTCAAGCAAGCGACGAGCCACTTCCGTAGCTAAATCGCTGGTTGATTCTGATTGAGAAATATGACGCTTCCGAATTCCTGTCCGACTAGCAATCCACTCATCACTGGTATCCATCCGTTCAGAAAGATCCTGATTGGAAATCACTTGGCTTGGCGCATAATGGGCTACCTGACTAATTTTTGCAAAAGTCATTATTTCAACTCCTCCAAGAAACGATAAAGGTTCTGCAACCCTTTTTGCATCACTTTCCGTTCATCTGGAGACATCCCATCGATAATTTGATTGACCATCCGCTTGTGAAATTGTTGGTGAAGCCGATACAAGAGTTTTCCTCTTTTGGTCAAACTCAAATGGACAACCCGACGATCAACTTCAGATCTGGTTCGTTCAATATAACCTTTTCGTTCAAGGTTATTTAAACTGGTTGTGACTGTACCTAACGTAACCATTAACGAACGCGAAATATCACTTGGAGTTGCGTTTGGTGTTGAGCCGATGACATCTATTGTGTGCATTTCCTTAATAGAAACATCATTAAATCGACTGCTACGTAAACTAGTTTCTTCGATGACTAAAACGTTGTTAAAAATGGATGTAAGGTAATCATTTACTAGTTGAAAATTCAAAAACCACACCCCCTATTCATTACTTTGATAATCGAATTTTATCAAAATTCAAACCAAATAGCAAGTCTCAAGAACAAAAACATAAAAATTTTACGTTTTTATTTTCCTATAAATTTTGGACGTCGACGTTCTGAATAGGCAATAACTCCCTCTTTAAAGTCTTCTTTTAAAGATAGATTTCTTTGCAATCTCAACTCAATTTCAGCATAGCGATCCCAGTCAGTCAGCATGCTAGACCAGGCCAACTCTTTAATCGCAGCAAAAGAATTGTCTGAGCTACGTCTTAACTTTATGAGAAGTTGGTTAACAGTCTTGTCTAATTTATCTACTTCAGAAACCTTATACACAACGCCATATTCCAGAGCCTTTTCAGCACCTAATGGTTCACCGGTCATCGCTAACTGAGTTGCTCTACTCAAACCAATGGCTCTTCCTAAAAGGAAAAGACCACCAGCATCCGGAGCTAAACCTACTCCAACAAAGGCTTGAATAAACTTGGCTTTATCAGAAGCAATACAAAAATCTGCCGCTACTGCCATATTAGCAGTTGCTCCTGCAACCGCACCATCTGCAACCATAATCACAGGTTTTGGAAGTTGCTTCATTTTTTTAGAGATTTGATTAACCAATTCCGCAATTTGCGTTAACGAATCGATATCATCGGCATCGACAGCCCGCTTCATCTCTGCTAAATCACCTCCAACCGAAAAAACCTTACCGACTGCTTTAAATAAAATAAAACGAATATCTGGATTCTTCTCAGCTAATTCTAATGCTTCAAGGATTTCCTGACACATTGGAATGTTAAAACCATTTGAAACCTCAGGTCTATTTAAAATAATAGATGCGAGATCCTCTTCTACAGAATATATAATCGTTTCGAACACCATAAGCCACCCCTTTACTAATTAGCTGTTCAAATTGTTTGATAGTTGAACTTATTTATTTTTATATTATTTTAGCACAACTACTTTGAGAAGTAAATTACATTTTCATAACAAAGTGTCTCAGCCGAAAGACTTGCTTGATAGCAGTGCTGTTTTAGATTGTAACCAAGCCTTATCTTTGGTATAATTTAAAGTAAGTTTTGTAAAGGAGTCCACATGAAAGTAGTTAAATTTGGTGGTAGTTCGTTAGCATCTGCTACCCAGCTAGAAAAAGTATTCAATATTGTTAAAGAAGATGAAACCCGTCAATACGTGGTCGTTTCTGCACCAGGGAAACGCAATGCTGAAGACACAAAAGTTACCGATGCCCTTATCAAGTATTATAAAGAATATACCAACGGAAAAGATACTAGTCAAAGTCAAGAATGGATTATTAATCGCTATCGTTCTATTACAGAGGATTTAGAGTTAAACGAGGAAATTATCGAAGAAATTGCTAGAGATATCATGTCCCTTGCAACACTTCCCAAATCCGATAACACCTTCTTATATGATACCTTCTTAGCAGCTGGAGAAAACAACAATGCGAAACTAATTGCAGCTTACTTTGTTAAAAAGGGCTTAGAAGCAAAATATATCCATCCAAAAGATGCAGGTATCTTTGTAACAAGTGAACCTTGTAATGCTCGCATTCTGCCTTCTAGTTACGATAAGATTGAAGAACTCAGAAACCATAATGAAATTTTAGTGATCCCTGGATTCTTTGGAATTACTAAAGAAGACCAAGTATGTACTTTTTCAAGAGGTGGTTCTGATATTACAGGATCAATTATTGCAGCCGGAGTTAAAGCAGATCTCTACGAAAACTTTACGGACGTCGATGGTATTTTTGCAGCTCACCCAGGGATTATTAAACACCCACATTCTATTCCTGAACTAACCTATAAAGAGATGCGGGAATTAGCCTATGCTGGCTTTAGTGTCCTCCATGATGAAGCACTTGTTCCTGCATATCGTGGAAAAATTCCAATGGTGATTAAGAATACCAACAATCCAAAACATCCAGGTACCAAGATTGTACTGAACCATACCAATGAGAATGTAAAAGTTGTTGGAATTGCAGGAGACTCAGGATTTGTCAGCATTAATACCACCAAATACCTGATGAATAGAGAAGTCGGTTTTGGTAGAAAATTATTACAAATTTTAGAAGATTTGAATATTAGTTGGGATCACATGCCAACAGGAATTGACGACCTATCAGTCATTCTTCGGTCAAAAGAATTAACCCCAATTAAGGAACAAGAAATTTTAAAACATTTAATCCAAGATTTACAGGTGGACTATGCCGAAATTGAGCATGATCTTTCCATTATCATGATAGTAGGAGAGAATATGAAAAATCAAATTGGTGTAACAGCAACAGCTACAAAGGCTTTATCAGAAAACAACATTAATATCCAAATGATTTCTCAAGGATCCAGCGAAGTTTCCATCATGTTTGTAGTCAATCAAGAACAAGAAAAACAGGCAATTAAAGCTCTATACAATGTTTTCTTTAACTAAGAAAAAAAGGTTCGATAGAACCTTTTTTTTAATGTACTCATAAAAAGAAAAAAAACCCTTTCGGGTACTGACTCCGCCAGTAGGACTCGAACCTACGACATCATGATTAACAGTCATGCGCTACTACCAACTGAGCTATGGCGGAAAAAAGCTAAGCGACTACCATATCTCACAGGGGGCAACCCCCAACTACTTCCGGCGTTCTAGGGCTTAACTTCTGTGTTCGGCATGGGTACAGGTGTATCTCCTAGGCTATCGTCACTTAACTCTGAATGATGAACATTCAAAATTGAATACCTATATTCTAACAAAAATCTAACCAGCTGTAAATATCCTCAGTTACTTTTTGGATAAGTCCTCGAGCTATTAGTATTAGTCCGCTCCATTGCTCACACAACTTCCACTCCTAACCTATCTACCTGATCTTCTCTCAGGGCTCTTACTAACATATTGTTATGGGAAATCTCATCTTGAGGTGGGTTTCACACTTAGATGCTTTCAGCGTTTATCCCTTCCCTACATAGCTACCCAGCGATGCCTCTGGCGAGACAACTGGTACACCAGCGGTAAGTCCACTCTGGTCCTCTCGTACTAGGAGCAGATCCTCTCAAATTTCCTACGCCCGCGACGGATAGGGACCGAACTGTCTCACGACGTTCTGAACCCAGCTCGCGTGCCGCTTTAATGGGCGAACAGCCCAACCCTTGGGACCGACTACAGCCCCAGGATGCGACGAGCCGACATCGAGGTGCCAAACCTCCCCGTCGATGTGAACTCTTGGGGGAGATAAGCCTGTTATCCCCAGGGTAGCTTTTATCCGTTGAGCGATGGCCCTTCCATACGGAACCACCGGATCACTAAGCCCGACTTTCGTCCCTGCTCGAGTTGTAGCTCTCGCAGTCAAGCTCCCTTATACCTTTACACTCTGCGAATGATTTCCAACCATTCTGAGGGAACCTTTGGGCGCCTCCGTTACCTTTTAGGAGGCGACCGCCCCAGTCAAACTGCCCGTCAGACACTGTCTCCGATAGGGATCACCTATCCGGGTTAGAGTGGCCATAACACAAGGGTAGTATCCCAACATCGCCTCCATCGAAACTGGCGTCCCGATCTCTATGGCTCCTACCTATCCTGTACATGTGGCACAGACACTCAATATCAAACTGCAGTAAAGCTCCATGGGGTCTTTCCGTCCTGTCGCGGGTAACCTGCATCTTCACAGGTACTAAAATTTCACCGAGTCTCTCGTTGAGACAGTGCCCAAATCATTACGCCTTTCGTGCGGGTCGGAACTTACCCGACAAGGAATTTCGCTACCTTAGGACCGTTATAGTTACGGCCGCCGTTTACTGGGGCTTCAATTCATACCTTCGCTTACGCTAAGCACTCCTCTTAACCTTCCAGCACCGGGCAGGCGTCACCCCCTATACATCATCTTACGATTTAGCAGAGAGCTGTGTTTTTGATAAACAGTTGCTTGGGCCTATTCACTGCGGCTGACCTAAGTCAGCACCCCTTCTCCCGAAGTTACGGGGTCATTTTGCCGAGTTCCTTAACGAGAGTTCTCTCGCTCACCTGAGGCTACTCGCCTCGACTACCTGTGTCGGTTTGCGGTACGGGTAGAGTATGTTTAAACGCTAGAAGCTTTTCTTGGCAGTGTGACATCACTAACTTCGCTACTAAACTTCGCTCCCCATCACAGCTCAATGTTATAGAACTAAGCATTTAACTCAATTCACACCTCACTGCTTAGACGTGCACTTCCAATCGCACGCTTTAGTTAGCCTACTGCGTCCCTCCATCACTACATACTCTAGTACAGGAATATCAACCTGTTGTCCATCGGATACACCTTTCGGTCTCTCCTTAGGTCCCGACTAACCCAGGGCGGACGAGCCTTCCCCTGGAAACCTTAGTCTTACGGTGGACAGGATTCTCACCTGTCTTTCGCTACTCATACCGGCATTCTCACTTCTATGCGTTCCAGCACTCCTCACGGTATACCTTCTTCACACATAGAACGCTCTCCTACCATACCATTAAAGGTATCCACAGCTTCGGTAAATTGTTTTAGCCCCGGTACATTTTCGGCGCAGGGTCACTCGACTAGTGAGCTATTACGCACTCTTTGAATGAATAGCTGCTTCTAAGCTAACATCCTAGTTGTCTGTGCAACCCCACATCCTTTTCCACTTAACAATTATTTTGGGACCTTAGCTGGTGGTCTGGGCTGTTTCCCTTTCGACTACGGATCTTAGCACTCGCAGTCTGACTGCCGACCATAATTCATTGGCATTCGGAGTTTATCTGAGATTGGTAATCCGGGATGGACCCCTCACCCAAACAGTGCTCTACCTCCAAGAATCTTAATGTCGACGCTAGCCCTAAAGCTATTTCGGAGAGAACCAGCTATCTCCAAGTTCGTTTGGAATTTCTCCGCTACCCACAAGTCATCCAAGCACTTTTCAACGTGCCCTGGTTCGGTCCTCCAGTGCGTTTTACCGCACCTTCAACCTGCTCATGGGTAGGTCACATGGTTTCGGGTCTACGACATAATACTAAAGCGCCCTATTCAGACTCGGTTTCCCTGCGGCTCCGTCTCTTCAACTTAACCTCGCATCATATCGTAACTCGCCGGTTCATTCTACAAAAGGCACGCTCTCACCCATTAACGGGCTCGAACTTGTTGTAGGCACACGGTTTCAGGTTCTATTTCACTCCCCTCCCGGGGTGCTTTTCACCTTTCCCTCACGGTACTGGTTCACTATCGGTCACTAGGGAGTATTTAGGGTTGGGAGATGGTCCTCCCAGATTCCGACGAGATTCCACGTGTCTCGCCGTACTCAGGATACTGCTAGGTATAAAGACTATTTAAAATACGAGGCTGTTACTCTCTTTGGCCTACCTTCCCAGGTAGTTCTTCTATAATCTTTAAGTCCACATTGCAGTCCTACAACCCCGAAGAGTAAACTCTTCGGTTTGCCCTCCTGCCGTTTCGCTCGCCGCTACTAAGGCAATCGCTTTTGCTTTCTCTTCCTGCAGCTACTTAGATGTTTCAGTTCACTGCGTCTTCCTCCTCATATCCTTAACAGATATGGGTAACAGGTATCACCTGCTGGGTTCCCCCATTCGGACACCCCCGGATCTAAGCTTACTTACAGCTCCCCGAGGCATTTCGTCGTTTGTCACGTCCTTCTTCGGCTCCTAGTGCCAAGGCATCCACCGTGCGCCCTTATTAACTTAACCTTATTAACCTAATTTCTTAAAAAATTAGAAAACTCATTAAATATTCACAGCGTTTTCGGTTTATTTTCTTGTTACTATTTGATATAGATATTCAATTTTCAATGTTCATCCTTGGTGATCTCTCACCAATGGAGCCTAGCGGGATCGAACCGCTGACCTCCTGCGTGCAAAGCAGGCGCTCTCCCAGCTGAGCTAAGGCCCCACAAGACCTCTCAAAACTAAACAAGACGAACGTGCAGGTTTCCTTATCCTTAGAAAGGAGGTGATCCAGCCGCACCTTCCGATACGGCTACCTTGTTACGACTTCACCCCAATCATCTATCCCACCTTAGGCGGCTGGCTCCTAAAAGGTTACCTCACCGACTTCGGGTGTTACAAACTCTCGTGGTGTGACGGGCGGTGTGTACAAGGCCCGGGAACGTATTCACCGCGGCGTGCTGATCCGCGATTACTAGCGATTCCGACTTCATGTAGGCGAGTTGCAGCCTACAATCCGAACTGAGACTGGCTTTAAGAGATTAGCTTGCCGTCACCGACTTGCGACTCGTTGTACCAGCCATTGTAGCACGTGTGTAGCCCAGGTCATAAGGGGCATGATGATTTGACGTCATCCCCACCTTCCTCCGGTTTATTACCGGCAGTCTCGCTAGAGTGCCCAACTGAATGATGGCAACTAACAATAGGGGTTGCGCTCGTTGCGGGACTTAACCCAACATCTCACGACACGAGCTGACGACAACCATGCACCACCTGTCACCTCTGTCCCGAAGGAAAGCTCTATCTCTAGAGCGGTCAGAGGGATGTCAAGACCTGGTAAGGTTCTTCGCGTTGCTTCGAATTAAACCACATGCTCCACCGCTTGTGCGGGCCCCCGTCAATTCCTTTGAGTTTCAACCTTGCGGTCGTACTCCCCAGGCGGAGTGCTTAATGCGTTAGCTGCGGCACTGAGTCCCGGAAAGGACCCAACACCTAGCACTCATCGTTTACGGCGTGGACTACCAGGGTATCTAATCCTGTTTGCTCCCCACGCTTTCGAGCCTCAGCGTCAGTTACAGACCAGAGAGCCGCTTTCGCCACCGGTGTTCCTCCATATATCTACGCATTTCACCGCTACACATGGAATTCCACTCTCCCCTTCTGCACTCAAGTTAAACAGTTTCCAAAGCGTACTATGGTTAAGCCACAGCCTTTAACTTCAGACTTATCTAACCGCCTGCGCTCGCTTTACGCCCAATAAATCCGGATAACGCTCGGGACCTACGTATTACCGCGGCTGCTGGCACGTAGTTAGCCGTCCCTTTCTGGTAAGATACCGTCACAGTGTGAACTTTCCACTCTCACACTCGTTCTTCTCTTACAACAGAGCTTTACGATCCGAAAACCTTCTTCACTCACGCGGCGTTGCTCGGTCAGACTTCCGTCCATTGCCGAAGATTCCCTACTGCTGCCTCCCGTAGGAGTCTGGGCCGTGTCTCAGTCCCAGTGTGGCCGATCACCCTCTCAGGTCGGCTATGTATCGTCGCCTTGGTGAGCCGTTACCTCACCAACTAGCTAATACAACGCAGGTCCATCTGGTAGTGGAGCAATTGCCCCTTTCAAATAGTTGTCATGCAACATCTACTGTTATGCGGTATTAGCTATCGTTTCCAATAGTTATCCCCCGCTACCAGGCAGGTTACCTACGCGTTACTCACCCGTTCGCAACTCATCCGGAAAGAGCAAGCTCCTTCCTTCAGCGTTCTACTTGCATGTATTAGGCACGCCGCCAGCGTTCATCCTGAGCCAGGATCAAACTCTCATTAAAATAATTGTTTGTCTTAAACTCATTCTGTCACTGACAGATTTATTGTTTTTTTATTGTTCAGTTACTATAACTTCCGTTATAGCGCCCTGCACATTGGTTCGTCTTGTTCAGTTTTCAAAGGTCTTTGTCGCTCTCGCGCGACAACTATATTAGTATATCACGACCAAAACTACTTGTCAATATCTTTTTTCTATTTTTTTAAAAAAAGTTTTTCTTTTTAAAAAAAATAGAAAACGAGAAGTGTATTCTTCTCGTTTTCTTATGATTATACAAGTTCTTTATATTTTTTCTGTTCTGCTTTATTTGCCCAAACGTAATGTCCTGGCTTGATTTCAACCATTTCTGGTTTGTCAGTTGAATAATCATGCTGATCAGGATCATAAACTTTCAGAACTTTTTTGCGTTCTAAGATTGGATCTGGAATTGGAACTGCAGATAGTAGAGATTGTGTATAAGGATGGATTGGATTGTTAAACAATTCTTCCGTTTCAGCTACTTCAACAATAACCCCTTTGTAAATAACCGCAATACGATCAGAGATAAATCGAACTACTGAAAGATCGTGTGCGATAAAGAGATAGGTCAAGCCTAATTCTTTTTGGAATTTCTTCAGGAGATTCAATACTTGTGCACGAACTGATACGTCTAGGGCAGAAATTGGTTCATCTGCGATAACAAATTCTGGTTCCATTACCAGGGCACGAGCAATCCCAATCCGCTGGCGTTGTCCACCAGAGAATTCATGGGGATAGCGAGTTAAATGCTCTGCTAGAAGCCCTACTTCATGCATAATTTCTTTTACTTTACGCACTCGGTCTTCTTCATTTTCAAATAGGTGATAATTGTACAAACCTTCTGAAATAATGTAGTCAACTGTTGCACGCTCGTTCAAGCTAGCTGCTGGGTCTTGGAAGATCATTTGAATTTTTCGGATTAATTCATTTTCATCCTTGCGAGATTGCTTCCCATTGATTTTTTTGCCATCATATAAAATGTCACCTGCACTAGTGTCATTCAAACCAATGATTGCTCGACCAATTGTGGTCTTCCCACTACCAGACTCACCAACAAGGGAAAATGTTTCCCCTTTATTGATAAAGAAATTTGCATTCTTTACAGCTACAAACTTTTTACTTCCTTCACCGAAGGAAATTTCTAGATCTTTAACTTCTATTAATTTTTCTGTCATTTCCTTCTCCTAGTCCTTGATTGTAGTGAATCCCATTTTCGCGCTAATCTTTTCATGCAGATTATCAATAATTTCTGGTTTATTGACTTTTGGTGCATCTTCATGCAAGAGCCATGTTTTAGCCCAATGTGTATCTGAAACATTGAAAACTGGTGGGTGTTCCTCAAAATCAATTTGCATGGCATAGTCTGAGCGCAATGCAAAGGCATCACCCTTCACTGGTGAATACAATGATGGAGGAGTACCTGGGATAGAATATAAATCACCATTAGATGTAGACAACTGTGGCAAACTTGAAAGAAGACTCCAGGTATAAGGATGTCTTGGGTCATAGAAGATTTCTTCTACTTTACCAAATTCTACAATTTCACCAGCATACATTACGGCAACCTTATCTGCAATACTTGCCACCACACCTAAATCATGGGTGATAAAGATTGTTGTAAAGTTATATTCTTTTTGCAATGATTTCAACAAGTCAATGATCTGGGCTTGAATGGTTACGTCGAGGGCTGTTGTAGGCTCATCACAGATCAAGATATCAGGACGACAAGCAAGCGCAATAGCAATAACAATCCGTTGGCGCATCCCACCTGAATATTGGAAAGGATATTCATCAAAGCGACGTTCTGCTTCTGGGATTCCAACCTTTTCCATATAATCAATGGCCATCTCTCTGGCTTCTTTGGCACTCTTGCCTTGGTGTTTAATAATAACTTCCGTAATTTGTGATCCAATTGTATTAATCGGGTCCAAACTGGTCATCGGATCTTGGAAGATCGTTGCAATTTTTGCACCGCGGATATCTTCCCAATCTTTGTTTGACTTGAGTTCTGTTAATTCTTGTCCGCGATAATTAATAGTACCATTGGCTATCCGTCCGTTGTCTTCTAACATTCCTGTGAAGGTTTTTGTCAAAACAGATTTACCAGAACCTGATTCACCAACAAGTGCCATGACTTCACCTTCAACAAGGTCTAAGGACACATTGCGAATGGCTGTTAAGACACGATCCCGAACATCAAATTCTACTACGATATCGCGAGCAGATAAGATTACATTTTTATCATTTGTCATACCTACTCCTCCTATCTATGTGTACGTGGATCGCTGGCATCTGCAAGGTTTTGTCCAACGATATAGAATGACAAGGATACCAAGACTAAGACTGTCAATGGAATCCAGAAAAGATACGCATTGGTTGTTACGTTTTGTGAGTAATCTGAAATCAGACGACCTAAACTTGGAACTGTAATTGGCAATCCCAATCCAAAGAAGGAAAGGAAGGCTTCAGTTGAAATGAAGGCTGGCAACAACTGTGTAGTTGTCGTCACAATGACAGATACCAACTGTGGCAAGATATTTTTTGTCACGATTTTTAGAGTTGGAGTACCCAAAGTACGGCTGGCCAAGTTGTACTCTAAATCACGGTAACGCATAATTTGAACACGGATAGAATAAGCAATCCCAATCCATCCTGTTACCGTCATCGCCAAAATCAAGTTCCAGAAACCAGCACCGATTGAGTAAGTCAAGACAATAACAATTAACATGAATGGAACGTTTGAAATAACGTTGTAAACTTCCATCATGAAGCGGTCGATTGATTTTGATACACCCCAAATCCCACCAATCACAACACCAATCACAACATTGATCAAGGTAGCAATAAAGGAGATGATAATCGAATTGCGGGCACCAAACCAAACTCCATCAAACAAGGATTTACCATTGTTATCCGTACCGAAGAAGGCCTTGGCACTTGGAGGATTCAAACGAGCAGTGAAGTCATTTACTTTACTTACATCATTGTAATCAAAGTTTGAAAACATTGGATAGACAAAACTCATCAAGAGAATGCCAACCAAAACTGCTAACATGAAAATAGTTGATTTCTTTTTAAAAAATTGACGAAATACTGACTTCCAGTAGGAGTACGACGGCGCATCAATTGTTTCAGAGGCAAAGTCGTCACGTTCAACAAATTGGAATTTCTTTTTATCAATTGTAGACATTATTTGCCTCCTTTCTTAGTTGTCAATTTGATACGAGGGTCTACCATAACCATGAGAATATCACCGGCCATTGCTCCAAATACAGCAAGAACAGTAAAGATAAAGACAAGACCCACTACCATGGTGTTATTCGAAGCCTTAATGGAATCGATCAACATTTTACCCATACCAGGGAAGGCAAAGACGGTTTCTGTCAAGGTTGCCCCTGAAATAACCAAGACCAATTGAACAGGAATACCGGTAACAATTGGAACCATGGCATTCTTGAAGATATGCTTGCGTGAAATTTCTTTTTCAGAAAGTCCTTTAGCACGTGCAAAACGGACAAAGTCTTGTGAGTGCAAGTCAATCATATAACGGCGAATCCAAATAGCCAAACCAGGCGCGCTCAAAAGTCCCAAGATCACAGAAGGAAGAACATACGATCTCCAATCCTGAGCTCCTAAAACCGGGAAGGAATCTGGGAGACCGATTGTTGAACCAACCAAGCGGACGATGTAGACCAAGGCAATCGTTGGAAGAGCCATCATCAATGTCAAGACAGCTGTTGAGGCACTATCAAACCATGTGTTCTTCAACAAGGCCATGTATGATCCCAATGGAATTGCAATCAAGTAAGCAATTGCAATCCCGATCAAGCCGATAATAGAAGAGCTCACAATCATGGATGGATTTTCATAGTTACTCAAAGTTGCTGTATAAGCATCTCCTTCACCAAAGCGGGCAATATCTTGAGCATCTGCCTTGCTTGGTGATTTGTAAGTACGTGAGTAGATATTGATAGAAGATTCTTTTTTCCCTGTTGGGAAGTTTACTTCACTCTTCTTGGTAGTTCCTTGTCCTTGTGTAATAACCTGAAGAACTGGCGTATTTGAATAAGTTGGATAAGATTCACCCAAGTTTAACGATACAAAATTTTGATGAATGAACGGGAATTGACCATTGAAATACAAAAGATATTTATGTTTAGTCCCCGAACCAACTACTGACCAACCAATAGCTGGATCATTTTCAATGCGAATATAGCGTTCAAGTTTTGGATTTGAAGCATCTTTGATGACATTTGGATGATCAATCTGAATCAGATTGCCGTAGAATCCAATAACACGTTCAAAGACAGGGACTTCACGAGTTGCGTAAAAGCCTTTGTTTTCAGGGAATCGTTTCAATACCCAGCCATTTCCAAGATTAGAAATGTACTTTTTGTAGATCTTTTCGTTTTCTTTAGTAGGCTCTACAGTTACTGATGAGTCTTCCTTGCTTGCTTTTTCTTTCAAAGCTTTTGAATCAAGATATTCTATATACCCCATACGATCATAGACTGTGTTTTCATAATTGATTTTAGAATCCTTAGTCTTTGCAATCTTATTGTAGTTAGGGTCGTTTTTGAAAATTAAATTTCTTGGGGTTAGCGTATAAATAATTGTATACGTCAATGTCGTAACCAAAAAGATCGACACCAACGAACGTAAAATACGCATAAATATATATTTTTTCATATTCCGTTCCTTTAATGTTCAAAAGAACTTTCTCCCCTATTAGAGAAAGTTCTGATGAAGGTGATTATTTAACGTGTTTTTCTAGTTCTTGCTGAGCTTTTTTATTTGAATCAGCTTTTTCTTTCAACCATTTTTCACGTGCTTGATCATATTGTTTTTTAGTGACAGGTTCATCTTGAACTTCAACATATTTGAAATAAGTTGATCCTTTGTTACCTGTTTGTGATGAAGGTCCAGAGAATGGAACTACTTTTGAAACAACTGTTCCAGCACCTGAACTTGTCATAGTTGGAATCACTAATGCACTATCTGTTAACCAAGCTTGAGCTGCTGCAAATTTGTTGTAACGAGTCACTACATCTTGCGTTTCTTTTTCTGCATCATCAAGCAATTTCGCAAATTCATCTAAACCGACTGCTTTAGCAGAAGCATTATCGACACCACCAGCAAATCCAAGGTAAGTCTTAGTTTGGTCTGGTGAAGATGGTTGCAAGGTGTCAAGGTAAGTAGATGGATCATCGTAGTCTGGATTCCATCCTACAAGCCCTTGAAGATCCCAGTCAGTTTCTGCAGCTGATGGTACGTTCAATGTAATGTTCAAGACTTCATCTTGGTCCATCATTTGAAGGTCCACAACAACGTTTTCTGTACCAAGTGTTTCTTCAACTGATTGTTTGAAGGATTGCATCCGTGACACAAAGTTTGTTGAGTTTTGTGCAACTGGAACATCCAAGTGGATTGGGAATTGAACACCTTCTTTTTGGAGTTCAGCTTTTGCTTTTTCAAATTGAGCTTTTGCTTTTTCCTTGCTATAGAGGCCGTTTTGACCGTCTGCAAGATTCACACCGCTCCATTGATCTCCATATGTTTGCAACTTGTCTGCTACTACATCCCCAAAGTCTTTACCGTTTACTTGAACAAAGGCAGGTGCAGTGTACATGTTTCGAATAGCAGCCTTAGCGTATTCTTTACCATTGACTTGCGCTGAATAATTTTCGCGGTTCAAGGCAAATGTGATCGCTTGACGGAAATTCTTGTTTAAGATCGCTTTCTTAGTAGAAGATTTCTGATCATCTGACGTCTTAGAAGTATGGTTGTATGCTTGACGGTCAATGTTGAAACCAAAGACTGCTACACCAGCTCCAGGTTGTGTGTTGTAGATATTGTCTTTGTATTTCTTTTCAACAGACGCAAAGTTTGAACTTGCTGGGAAGAGACGAGCAACTGTGTACGATCCATCACTAAAGCCACGCGCCAATGAATCTTGATCTGATCCATCATAATAAGAGAATTTGATCTTGTCGATATGAACGTTGTCTTTATCCCAGTAATCTTCGTTCTTCTCAAAAGTGATTTCTGATTTAGAAGTGATTGATTTCAAAAGGAATGGACCATTGAACAAGATTGATTTGACATTACCTGGTTGACCAAATTCATCACCCTTGCTCTTCAAGAATTCTGTACTAATTGGGAAAAGAACCCCATTAGTTGTTTTTGAATTCCAGAAAGTTTCTGGTTGATTCAAGGTGTATTCAAGCGTATAATCATCTACTGCTTTGACCCCAACCTCAGAGAAGTCTGAAATTTTTCCTTCTGAGTAGTCTTTCAATCCTTTGATTGAGTCTTTCACCAATGGAAGAGATTCTGATTTCTTGTCTGCCGCATGCTTCAATCCAGTAACAAAGTCATGTGCTGTTACTTCACCATGCTCTTCGCCGTCAGCATCATACCATTTAACACCCTTACGGATTTTGTAAGTATAAGTCAAACCGTCTTTTGAAACAGACCAATCTTCAGCAATAGATGGTACAAGGTTTCCGTATTTGTCGTTTTCCAACAAACCATCTACACCGTTTGTTGTAATATCGTGTACGGAAGCTTTTGAAGATACAGTGTAATCCAAAGTTGTTGGATCATCTGTATAAACATAGCCATATGTTGTATCTTTTTTTGATGCAGACTTGCTATCTTTTGAGCCAGAACATGCTGCAAGGAAAGTTGCTGCGAGTAATGTTACTCCGGCAAATGCAAAAACTTTACTTTTTTTCATTTTGAGTCTCCATTTTATTGAATTTAGATAGAATTATAGCATAAGTGAGAAAAAAAGTAAACTAAATTTTCTGAATATTTGGCAAGTGAAAGGAGCCACTAAGCGGAGGACTGTCTAAAAAATCAATCCTTTTTAGTGGCTCCTTCCCCTACATAAACTTATGCGTTCTCACTATCCCAGCTATTTAGATTCGATGTGGTTCTTTAATTCTTCTTGGGCTTTTTTATTGGATTCAGCCTTTTCTTTCAACCATTTTTCTTTACTTGCATCGTAATCCTTTGTCTTGATGACTTCTTCTGAAAGTTCAAGATATTTATAGTTGGTTCCTGTACCTTTTGTTCCAACCCATGAAGCTGCACGACTATACGGAACAGTCCGTTGCAACATTGGCGTTCCACCATTTGAAACAGTTGGCAAGATCAAAGAACTATCGGTTAGCCATGCTTGAGCGGCTGCGTATTTCTCATAGCGTACAGCTTGATCACTCACTTCTGCATTGGCATCTTTTAAGAGCTCTGCATACTTACCAAAGTCAACTGCTGAAATAGCAGGGCTGTTCGAACCTGCATCCACACCTAGATAGTAGAAAACAGAACCGTTAACAGGACTTAAACTCTCCAAATAAGTAGATGGATCTTGGTAGTCTGGCACCCATCCTCCGCCTGCAAGATCATAATCTTTCTCAGCAGCAGTATCTGTGAAATAGGTAATGTTGTTAAAGTCATCATCAGATAATTTCTGAATATCTACGACAACATTGTCTGCACCAAGAACAGCTTCTACGGATTGTTTGAAGGAGCTAGCTTGTTGCACCTGGCTGTTATCTGTCTGACTGACAACGTAATCCAGATGAATTGGGAATTGTACCCCTTCTTTTTGCAGTTGTTCTTTAGCTTTTGCAAATTCAGCCTTGGCTTTTTCTTGATTGTAGAGCGTGGTTTGGGCATCATCTAGATTTACATCTTTCCACTCATCCCCATAGGTCACCAATTGTTTCTCGACAACCTTACCGAACTCTTCGCCATTTACTTGAACAAAAGTCGGTGGAACCAAGGTATTCCGAAGAATCTTGGTCGCTGCATCTGCACCAGATGTTTGAGCTGCATAGGCTTCACGGTCAAAGGCAAAGTTGACGGCTTGACGGAAATCCTTGTTTAAAATCGCTTGTTTTGTAGACGATTTTTGAGCATCTGTCGTTTTGGCTGTATGGTTATACTTCTGACGATCAATATTGAAGCCTAGGTAGTAAGATGTACCATATTGAACACCATAAACAATATTATCACCAAATTTCTTTTTCACACTCTTATAAGTAGAGCTATTTGGCATTACTGTCGCAAATGAATATTGACCATTTTCGAATTTCTTGATGACCGATTCTGGATCTGATCCGTCATTGTAGGTCAACTTCACATTATCAATATGAACATTCTTTTCATCATAGTATTCTTTATTTTTTACAAGTTCAATTTGAGATTTTGAAGTTAAATTCTTCAAATAATAGGGACCGTTATAGAGAATACTACTTGGTTTTAAAGAACCAAAGTCTTTTCCTTGAGATTCTAAGAAAGCTGCGTTAACTGGGAAAAGGACGCCTGATGTCGTCTTAGAATTCCAAAAGCTTTCTGGGCGTTCCAAGGTATATTGAACGGTGTAATCATCTAGGGCTTTCACGCCAACTGTCTTGAAATCTGTTGTTTCACCCTTGGCATAGGCATCCAAACCTTTAATGGAGTTTTGGATTAAGAAGAGACCTTCTGATTTTGATTCCACAGCATGTTTGATTCCTGTCACAAAATCGTGAGCTGTTACAGCACCATACTCTTCCCCTTCACTGGTGTACCATTTAGCATCTTTTCGAAGTTTATAAGTATAGACCAAGCCATCTTCTGAAACTGTCCAGTCTTCTGCCAAACTTGGGATTAAATTTCCATATTTATCATTTTCTAACAAACCATCAACAAGGTTACTTGTAATATCAGACGTCGTTGTACGAGTCGATGCAATGTAGTCCAATGTATTTGGATCTGTTGAATAAATATAAGAATAAGTAGATTGATTGCTGCTTCCACCACCGCAGGCTGTCAATAGAAGAGCGCTGGCTAGAGAAACACCGGCCAGTACGAACCGTTTATTTACTTTCATCACTATCTCCTTATGTTAGGTTTTCTACCATTATACACTATTTCTTCCATTTTACCAACTATCTTTCAAATTTGCCTATGACCTTCGAGTCCTAAGAGAGCAAAAATAGGATTAGAGCAGTTGCCTTCTTTTATGATACAATAGTAGAGACAAAAAACAATCGAGGATTCAAACGTGAAAAAAATAATCACCTTACTTCTTTGTCTAATGCTTGCGCTTCTCAGTACGTCTCCTGTAAAAGCGGAGGACCTAGACCTTGGAGCCCAGCATGCTATTGCGATTGATGGGACAACAGGTAAAATACTCTACGAAAAAAATAGTGATGAGAAAAAAGAGGTTGGCGGAATCAGCAACCTTTTGACCACTTATCTCGTCTATGAAGCCATTCAGCAAGGGAAAATCTCTTTGAATGATGACGTGGATATTTCGGATAAAGCCTATCAATTGACCGCCGTCGAAGGTATCAGCAACGTCCCCATGGAAGCCCGTAAATACAAGGTCAAGGACCTGCTCACTGCTCTCCTCGTATCAAATGCCAATAGTGCCGCCATTGCCTTAGCTGAAAAAGTAGCTGGTAGCGAAGAAAAATTCGTCCTCCTCATGAAAGCAAAGCTCAAAGATTGGGGAATTACAGATGCGACGATTGTGAATGCTAGTGGATTGAACCAATCTATCATTGATGGTGATGAGGAAAATAAAAGGAAAAATACCGAAAATAAGTTGAGCGCTTATGATGTGGCAGTCATCGCAAAACACCTTCTAGAAGACTATCCTGACGTTACCAAAATTACCTCCCTTTCCCATGCAGAATTTGCTGGAATTCAATTGGAGAGCGGCAATTATATGTTGGAAAATATGCCTAACTATCGAGCAGGAGTAGATGGTCTAAAAACCGGAAATTCCGAAAAAGGGGGGATTTCATTTGTAGCCTCTACTAATCAAAATGGTATTCGCATGATTACCGTTGTCATTGGTGTTGAGGCAATCGATGGTGACCCTTACGCACGATTTGTTGCAACAGCCAATCTGATGAATTACGTTAGCCAAAACTTCGTTCCAAGCCTCATTGTCAGCAAAGGCGAAGCCTACAATAACAGCAAATCAACAGTTCTCGATGGCAAGAAAACAAGCGCCACTGCTGTCGCCAAGGATGACTTCATCGTGATCGAACGACAAGGAAGCCAAGCAGAACCTAAAACCACCTTTAAAAGTAGCCAATCTTCATTTAGCGCCCCTATAAAGAAAGGTACTTCTCTCGGAACCCTTACCTACACTGATCCAGAACCCATCGGTCGAGGGTATATCGAAGGTAAAGCCCCTAGTATGGAAATGGTGAGCGGAGAAAATATCCAAAAAAGTTTCTTCTTAAAGGTGTGGTGGAATCAATTTGTTCGTTACGTCAACGAAAAACTATAACTGCTCATAAACAAAAAAAGAGGTCACCCTCTTTTTTTGTTTATTCAATTACGTCAATAGAACTTCTATCGAACTTCGAAATAAGGAAAAGCAGTATCGCTGTCTATTGGATGAGTCGGGATTTCTTGTTCAATCACCGCACGCCAACCTGCTACCAATTCTCCAAAAGATAAGCTAGCTTCAGGTGTAGCTGTTGTTAGCTTCCGACCAAACCAAGCCATGGTCGCCGTTTCTAATTGAAGCATGGCATAACTAATCACAGGAACATTGGCAGCTTCGTAATTTTCATTGACTGCATGGGCCACTGCTGGTGCTTGAGGCAAGAGTTGAAGGCGGATTTTTTCTACAAGTTCTGGATCCAATTCTTGCCAAGAAATTAATTTCCCATCGACTTGATAATACAAGTCAAATGTTTCTTGACCCGGCTTAAAATTCACTAGCATAAAGGCACGATCCGCTTTATCAGGACCGCCAACAGCCTTCACAGCATTGATCAAGAGATTTTGTTCCATCTGTCTCCAATAATCATCTGCTTCTTCAGCTAAATCGTTTGTAAATGGCGGAATAATTTCTTCTGCAGGAATTTCGCCCTTATTCGCTTTTTCGACATTACCAAATAATTTCTTTAAGAATCCCATTTGCTTCTCCTTTTATCCCCTTAACCGACAGATCCTTCCATTTCATAGCTAATCAAGCGGTTGAGCTCAACCGCATATTCCATTGGAAGTTCTTTAGTGAAGGGCTCTACAAATCCCATGACGATCATCTCAGTCGCTTCTGATTCTGACAAGCCACGGCTCATGAGGTAATAGAGTTGCTCTTCAGAAATCTTAGAAACCTTAGCTTCGTGCTCCAAGGCAACTTGTGAATTGTGAATTTCATTAAATGGGATGGTGTCAGATGCAGACAAGTCATCCATGATAATGGTATCACACTCAATGTGACTGACAGATTTCGCTGAATCTTTATTGAAGGTCACTTGTCCACGGTAGTCAACCTTTCCTCCACCTTTAGCGATGGATTTTGAGACGATTGAAGAGCTGGTATGTGGAGCATTGTGGATCATTTTAGCACCTGTATCTTGGTGTTGCCCCGCATTTGCAAAAGCAATCGACAACATGGTCCCACGCGCACCTTCTCCATCTAGGTAAACAGATGGATATTTCATAGTCGTTTTAGCCCCGAGGTTTCCATCGATCCATTCAACCGTCGCATCTTTGGTCGCTTTGGCCCGTTTGGTTACCAAGTTATAGACATTGTCTGACCAGTTTTGGATGGTCGTGTAGCGCATATAAGCGCCATCCAAGGCAAAAATTTCGACAATGGCCGCATGCAAGCTGTTGCTTGAATAAGTCGGTGCTGTACATCCTTCTACATAGTGGACGCTAGCGCCTTCATCCACAATAATCAAGGTCCGTTCAAACTGACCTGTATTCTCATTATTAATCCGGAAGTAGGTCTGCAAAGGAACATCAACCTTTACACCCTTCGGTACATAGATAAAGGTTCCACCTGACCAAACAGCTGAGTTGAGGGCCGCCAACTTATTATCCGTTGGAGGTACCAATTTAGCAAAGTATTGCTTAAACAAGTCTGGGTATTCCTTGAGGGCAGAATCTGTATCGGTAAAAATGATTCCGAGCTTTTGGAATTCCTCCTTCATGTTATGGTAAACCACTTCAGACTCATACTGAGCAGCTGCTCCGGCCAAGTAAGCACGCTCTGCTTCTGGAATACCAATCCGTTCAAACGTTTCCTTAATTTTTTCAGGCACTTCATCCCAGCTACGTGCAGGTTTATCAGATGGTTTTTGATAATAAATCAAATCATCAAAATCAATATCTGACAAGTCCGCTCCCCAAGTTTGCATCGGCATTTTTTTAAATGCTTCATAAGACTTCAAACGGAACTCCAACATCCATTCCGGCTCATTTTTCGCAGCAGACAACTCGCGAATAACCGATTCATTCAACCCTTTTCCTGTTGACAGGATTGGGTCTACATCATCGTGAAAGCCAAATTTATATTCACCAAGATCAATTGGTTTTGGTTCTACTCTTTCTTCTGTCATATCTTTCCTTTCATTTTCTTTTTAGCACTCTTTCCATGCGATTACTCTTCTAGTCTGGACCATCAGCACCCGATTGTTGATATCACTTCTCACCAGAAGCTCGGTTAAAAAAACAGACTTGAATCTTCATCACTTTTATTCATCATTAGGCTTGAGCATCGATTGCTTTCTTGAGAGCATTCCAAGCTAGGGTCGAGCACTTGATCCGTTGTGGAAATTTAGCAACCCCAGCTAAAAAGGCTGCATCTCCCAACTGGTCTTGACGGGCATCTTCTTTGCCTTGGACCATTTCTGAAAAAATAGTCGCCAACTCTAGTACTTCTTCCTTGGTTTTTCCTAGGACAACATCTGTCATCATACTAGCAGAAGCCGTCGAAATCGTACAACCTGAGTTGACAAAGGCAATGTCCTTGACTACTCCTTCATCATCAAACTGAACAGACAAACTAATCACATCCCCGCAGGTTGGATTGTTTAAGTTGATTTGTTCAACCCCTTCAATCTTTCCATGGTGATGGGGATTTTTTGAATGATCAGCTACCACAGCCATATAGAGGCTATCTAATTTAGAAAGTGCCATTGAAAAACTCCTTTGTTTTTATCAGCGCTTCTACAAGCTTATCGCAGTCTTCCTTTGTATTGTAGAGATAAAAGCTAGCTCGAGCAGTCGCCGGAACCTCCAAATACTGGATCAAGGGTTGGGCACAATGGTGTCCTGCCCGAACTGCAACCCCTTCATAATCCAAGGCTGTCGCAAGGTCATGAGGATGCAGATCGCCTAGGTTGAATGAAATCACTCCAGAGCGCTTCGCTAAATCTTGTGAGCCATAGATTTTCAGCCCTTCAATCGCTTGAAGCTTGGGAAAGACGTAGGCAATCAAGTCTTGCTCATGACGCTCAATCGCATCCATGCCAATGGCCTCTAAATAATCAATCGCCGCAGCTAAACCAATAGCACCAGCCATATTGGGAGTCCCTGCTTCGAATTTCCAAGGGAGTTCCTTCCAGGTTGCTGATTGTTCATAGACAAAGTCAATCATTTCCCCACCAAATTCAACAGGTGACATTTGGTTGAGATAGTGCTCTTTTCCATACAAGACTCCAATCCCTGTCGGTCCAGCCATTTTATGACCAGAAAAGACAAAGAAGTCTGCATCTAATGTTTGAACATCTATTTTCATATGGGGGACTGATTGAGCCCCATCCACTACCACAACGGCTCCTTTTTCATGGGCCAATTGAGCGATTTCTTGGACAGGATTGATCACTCCGAGAACATTGGAGGCATGGGCGATGGAAACAAACTTGGTTCGATCTGTCAATTTTTTTCGGAAATCCTCTAGATCCAGACCACCGTCTTTCAAATAGACATATACCAACTTTGCCCCTGTCTTCCGACAAGCTTCCTGCCAAGGAAGGATGTTGGAATGGTGTTCCATAATGGAGATGAGAACCTCATCCCCCTCTTCGAGGATTTCTTCTGCAAACCGACCAATCCAGTTCAAACCTGTCGTGGTCCCTCTCGTAAACAAGACCTCTTTGGTCGAGGAAGCGTTTATAAAGCGACGGACCGTTTCTCTTGCTCCTTCATAGGAAGCAGTCGCCCGTTCGGCTAAGGTATGAACCCCGCGGTGAACATTGGCATTATCCTCTTGGTAATATCGATTCACCGCTTCTAAGACAACTTTTGGCTTTTGTGTCGTCGCTGCATTATCCAAATAGACAAGCGGCTCATCATTCACAATTTGATCTAAAATCGGGAAATCTTTCCGAATCTTTTCGACATCTATCATCTTTATCTCTTCAATAATTTATCTTCAATGGTTTGGATCATTTCTTCACGAACTTCTTTGACTGGAATCTCCACGATCACTGATCCAAGGAAGCCACGAACCACTAAGCGTTCTGCAGTTGCCTGATCCAAGCCACGGCTCATGAGGTAGTACATGTCTTCTGGATCCACTTGACCGATGGAAGCTGCGTGACCTGCTGTCACATCGTTTTCATCAATCAAAAGAATTGGGTTAGCATCGGAACGAGCCTGGTCAGATAGCATTAATACACGGCTTTCTTGTTGGGCATCTGCCCCTTTTGCTCCCTTGATAATGTGGCCAATCCCGTTGAAGGTCAGGGTTGCCTTTTCAAGAATGACACCATGTTGGAGAATATTCCCTACTGAATTGCAGCCATAATTGGTTACACGAGTATCAATTCCTTGAACTTGACGCCCACTAGATAGGGCTACAACTTTAAGGTCTGCATGGCTACCATTTCCTATCAGGTCACTATCAAAATCAGCAACGACGTTCCCTTCGTTCATGACACCGATTGCCCAGTCAATGCTGGCATCCTTGCCGAGTTTCCCACGACGACTAATGTAGGCAGTGACATTCTCACCGAGGCGATCAATCGCAGCAAACTTCACTTGCGCTCCCGAACGGGCAATGACTTCGACCGTGATATTGGCAGTCGCTTTGGCACTTCCCTCTCCGCGAGATTCTAAGCGTTCTAGGTAGCTCATCTTACTGTTTTTACCAGCGATAATCAGGATGTGCTTGTTAAATGGCACGTCGCTATCACTATCCTGGTAGAAGACACCCTCGATTGGCTCCGCAATTTCTACATTATCTGGAATATAGAGAACAGCTCCACTATTGAAATAAGCTGTGTGGTAGGCTGCCAACTTGTCATCATCGTATTTAACGGATGACATGAAAAATTCTTCTACGACCTCTGGAATTTCTTCCAAGGCTGAGTGGAAGTCTGTAAAGATGACTCCCTGGTTCGCCAAGTCAACTGGAATCTGTTCAAATACTGTACGGGTTCCATGCTGAACCAATTTTAATTGACTGTCAATCGCAGTGAAATCTGGTACAGCAGCGAGCGGTTCGCTTTCTGTGATCGTTCCATCCCCAAGATTCCAACGATGAAATTTCACGCGTTCAATCACAGGTAGTTCTAAGTCATCAATTTTATCAAAAGCCTTCTGGCGCAACTCCTGCAACCATTGAGCCTCTGCATGCATTTCTGAAAAAAGTTTAATATTTTCTTTGGTCATTTACTCCTCCTCAAAGATCCTGTTCAGTTTTGGACACAAGATTAGAGTTCTTCTTTGTAGTCGTAACCTAACTCTTCTGCTAATTTCGCGTACCCTTCACGCTCCAAACGCACAGCAAGTTCAGGACCACCTGAAAGGACGACACGACCTTCCATCATCACGTGAACCACATCAGGAGTAATATAATTTAAAAGACGTTGGTAGTGGGTAATAATCATGGCACCAAAACCTTCGCCACGCATTTCATTGACCCCTTTTGAAACCACTTTAAGGGCATCAATATCCAAACCAGAGTCAATCTCATCAAGAAGGGCAAACTTCGGTTCCAACATCAACAATTGCAGAATTTCATTGCGTTTCTTCTCACCACCTGAGAAACCTTCATTGAGGTAACGCTCAGCCATTTCTTCTTTCATGTTGAGTAATTCCATTTTCTCATCCAATTTAGTGATAAACTCACGAACTGAAATTTTTTCATCCTCTTCTTTGCCTGCATTCATGGCAGCACGAAGGAATTCAGCATTGGTAATGCCTGGAATTTCTGATGGGTATTGCATAGCCAAGAAGAGTCCCATGCGCGCACGTTCATCCACTTCCAACTCAAGGATATTTACTCCATCAAATAGAATTTCACCTTTGGTGACTTCATAGTTTGGATTCCCCATGATAGCTGCAGATAGGGTTGATTTCCCTGTTCCGTTAGGACCCATAATCGCTGCGATTTCTCCTGTTTTAAGGGTCAAGTTCACACCTTTTAAAATTTCCTTGCCTTCAATTTCTACATGAAGATCTTTAATCTCTAATACTGACATTTGTATTCCTTTCTGCTATAGAGTTTTGTCTTATCTAGTATAACAAAAAAAAGCCTAAAAGGCTTTTCTGGTGTTTAGAATCGTTCTTATTTAGTCTTGTTTTTTCTATTTTGTCGAACTTCCTCTCGATAGGCAGAATTTCCTATATAACGTAAGCAATTGAGGAGCGGACTATGGTGAGGGCCTAGGATTCCAATCAATTCCGCTAAGAGCTCAACTCCTAATACCAAACCAATAACAAGTAGAACACCACCAATACGAGTAGAGATATTCAACAGAAGAGAAATCATAGCAAAAATCATCGAAATTCCATAGATGACCAAAACGGTCCCACGATGCGTTAAGCCCAAAGAAAGTAGGCGATGGTGCAAGTGATTCCGGTCTGGTACATAAAACTTCTGACCAGAGAGAGTCCGACGAACAATCGCTAAAAAGGTATCCGTAATTGGAACTCCCAAGATAATCATCGGCGTAACCACCGCAACAGCCGTCGCATTCTTAAGACCTTGCAAGGACAAAACAGCAATCATAAAACCAATGAAGAGGGCTCCTGTATCCCCTAAATAAAGAATCGCTGGATGATAATTAAAGGGGAAGAAACCAGCAATGGCCATGACTAAGACAAAAATCGTCATGGTCAGGAAGAGATTGGGCACTGGAAGAAAGAAATGAGAAACAATCCCCATCGTCACCAAGGAAATAATCGAAACCCCACTGACCAGGCCATCCAAACCATCAATCAAATTGACCGCATTGGTAATCGAAATAATCCAACTGACTGTTAAAATATAGGACAACCAGGGATCAAAATGAAGAAATGGGCCCCCGAAAGGGATCTTAAAATCATCCAAGCGAAAATCTGTAAAGAACCAGATTACACTAGCCCCTATGAAAATCCCCAGCATCTTTAACCGCGGTGATAATTCTTTTATATCATCAACCAAACCAGTCAGGCCAATGATCCATCCTCCGACAACAACTGGTAAGGTATAGGTCAGGTAAGATGTCTTAGCTACATACCCCTTTGTAATCATCGGCAACAAAAGTAAAGTCGCAATGGTAAAAGCAAGAAGAATGGCTAAACCACCAGCGCTAGGCATGGGTTTCTTATTAATTCGGCGCGCATTTGGATAGTCTACAGCATCTATTTTAAACGCCAATAACTTCACAAAAGGAGTTAGAATCAAACTGATCAAAAAAGTTGCAATGAGGACCAGGATAAATTGTAATGGAAAAGTAATCATACCAAATTAACCTTTTGAAGTTCGTGAATAGCATCTGAGACGAGCAAGAGATGACCATGTTCCTGGAGGACAGCTCTAGTAGTATCTGTATCTTCCGCATATTCACGCATGGTCGCCAAGAGCCAACCTGGATAATCTTGCGGACACCCTTCCAAATCGATCAGGATGGTTAAATAGTAAATCCCGTCCATTTTATAAAGTTCCGAAGTCTCGACAGCATAATGAACTGTTTTTGTAAACCGAATCACTTCTTCTAACTGAGAAAACTGGAGGATATAATAAATATACCGTGTATCTAGTGGATGATTCGGTGTATCTTCTTCTGAAAGCTGATTTTCATCAGCCAATTCCTCAGCTTCTAAATGACGGATAGCATCACCGTCTCCCTTACTTTTTTCAGAAATGGTTTTTTCCAAGGTCTTGATAAATTCGTCCGGAGACATTTGCGACAATTCTTCCATATCAGGCAAGTCGGAAAAATCGTCAAAATTTAGATGTTGATCAATTTTTGATTTGGTCACAAAAACATCGAGCTTATCTGGCTTAGGAGTCACTCGGAAACTCAACATGCCACTGTCTAAGAAGCTTTCTGGCATTTCCAATTCATCTAAGATGGTATAGAAAAATTCTTCTGTTTTTTCTTGAGGCACCAAAAAATCGGCCATTTCCATGCCCCGTTCTTCTAAATCCTCTAATTGAATCGTGATTTTAATGGTTGAATCACTGATTTGCTTCATCTTCATGATTGCACCTCATACTGTTAGTCTTTCTATTATACTAAAAAGGGACATATATTTCAAAACATGACTCCCCCACCTCAGATATGAAAAAAACTTAAACAAAAGAGCACTTCCTCTCCCCCTCAAACATAGCCATTTGAAGAGAAAGAAGAAGCACTCCTATCTCATGATTAGATAAAGATTTTAATCACTGCATAGACCAGCAAAATCGCTCCCAAAACAATCCGATATTTTCCAAAAACCGTGAAGTCATGACTTTTGACATAATCTGTCAAGAAGCGAATCGCTACCATACTGACACCGAAGGCAACTGCCATAGCGACCAAAAGAATCGTTCCTTGGCTGAAGCTTAAAGCATTTCCTCCCAAGACAAACTTAGCGACCTTTAACAGGCTAGCTCCAAACATGGCAGGAATCCCCAGATAGAAGGTAAATTCTGTCACAACTGAGCGGCTAACTCCATTGACCAAACCACCTACAATCGTTGCACCTGACCGACTGGTTCCTGGGAAAAGTGACAAGACTTGGAACAAACCAATATAGAGAGCTGTCTTATAAGGCAGCTTGTGCAATTCTGTCACTTCCGGCTCTACTTGCTCCCGTTTTTCAAGGTAAATAAAGGCCCAACCATAGGTGATTAACATGATGGCTACAGAAAAAGAGTTATGAAAATGAGCTTCAAACCAATCATCCAATTTAAAGACAAAGAGCAAGGGTAGAGTCGCCACAGCAACCTTGGCCCACAATTGCCAAGTCCGTCTCACCTCTTTTTTCGATTTCCCCGGCTTAAATGGATAAAGCTTGTCGAAATAAATCACGACAACAGCCATAATGGCACCAAGCTGAATCACGACATTAAACATCTCCATAAAGGCAGGATTTTGATCCTTAAACTGGATAAAGTCTTGAATCAAAATCAAATGACCTGTACTTGAGATTGGAAGCCACTCGGTGACTCCTTCAACGATTCCAAAAAGAATCGCTTTTATCAGTTCAATGATAAACATCTTCTTCTCCTAAACTTACATTTGCTATATTATAACACATTTCTAGCCATAGAACCAGATGCGTTTGCAAGGAGGCGTAGACTAAAAAAGTGAGGTAGATCCTACCTCACTTCTATAAAATTGTAAATACAACTGTGGTTAGCTAGCACTTGTACGACTCTAAAAAGCACCGAAGCCACCGCCACCACCGCCGCCAGAGAAGCCACCACCAGAACTACCGCTTGAAGACACTGTGAAATGACTAGCGGTTGTCGCAGTCGTTCCATAAGTAGACAAGAGATGACTGGAATGGATCAGATTACTACGAAATGGAGTGTAGACATAGGCATCCATACTTGGGTTATCCAAGTGGATTTGACGAAGCTTCATCACTTTACTTACTTGATCTGCAAAACCGAACAGAGTAGCATAGACTAATAAGCGGTTCCATAAAACCAGTGATTGAACTTCTGCTTCTTCCAAATGAGCGATATCCCGCAACATATTACGGAAGCTATCCCAGTAATAGCGCTGTTCTGCACCGATATCCGTTGGGACCCCATCCCGTCGATAGAGGCTAAACTTTCCTTGGAAGGATGCCGGAAGAATCCACATTACCAACACATAGATCACACAAAAGATAGAGAGCCAATTCAAGATGAAATAAGAAATTAGACCGGCTACCAAAGCAATGCTCCACGCAGCCCATCCAAAGAAGAGACACATACGGCCTGCACGTTCCTCCCCTACCTCTAAAGGACGGTAGTAAGGAGAAAGAGCAAAGGTTTGGATCTTTTGTTGAACTGCCTGAGCAACACGAGAAATCGCTGCATCAATTCGATCTTGCGCTTGTTTTCCTCGCTTGCGAATGGCATCTTGCTCTTTCTCAGAGGCATATTTATAGAGAGAATCCGAAATTTCATAATCTGAAAACAAGTCATCTGTTCTACAATATTTTTGAGAACCGAAAGCAAGTCTAAGAAACTCTCGCTCAAATTCATCCAATGTATCTTCATTTTGAATCGTTAAAACTGTATGAGTGTCATATTGCTCACAGATGATATTTTTTCGATCAATCAAATCAAGTAAGGTTGCTTGCACCAACTGATCAAATTTAAAGGCGCCCCGAGCGTGTTTTTTGGTTGGAGAAATCTCATCTAGCTCTGTAGAGTATACAATCGAGGCCATTAGTAGAGGCGCAACGTCATTTGGAATCTCATACAAGCGGCTATTTTTCGGAAAAACTCTGGTAGAAGTCACAGATTGCATGAATCGATGACGACAATAAATAGCGAGAAGAAGGAAGAACAGAATAAGGATTGGGAGTAGGACCTTCATAAATAGGCGAATCCAGGTCCGTTTTTGAACAATTCCTGCTTCCGTCCGATGATAGTTGGACTCCTCCATCAAGCCTGTATCTCTATCTGATTCCCCAAAGGAAGCTATATCCGATTTCCGCCAGTAAGCATAAATCTCAACACCTTCTTTTCGTTTCAGATTCTCTAGAGTAGCCTTATAGTTTGCTTCTTCTTTCTGAACAGTTGGCTCAGCCCCCATATAAGCCGTATGGATATTCAGTTCCGATTTCGAGGCGGCTGTAGCAAATTTCGGGATAACCTGTAACTCTACTTTTTTGACCTCTTGATCCCCATCACTAATCGGTTTCCAGTTCAACAACAGGATATCCTGGTGAACATAGAGCAGGTTTTTTAAGCGCCAGGTAACCTTTATCTTGACAGTATCCCCTGCGCTTCCGCCGTTATAAATCTTTACCTGATAACCATCGCCTAAATTTTGAACTTCTGGTTCTTGCGACAAGGTTCTACCTTCCACTTCCACCAAAGGAGGAATTACTATTTCAAAACCTTGAGGCATTTTACCTGCACTTCCCAAGGTGACATATTGACCATTATAGGAAGTTGTAAAATGATAGACCAATTCTTCCTCATAAGTAGCATCGTCCCAAGTGTCCAAGGTTAGAGTCCCCCGATAAGACTGAATCTCGTAGGAAGGACCATCCGCTTTTACAAGACCTGTTACAAATAGACAGGCCATCACTGCAAATAGAACATACAGAATTTTTTTCATTTTCCTATACTCCTTTGATTTATTATAGCATTTTTTCATGAAAAGGCTATCAGGTTTGAAAAGTAGACCAATTTCCTGTACAATAAGATGATACTATTTATAAAGGAAGAGGAGACTACATGAAAAAAACAATTTATGCTCTCTTTACAGGACTTCTTTTGTGCCTGGGAATGAGCCACATTGTCAAAGCAGACGAATATCTCCGGATTGGAATGGAGGCTGCTTATGCCCCTTTCAACTGGACCCAAGAAGATGATTCAAATGGAGCTGTAAAGATTGATGGTACCAACCAATATGCCAACGGCTACGATGTTCAAATCGCCAAAAAAGTTGCTGAGGGACTAGGTAAAAAACCTCTAATTGTAAAAACATCTTGGAACGGTTTAATCCCTGCCCTCACTTCTGGGAAAATCGATATGATTATCGCTGGGATGAGTCCTACTGCTGAGCGTAAGAAAGAAGTCGCTTTCTCTAATAGCTACTATACCAGTGAGCCGGTCATGCTGGTGCGTAAAGACGGAAACTATGCGAATGCCACTAGTCTAGATGACTTTAAGGATGCAAAGGTCACCTCTCAACAAGGGGTCTACCTCTACTCTCTCATCTCCCAACTCAAGGGTGCAAAACAAGAAACTGCAATGGGAGACTTTGCTCAAATGCGTCAAGCATTAGAATCCGGCGTTATCGATGCCTATGTTTCTGAGCGTCCCGAAGCCTTGACAGCTGAATCCGCTAATTCAAAGTTTAAGATGATCCAATTCAAAAAAGGTTTTGAAGTTGGGGAGGAAGATGCTACCATTGCTATCGGGATGAAGAAAGGTGACACTAGAATTGACCAAGTCAATGTGGCACTAGCTAAGATTTCATCTGAAGACCAAGTCAAACTCATGGATGATATGATCAAGAAGCAACCCGCTTCCAGTGATGCTAGCGATGATGAGCAGACTTTCTTCAGCCAAATGATGAAGATTTTGAAAGATAATGGCCCACAGTTCTTACGTGGAACGGGTATGACTCTCCTTATCTCCATGACAGGGACCATTGCTGGTTTGATCATCGGTTTGTTAATCGGTGTCTTCCGGACTGCTCCTACGTCTAAAAACAAGGCCCTCGCCACCTTGCAAAAATTCTTTGGTTGGTTCCTCAATGTCTACATTGAAATCTTCCGTGGGACTCCGATGATTGTTCAATCCATGGTTATTTTCTACGGTTCCGCCCAAGCCTTCAACATCTCCTTGGATCGTACCTGGGCAGCCATCTTTATTGTTTCGATCAATACAGGGGCTTATATGAGTGAGATTGTTCGGGGAGGAATCTTAGCAGTGGATACTGGCCAATTTGAAGCAGCTACCGCTCTGGGGATGACCCATGGACAAACCATGCGTAAGGTCGTTCTTCCTCAGGTGGTGCGCAATATCTTGCCAGCAACAGGTAATGAATTTGTTATCAACATCAAGGATACATCGGTCTTGAATGTTATCTCTGTGGTTGAACTCTACTTTACAGGAAATACGGTCGCAACTCAAAACTACCAATACTTCCCAACCTTTACTATTATTGCGGTTATTTACTTTATCCTGACTTTCACTATCACCCGTATCCTTCGTTACATCGAACGTCGCTTAGATTCTGATACCTATACAACCGGTGCCAATCAAATGCAAGTCAAAGAGGTGAAATAATGGCAGAAAAAATACTTGAAATCAAACACTTAAAAAAATCCTACGGTCAAAACGAAGTTTTGAAGGACATCTCTCTTTCTGTTGAGAAAGGCGAAGTGATCTCCATCATCGGGAGCTCTGGTAGCGGGAAATCTACCTTCCTTCGCTCCATTAATCTCTTAGAAACGCCGACTGATGGAGAAATCCTCTATCGGGGGCAAAACGTTCTCAATCCAGATTACGATCTCACCCACTATCGGGAAAAATTGGGCATGGTGTTCCAAAGCTTCAACCTCTTTGAAAACTTAAATGTCTTAGAAAACACCATTGTCGCTCAAACAACTGTCCTAAAACGGGACCGAGAAACGGCAGAAAAGATTGCTAAAGCGAATTTAGAGAAAGTTGGCATGGGAGAACCTTATTGGGCTGCTCGTCCAAAACAACTTTCTGGGGGTCAAAAACAACGGGTAGCTATCGCTCGGGCCCTCTCTATGGATCCAGATGCTATTCTCTTCGATGAGCCAACCTCTGCTCTGGACCCTGAAATGGTCGGAGAAGTTCTTAAAATTATGCAAGACTTAGCCAAAGAAGGCTTAACCATGATTGTGGTAACACACGAAATGGAATTTGCACGAGACGTCTCAAGTCGTGTGATCTTTATGGACAAGGGGGTCATCGCTGAACAAGGTGATCCAAAAGAAATCTTTACCAATCCAAAAGAAGAACGGACGAAAGAATTCTTACAACGTTTCTTAAACTAAAACAAACTCCCTCACTGGAAATCCTTCCGATGAGGGAGTTTTTAAATACCATCAATTAAAAGAAAGATTCCACACATAAACTTGTTGAAATCCTTTGATAGATATGAAGAAAGCTAGTGATACTTTCCTACGATATCCTGATTTATACTATATAAAAAGAAGGGAAATTTTTTCCCTTCTTTTTTATAACTCATTTTAATTTTCGAATTTTTGATGATTCTTATCATAAAAATCTATTAAGCCAAGCGCAGTTTCAAACGAGATGTTCTTCACTTTTGCACGACCTTGCGCAAGTGCAATGATAGACATTTCACGGGCGTTCGTTTCTTTACTAATACGATAGCCAGTGATTTTTTTATCACGTACCCAACCAACAACTGATTCCACTTTTTCGAAGTTCGATTTAGCCATGATTCTTCTCCTATATTATTATTTCCAATACTAATATAAAATTTTTTGCATATTTTGTCAACCATAATAGCTGAAAATACGAACAATTTTAAAAAAGTCAGATATTTTGTTATTTAGCTTTTAAAGCTGAGAGGATTTGGGTGCGAATATTTTCTACGCCATCCGGATTTGCTGGTAAGAAGAGGGTATTGGTGCCTTGTTTTTCTGCAAAGTTATTCAAAGTATCCAAATACTGGTTAGTCAAAAGAATCGACATAATCTGTTCTTCTGTCAAATTCACATTGGTGTCTTTCAATTCCTTGATAGAATCTGCCAAACCATCTACGATAGCCTTCCGTTGCTCTGCAATCCCGACCCCGTGAAGGCGATCTTTTTCAGCTTCTGCTTCGGCTGCGGTAACAATCTTAATCTTATCAGCTTCAGCCAATTCTTGGGCAGCCACACGTTTCCGTTGAGCAGCGTTGATTTCATTCATTGACTGCTTCACTTCAGCATCTGGTTCAACTTTAGTAATCAAGGTTTTTACGATAATGTAACCATAGGTCGACATTTCTTCAGCTACTTGTTTTTGAACCTCAAGGGCGATTTCATCTTTTTTCTCGAACAGTTCATCCAAGGTCAACTTTGGAACAGATGAGCGCAAGGCATCTTCGATGTATGATTTGATCTGAGCTTCTGGACGCATCAATTTGTAGTAAGCATCCGTTACATTGTTTTCATTTACGCGGTATTGTGTCGCTACATTCATGGTAACGAATACGTTATCTTGTGTCTTAGTTTCGACCACAATCTCGCTTTGCAAGAGACGCAATTGCACACGCGCCGCAATTTTATCGATTCCAAATGGTGCACGGACATGAATCCCACTGTTGCTGATCTTTTGATAGCGTCCAAAACGCTCAATAATCGCAACAGATTGTTGTTTCACCACATAGAGCGAGCTAATGAATACAGTAGCTCCAATTACTAGAATAGCCAATAGAAAAATCCAAATCATTTCCTGATTCTCCTTTATATTTTATTTACTTTTTAGAAGTGATTCTTTGTTAAAGAATCCATCATACCAACATGTTATAGAGGGTTTCATTTCCATTCAAGTTAATGAAAGAAGGGTCGAATTGTTCAATCCGATTGATCAGTCCTGCATAGTCATGCTTATCTGCCAAAGCGACACCAATCAAGACTGGCCCAGTCCCTTTACTTGCCCGTTTGATGTACTCAAACCGCGTGATATCGTCATTTGGACCTAAGATATCATTTACAAACTCTCTCAAGGCTCCTGGACGTTGCGGGAAGTTGACGATGAAGTAGTGTTTGATACCATCATAGATTAAGGCTCGCTCTTCCATCTCTGGCATCCGGTTAATGTCATTGTTCCCACCAGAAATCACACAACAAATGGTCTTCCCTTTGATATACTCTCTCAATACTTCCAAAGCTGCAACACTGGCAGCTCCAGCTGGTTCTGCAACCAAGCCTTGCTTGGAGTATAGATCAATCAAGGTCTCAGAGATCAAGCCCTCGTTGACGCCAATCAAGGTCTCAACATTTTTTTTCGTTGCTTCATAAGTCAGCTGACCAACCTTTTGAACAGCAATCCCATCCGCAAACTTATCAATCTGTTTGAGTTTTACTGGACCTCCGGCTTCAAAGGCTGCCTTCATCGACCGAGCGCCATCTGCTTCGATCCCAATCACCTCGATTTCCGGCGCTTGTTCCTTAATGTAGGTGGATACTCCAGCGATGAGACCACCCCCACCAACTGGTACTAAGACAGCATCAAAATCAATTGACTCTTTTTTTGCTTCCTCAAGAATTTCATAGGCTACAGTTCCTTGACCCGCTTGGACATTGGCATCATCAAATGGATCAATGAAGGTACAGTTTTTAAGCTCGGTATATTCCTGCGCCGCCTTAGAAGAAGCATCAAAGGTATCTCCTACTAATTTAATGGTCACATACTCTCCACCGAAGAAACGAACCTGGCTAATCTTTTGCTGAGGTGTTGTAATCGGCATAAAGATGGTCGCTGGGATTTTCATTTCCCGGCAGGTGTAGGCAACTCCTTGAGCGTGGTTGCCCGCCGAAGCACAGACGACTCCTCGCTCTCTCTCTTTCTCATTCAACTGAGAAATCGCGTAGTAGGCTCCACGAATCTTAAAGGAACGAACACGCTGAGCATTTTCCTTCTTTAAGTAGATTTTCGCTCCATACTTTTCGGATAAATAATGATCATAATCTAAGGGAGTCTCAACAACCACACCCTTTAAGACCTTGTGGGCTTTTATGATATCTTTCGATGTTATCATAGTCTTCCTCTTCTTCTCCTTATTTCATCTAATTATATCAAAAGACTGCAAAAATTTCAGCGTGTTTCCCAAATTTTCAGAAAAATCACCCAAAATGCTCGATACGGCACGTCTCTTCATACAGATTCTGCTAAATGGTTGAAAATACCTTCCAATCCATCTCTGCTATTGATGAAAAAGAAGTTGGGATTTCTCCCAACTTCACCATCACCTCATTAGTTATAGATTTTAAAGGCGTCGTCATCATTTTTTCCAACGAATGGCATTGCTTTACGCAATTCAGCACCAACTTTTTCGATTTCAAGGTTAGCTGCTTGTTCACGGTAAGCAGTCAATTTTGGACGACCAGCTTTGTAGTCGTTGACAAAGTCATTAGCAAATTTACCATTTTGGATGTCCGCAAGAACGGCTTTCATGTTTTCTTTCACTTGCTCAGTAATGACACGTGGACCTGACACGTAGTCACCGTATTCAGCAGTGTTTGAAATTGATTGACGCATTTTCTTGAATCCACCTTCGTAGATCAAGTCAACGATGAGTTTCATTTCGTGAAGTACTTCGAAGTAAGCCAATTCTGGAGCGTATCCAGCTTCCGTCAAGACTTCAAAACCAGCTTCGATAAGAGCAGTCAAACCTCCACAAAGAACGGCTTGTTCTCCAAACAAATCTTCTTCCGTTTCTTCTTTGTAGGTTGTTTCCAAAAGTCCTACACGTGCTGAACCAACACCTTTACACCAGTCCATAGCGATGTCTTTAGCGTTACCTGTAGCATCTTGGTATACTGCGTAAAGTGCAGGAACACCAAATCCTTCTTCATACGTACGGCGAACTAAGTGACCTGGTCCTTTAGGCGCACACATGAAGACATCAACATCTGCAGGAACTTTAATGAATTCGAAGTGGATGTTGAAACCATGTGCAAATCCAACAGCATTTCCAGCTTCCAAGTTTGGAGCAATTTCTGCTTCGTACAATTCTTGTTGGATTTCGTCTGGAGCCAAGATCATGATAACATCAGCCAATTTAGTTGCTTCTGCTACTGTGTAAGTATCAAAACCATCTTCTTTTGCTTTGTCAAAAGATTTACCTGGACGTACACCGATGATCACATCATGACCTGAGTCACGCAAGTTTTGAGCATGGGCATGACCTTGTGATCCATAACCGATCACGGCGATTTTTTTACCGTCAAGTGCTGCTACTTTTACATCTTTTTCGTATTCCATTTGAACTGCCATAGTTTTTTTCTCTCTTTTCTATTTTTATTGCCTCTTAGGCGGTAGTAACTATTTTGAATGGTGGGCTTTAATCGCGGGTAAAGCCAGTTGCACCCGTCCGTGCAACATTCTTAATCCCATAAGGACGAATGACACGCAAGAGAGCTTCGTTCTTCTCTGCATTTCCTGTCATCTGCACGGTGATGGAGCTTGGAGCCACGTCTACCACAGTCGCGCGGAAGGGCTGGATAATGGCTAGCAATTCTGCCCGTTTCTCTGCAGGCGCTGAGACCTTGATCAGAATCACTTCACGCTCGAGGTGAGGTTTATCTGTAATATCTCGAACGCGAATCACATCGACCTGGCGGTTGAGTTGCTTGATGATTTGTTCCACTTCATCATGAGACGCGACGTCAATGATAATAGTAATCCGTGACACATTGGGATTTTCTGTCGCCCCTACCGAGATACTCTCAATGTTGACTTGGCGTCTAGACAAGACACCAGTAAAGCGATTGAGAACCCCAGACCGGTTTTGAAGTTTGGCTGTTAACATTCTACGCATTAAACTTCACCCCCAACATCTCATGATTGCTCTTACCAGCTGGTACCATTGGTAAAACGTGCTCTTTCCGAGAAATGTCGATCTCGATGAACATTGGTACATCTTCGGTAATAACTTCCAAATCCTTCTCTAAGGTTTCGGGATTATCAAATTTGTAATTCTTAATCCCATAGGCTTGCGCCATCAATTGGAAGTCTGGCAAGGTTTCAAAGACAGACTCTGATGTTCGTCCATCATAGAAGGCTTCTTGCCACTGCCGAACCATTCCAAGTGAATGGTTGTTGAGCATGATGACCTTGATTGGAACCTTGTAAACATTCAAGATTGCCAACTCTTGGTTGGTCATCTGGAAGCCACCATCGCCGACAAAGAGCACGACTTCTTTATCTGGATTGGCAATCTTAGCACCAATGGCTGCTGGCACACCGAATCCCATGGTTCCTAGACCACCAGAAGTCACCAACTGCCGTTCGTTTTGGTACGGGTAGTACTGAGCAGCCCACATTTGGTGTTGGCCAACGTCTGTCACGACGATGGCATCCCCCTTGGTCAACTCACCCACGCGTTCAATAACTGCTTGGGGTTGGACCACGCGTTCTTTCTTATCGTAAGAACGAACCCGATTTTTATCTTGGGTAACTTTCTCAACCCATTTCTCCGTATTGGTATGAACCACTGGCTCTGCTAACAATTGTTTTAAGGCTTTTTTGGCATCGCCAACGACTGGAATATCGACTGCAATGATTTTACCAATCTCTGCTGGGTCAATATCAATGTGAGCGACTTTGGCATTCTTCGCAAAGGTCTTTGGATTTCCCGTCAGACGATCATCAAAACGACAACCGATGCTAATCATAAAATCTGCTTCTGTCATAGCAATGTTGGCCGCAAAAGAACCGTGCATGCCTCCCATCCCAAGGAAGAGAGGGTGGCTGGTTGCAATCGTTCCCTGTCCTAGAAGACTAGTTACCACAGGAATCTGATAGCGTTCTGCCAAGGCTACCAATTCATCCGCCGCTTCTGCATAGCTGACGCCACCTCCAGCCAAGAGGACTGGTTTCTTAGCCTTGCCAAGTTGCTTCAAGATTTTCTTAATCTGTAATTCATTTGGTTCAATAGTCGGCTGGTAACTTGGAATGTTAATGGCCGGATTGTAAATATAATCAGTTTCTAGGGCAGAGACATCTTTTGGAAGGTCAATGACGACGGGGCCTGGACGCCCAGTTGTCGCAATATGAACTGCTTCCGTGATAACCCGTGGAATATCCGCTGTCTCACGTACTTGGTAATTGTACTTGGTAATCGGCATGGTAATCCCAACAATATCTGCCTCTTGGAAGGCATCTTTCCCGATCCCAGAACGGTTGACCTGACCAGTAAACACAAGAAGAGGAACACTATCACTCATGGCATCCGCAATCCCTGTAATGGCATTGGTTGCTCCAGGTCCACTAGTGACGACTGCGACACCCAACTTTCCAGTTGATTTGGCGTAGCCTTCCGCTTCATGCAAGCACCCTTGTTCATGTCGACCAAGAATGTGTTTGATCCCTTTAAAACTATAAATAGCATCGTAAAGGGGCAAAACCGCTCCACCTGGGTAGCCAAAAATGGTATCAATCCCAAGATCTCGAAGCGTTTCTAGCACAAGCTCTGAACCTGTCTTTGCAGTTTCTAAGGTAATTTTCTCCATGTCTCTCCTTTCTGTTTCTTTGATTATCAAATGAGCATGCTACTATCATATCATTTTTGGAAAATATTTCAAGTAAAAATCACAAATTTTCTGAATTTTCTATCCAAATCCGAATAATGAGATATTTCCTGAAAAAAGAACAATCCAATCAAAAAAGTCTCTAGGAATCCTAGAAACTTTGCTTGCTTATAGCCAGCCCCTTTCTTGGGCAATCTTTGCTGCCTCGGTCCGGTTCTCTGCATCCAATTTAGTCAGAATCGCTGACATATAATTGCGGATGGTCCCGTTAGAGAGAAATAAACGATCAGCAATTTCTTGGTTGGAAGCTCCTTTGGCGACTTCTTTTAGGACTGCTTGCTCCTGAGAACTTAGAGGATTGGGATGGGTCAAGATTCCCTCCATTAATTCAGGAGAATATTCTTTTTGACCTGCCAAAACGGTATGCAGGGTGCCCATCAAGTCCGTGATGCGGCGTTCTTTTAAGACATAGGCATCGACTCCAGCCTTCAGGGCCCGCTCAAAGTAACCCGGCCGCTTAAAGGTGGTAACGATGACAACCTTGAGCTGGGGTTGTTGACTTTTGGCCCATTCCAACACTTCTAGTCCTGTTTTGATAGGCATCTCAATATCTAAAATAGCAATATCAACTGGATGGGTTTCGAGTAAGCGAATGGCTTCTTGCCCATCTCCAGCTTGCAAGACTTCTTCTACATCCTCTTGCAAAAGCAAGAGCTGGCAGAGGGCATCGCGCAACATACTTTGGTCTTCTGCAACTAATAAGCGCATTTTATTTCCTTTCTTGATAGGGGATCCGTATTTCTATCCGGGTCGGCTTGTATTGATGACTGATCTCCAGCTCTCCTCCCAACAAGGCAATCCGTTCGCGGATCGAGTGCAGGTCCTTATCGGAGACCTTATCAAAGCCGATACCATTGTCTTCTGCGACCATTTCCACCCCTGTTTCGGTGGAGCGATAAGTGAGAAGGGCTTGCGTCGCTTTGGCATGTTTGATCATATTGGTGGCTAGTTCCAGAGACACCATGGCCAGAGCAGACTCTAGGACCGGCGAGATGCTAGCTGTATCGAGCTCGTTTTGAATCTCTACTTTGACTTGAGCTACTTCCAGCATTTGCTTGACGGTTTCCAACTCTCTTGCCAGGGTTCGCTGTTTCAAGTTCTCCACAATCTCTCGGACTTGGTGCATAGACTCTTGACTAATGGCTTGGATCTCTTGCACCTGCTCCTGCGCCTTCTCAACCTGACCCAATGCTAAGAATTGATCAGCCAGGTCTGCCTTGACACTGAGCATAGCAAAGGTGTGCCCCAGACTGTCATGTAGATCACGGCCAATCCGATGGCGCTCGTTTTCTGCCAGCAAGAGATTGATCTGGGCATTTTGCTTGGCATGGTCAGCTTTCAACTCTTCCATCATCCGAATCCGAACCATGCCGTAAGTCATGGCATGGGTAAAGAAGAAAATGATGATTAAAAATACCCATTCATACTCCATCGCATTCTGTTTGAAAAAGATAACTCCAAAAAGTAGAAATTGCGATAGAAAAACTGTCCAAAGATAAGGAGAGCGAAAATTGCGAATCTCAAAGTGATAGACTAACAGGTTACTGATGAAGAAATAAAACCAAAAATAGTTGGCGTTAATAAAAAGAGTATTTCCTGCTACATAGGCTAGGAGGTACAGCCAACAAATCCAGATCAGCTTTTTGTTTTCAGTAATCAAGATTCCTAGATAGGAAGCAATAAACAAGAGGGCTAAAAAGAAGTGCCAGTAGGGAACCTCACCCAATAAAATAGAGATAAATGGGAATCCCATAAAGACTAGGCTAGCGTAAAACATATAATGAATACGCTTGAGTTTTTCAATCATGAACGAACCTCAGAATGACGACGATAGACGATGACAAGGGTAAACAAGACCAAAGTAAACAAGGTTAAATAGAGACTAGCAAAGCCATTGACCTGCCCCTTATTTAAAAAGGTCTTGATCAGTTCCATCAATTGATAGGTTGGCAGGCATTTGCCAATAGCTTGCATCCATTCCGGAAAGACACTAATAGGCATCCATAGGCCACCCATAACAGCCAGTCCCATATAGAGGAGATTGCCCGCAACCGACATCAATTGACTGGAAGGAAGCAAGGTCAAGACCAGACCGATAGCTACAAAAGCTAGACTTCCTAGGATGAGAAGGAAGGCCGCTAAGACCCAATCCTGTAGAGACATGTTCACATGGCGCACCACATGACCCACGGTAAAGACGACCCCAATGGATAGGAGAAAGTCTACAAAGAGACCCGCAACCTTTATTAGATAATATTCTACCATAGATACCGGGGTATGGCGCAAGACTTTTTGCCAATTATTGAGTCGATCAGTTTCAAGAACTGTTGGAAAGGAAAATAGAGCCGTAGACATCATGGAAAAAGCCGTCATGGAGAGGAGATAATCCCTCATAAAGTGAGCGGGTGCCCCTGGTGTATCCTGGTACATCCCTGAAAAGAAGAGATAAAAAGCCGTGGGCATCCCTATTGATAATAAATAATAAATGGCTTGGCGTCTGGTCAAATGCCACTCAACCACGCCGAGAGCTTTCATGCGTTTCATCTTCTCTACCTACTTCCTTTGTATTTTCAAAAATAGAATCCAATAAACTTCGATTGGTCACTTCGATCTCTTGGATCGAACAGCCTTCTTCTTGCAATCGAGTCCACAAACGATTGGCATCGCCTGTCACAACTTGAAGGGCATCAGGTTTGACCGTCACTTGACCAATTCCGTCCATCCCTGCCACTAGAGCTTGGTATCGCAAAGGCAGGGTAAAATGTTTTTCTACCTCTTCACTTCTCATAGCTAGTGGCGTCGTATCTCGAAGCAAACGTCCCTGATGCAAGACCAGGATCCGATCAGCCGTATGCTCGACTTCCTCAATGTAATGGGAAGAATAGACAATAGTGACGCCTTGTTCCTTTAAATCCCCGACAATCTCCCAAAAGCGTTGGCGAGTGGACGTATCCATGGCAGCCGTTGGCTCATCCAAAAAGAGAAGAGACGGACGACCAATCAAGGTCAGGACAAAGGATAGGAGACGTTTTTGCCCACCAGACAGCTTACTGGCCAATTGTTTCTTTTGTTCTAGACTAAAACGCAATAGCTCATCGATTTCACAGACCGTTAAGGGATTGGGATAGATGGAGCGAAAGAAACTAATTAGTTCCTGCACGGTTAACTTTTGCACGATAGCATTCTCTTGAGGGAGATAAGAGATACTAGTCTTCAATTGAGGATGACCAGGAGCTTTTCCCTCTATTTCAATGGTTCCAGAAGTTGCCTTCCTATCTCCTAGGAGGCAATTCAGCAAGGTCGTCTTCCCTGCTCCGTTAGGGCCAATCAAAGCCAGGCAATCCCCTCGTTCGACTGCGAAAGAAAGATCTTCTAGAATCCCTTTTCCTTTAATACTTTTCTTCAAGTTCTCAACTCTAATGACACTCATGAGACTCTCCTTTCAACCAGGCTTGGCCAGCTGGAATGATGACATAGACGACCAAGGTCACTCCCCAAACCGTTTGGAAAAACCAGCTAGGAAAATGGGCAGAAAACCATCCCGTCATAACCTCTGTTGCCCAAAGGACCAAACACAGAGCAGCTACCAATCCAATTTCAATTTTCTTTTTCATTGCTCCATCTCCTTTTTAACAGCCTTGACCATTTTTAGCCCTTCTTGGACTGCCCAGCTCATGATGCCAATCCCCGCAAATAATTCCCAAGGGAAATGGTAATAGAGGCTATCATCCTTTGAAAAGATCAAATAGACGACCATCCCAACCACTGTTAACGTAAACACTTTATAGAACCATTGTTTCATTTTTCCTTACCTCTTACTTTCTGACTTCATTATAGCGAAAGGAATAACAGGCTACTAGATGATTTTGTCACTGGCTGACATGACAAATGTCATGGAAAATAAAAAAGGCCGGACAAGAGTCCGAACCTATGGTGCTGGCGTTTCTTCTTTAAAACCGTGGAGTTTTAATCCTGTGAAAACAGTCGATGCCTTGATGTCTTTTAGGTCACCGATACCAAGATCTTTAAAGTAAGATAGGTCTTTAACCTTGTCCCAATCAATGGTTTCCATATCAACAGAGACCGTTGAGGCTAATTTTTTCTCTGGAGTGACCTTATATTCGATACTGAAGCCAGCCATGTCTTTCAGAGCCTTGTATTCTGAATCTGACTGCAAGCCTTCATTAATAATTTTTGTCATCTCTTCAGGACTTAGATTAGCTGAATTAGTGGCGATTTTTTCTGGCAAGGCTGATAAAACATCTAACTTTAATTTCTGAACCTTATCACCTTTTGTCGTGATGGTGTAGCGATGTTGATTGCCATTGATTTCTGCAGTGAGAACCTTGGTTTCTTCCTTTGCCTCACTAGTACCAGTTTCACTTTTTTCTATCGAAGTAGTGGTTGAGCTTTTTGATGTTTCTGTGGACTGAGACTTAGTAGCACACCCCGTCATCACAAAAAGCAAAGCTCCTAAAAAGCAGATTACCTTTTTCATTTGCTTTTTCTCCTATTTCTATTTTTCTAAAGTATAACATATCAAATAAAAATTGTCTAAAAACACCTATCTAATCGCTTTCATAAAGTTTTTTTTATCAAAAAAAGGGCCAAAAAATCATTTTTTTGGCTCTTTTTCCTGCTATTTTTGAAATTTTTTGATTATTCAACGCTAAACAAATATGGGTAAACTGGTTGATTTCCTTGATGAATTTCGACTTCAACGTCCTCATATTTAGCCATCAAGTTTTGAGCCAACTCATTGGCTAGATCTTCTTGACCATCTTCACCGATATAGATCGTAACAATTTCACTATCTTCGTCCAACATCTTATCAAAGGTTGCTATCAAGGTTTCCATCATATCTGGATTGGAAACAACGATTTTGCCATCGACCATTCCAAGATTGTCGCTTTCATGGATTTCAAGGCCATCAATGGTTGTATCACGAACGGCTGTCGTCACACTACCTGACACCACATCTTCAATCGCTGCTGCCATTCGATCATGGTTTTCTTCAATAGACTTGCTCTCATCAAAGGCAAGAAGACTGGTCAATCCTTGAGGGATGGTCTTGGTCTCTACGACAGCTGCAGGTTGTTCAATGACTTCTGCTGCTGATTGAGCGGCCATCAAGATATTTTTGTTATTTGGCAAGATAATGATGTTGCGCGCATTCAACTCTTCAACAGCTTTGACAAAGTCTTCTGTTGATGGGTTCATAGTTTGACCACCAGAGATGATGTAATCCACACCTTGCGCTTTGAAGATATCCGCTAATCCGTCACCCGCAACGACTGCGATGATAGCATATTCTTTTGCTTCAGCTGGTTTCGCTTGACGCTCTTCTTTTTCAACTTGTGCTTCGTGCTGGTTGCGCATGTTGTCGACTTTTACCTTGACCAAGCTACCATATTTCAATCCTTCTTGCATAACAAGACCTGGATCTTCAGTATGGACATGGACTTTGACGATTTCGTCATCATTAACCACTAATAGAGAATCCCCAAGATTGTTCAAATAGTTACGGAATTCGTCGTAGTCAAAGTCTTTCACATAGGTTGGGCCTTGTTTCAAAGCGACCATGATTTCTGTACAGTAACCAAAGGTGATATCTTCGGTTGCCACATGACCTGCTACTGACTTGTGGTGCTCTGCGTTGATCATTTCTGACATGGTTGCTGGAGTCGCCACAAATTCTTCAGAAGCGATAAATTCTCCTGTCAAAGCTGATAGGAACCCTTCATAAATGAAGACCAAACCTTGACCACCAGAGTCCACTACACCAACTTCCTTCAGTACAGGAAGCATATCTGGTGTTTTGGCAAGAGCTGTCTTAGCTCCTTCAAGGGCCGCACGCATGACTTCGACAGCATCATTGGTAGATTCTGCTTTTTTCTTGGCACCGATGGCAGCACCACGAGAAACGGTCAAGATGGTTCCTTCTACAGGCTTCATTACCGCTTTATAAGCTACTTCAACCCCTGCTTGGAAGGCTGCCGCAAGAGCTGCTCCATCCAATTCATCCTTGTCTTTGACACTTTGAGAAAATCCGCGGAACAACTGAGAAGTAATGACTCCTGAGTTTCCACGCGCTCCCATCAAAAGCCCCTTCGCAAAGATATTTGCTGCTTCTCCAACAGTTGAAGCAGAGCGATCGGCTACTTCTTTTGCACCATTTTCAATGGTCATCCCCATATTGGTTCCAGTATCACCGTCTGGTACAGGAAAAACGTTCAATGAATTGACATACTCGGCTTGTTTATTTAAGCGAGTAGCCCCTGCTTGGACCATTTCTTGAAATAAACTAGTTGTAATTTTAGACACGATTATTCTCCCACAATTTTAATGTTTTGGATATAGACGTTGACTGTATCCGTTGTGATTCCAAGTTGATTTTCTAGACTGAATTTGACACGCTCTTGAATATTTTTTGAGACTTCGCTAATTTTTGTACCATAGCTCAAAACAGTGTAAACATCAACCGCAATACTTCCTGCTTCCGCTGTTTTCACAACGACACCCTTAGAGTAGTTTTCCTTACCTAAGAGAGCTTGGAAATTATCTTTAATCGCGTTTTTGCTAGCCATCCCAACCACTCCAAAAATTTCAGTGGCTGCACCGCCTACAACAGTTGCGATGACATCATCAGTCAATTCAATTTGACCATCTTTTGTATTGATTTTTACTGTCATAATTTCTACCTCAAAAGTATTTTATATTCTATTTTACCATAAAAGAGGGCGCGTGTAAAAGGGATACATCTTTCTCCTATCGGTTGATACAAATGTCCAAAAAGAGAAAAAATAAAGAAAAAAGAAAAGGACCTCCAAGAGATCCTCATTTCTGATTAAACGCGTTCTACTTTACCAGATTTCAATGCACGAGCTGAAGCCCAAACTTTTTTAGGTTTACCATCGATAAGGACAGTTACTTTTTGAAGGTTTGGTTTTACGGCACGTTTGGTTTGGTTCATCGCGTGTGAACGGTTGTTTCCTGATACAGTCTTACGACCAGTAAAATAACATACTTTAGCCATTCTGTTTTGCCTCCTATTAGATCTAATATTACGGATGTGCTAGCACCACATACCGTACTATATTACCAAAAAAACTTTCTCTTGGCAAGACCTTTGAATAAGTTTTTCTTAGATCGGCTTATGAAAAGGAATTCTCACCTACATAGATGATTTCTAGGTTCCCCAGTGAGACCTCTCCGACGATGTAAAAGTCCTTGCTGGTTAAATTGCTAGGATTTTCCTGGTGTTGGATAGCTGACAGAGAACTTTCTACATTGACATGAACCCGCCAGTCGCTCGGGACATAGAGACTCAAACTTCCAAGGGAAACATCCACCGCAAACTGAGCTGACGGCCCTTCGATCCGGCAATTGTCAAAATAGATAGAAGCTTCTCCTAAGCTCACATCGGCACTTCCGCCCGTAAAATTCTGGTCATTCAAATACTTGGTCACTGTAGAGAAGGAGACATCGATGTCATTGCCAGCAGTTTGGGAAGATGATCCTGCTGAGTAGGAGTTCCAAGTCGCTTTTGCTTTTTTAGAGGGCTTAAAGAGAATATTCAGACCAATCACCGCTAAAATAGAAGAAAAGATGACCACCGAGTTGGATACCGGAAGAAAATGATATTGGCCATTAAGGGAGAACAGGGCCAAGATCCCATATAGGAAGCCCCAGCCAAAGTGCCGCTTCAAAAAACTTGAGAGAGAAAGGACTGCTAGCAAAACAACCCAAGCCAGCGTCCAAATACTGATTTCCCATTTTACAAAATAGCCTTGTAAGAGCACTAGAGCTGCTAGGAGGATTAAGAAAATCCCAATTAATTTATTTTTCATCTCGTTACCTCATTTCCTTTAACCGTTCTTTTAAGAGTTGATAGTAGTGTCGGGACACGTGTACCTGTTTGTGGGTTTGATAAAAATTCACTGTACTGGTTCCCGAAAAAGATTTTTCGATAGAATAAATCTGCTTGGTATTGACAATGGTCGACTTGGAGATGCGACAGAAAGCAATTGGTAAGATCTCTTCCAACTCATAGAGTTTTTGACGAACCTCATAAGCCTCTTCTCTGGTATGCCCATAGATCTTTTCACCATCTGTCTCAAAAAAGAGAATTTCTGACACATCCACGAAGTACTCACTTCGATCCTTGTAAAAGGTCAAGGGCGTCATTTTTTGCTCCAAGATCAACTGTTGCAAGCGGGCGACATCTTCCGTCAATCGAGGAGCCCGAATGATCATTTCTGGCTCATCCATCTGAGGATCTAATTCGATGCGAACTTTCATATGACTCCTTTCTTAACCTTTGTTAGTAACATTATAACAGCTGTTCAAAATCTTACAAGTCCTTTTCAGTAAGTGGTTATTTTCAGCCCCTAAGTGGTTCTTTCAGACAGCTAAAAAGGACTTGGTCTGAAGAAATCTCTTCATGCCAAGCCCCTGGAACGAATAAAATTAGAAGCATTATTTTTCTTTTGGTGCGTCTGGAAAGAGAAAACCAAGACCAAGACAAGCCAAGACACCCGAAGTAATCACGACCCCATTTGAAATCGGAAGAAGATCATAGATGGCATTGGCAATGATGAAGCCAATCACTGCACAAATCAAGCTGGACTTGTAGTCTTTCTTGAGTGCATTTTCAAGCGTAAAGAAAGCAAACAAGACAACTGGAAGCAAGGGCCAAAGATTGGCATCTATTTTCGGGTAACCAATGATACTAAAGGTGATGACGGCGAGAGCTGCAAGGATAAATCCAAAACCAATTAATTTTTTCATGATACTACCTTTTTTTGTAATGTTATCAGAAGACTAGCTTCTTTTGATAATCCTACTATAACAAACAGAGGCAAGAGTGACAAGGAAATTTGGATAAGTGGTCGAATTATCGGACTATCTGGTCAAATCTCCGTTCATTCCTAGGCGTTAGAAGACAATATTCGAGGATAACGGAAGGTCAATGAATTACCGTAGAGATGGAGAAAAGGTTTTGGATGCTTTGTCATTTTTGGTACAAATAAAACTTTTCGTAAAACCTGGTTTGACACAGTTGGATTTCAGGTACTTTCAGTTTAGCTTTATATCAACCATCATCAAAATCCAACTATTTTCTTATTTTAAAAAATATGAATAAGTTTGATTGAATGAGGGAATTTCTTTAAATTTTTTCTTAGCACCTATAAGTTAATAATACTATTCTTTAAATTATAGTTTATAATTATCTGATGTTTCAATGACCACAAAACAAAGTACAGCGAATCACTTCCTTTAGTCAAACATATAACTGAACAACATTGTTTATCTTCCTGCACTTTCATATTTTTTCAATCCTTTTCTAAAAATTGTACGACTGATAATAATCAAAAAAACTGTAAAAACTATTTGATAGAAAAATAGGTTCAATGTATCTTTCCCTAAAAATATTAATACTGCAGGATTGGCAATTAATAAATTGGGAACAAATAACATAGTGATCAATCTGTTAATACCTGTAAAAATATTATATGGATACTTAGAAATTCCAATATAATTCAAAAATACATCTACTTTTGAAAATTTAGTTGGGAACCAAAATGAACTAATCGTTATTAGAAACCAAATTGAATAATATATAATACAACCACACATTAAAGAAAGGATATAAAATAATATTTTTAATGAATTTAAATGTACATTTAAATTTCCATAACTTATAAAAATGATCGCAAGACCAAAAAAAGTATTCACGAATTGAACTAAATTAAATGATCTAAAAATATAGAACAACTGAGTATCAAACGGCCTCAATAAAATTTGATCCAAGTTACCACTCAAAATATCTGATTCTAAAATTCCCATACTTCTAATTAACAATCCCATCATAACTCCATCTACAATAGTGTAGGAACCTACCAAAAATAAAATTTGATAATAGTCCCAACCATTAAAAGAGTCTATGTTTAAGAAAATCAATCTAAAAAATACAATAGGTAAACCAATCCACAGTATCGACGAAAATAGACCACAAAAGAAGTCAAAATGAAAATTCATATCAGATTTAAAACCAAAATGAAGTAGCCTAAAAATTACTTTTATTCTAAACATTTTATCCTCCCACATTTGAGAAGTGCTCCACTCCTTTTCTCAATATGAATCTTGATATAATATAAAAAATGATGCACCAAATCAATTGAATACAAATAATTCTCAAATAGTCTATTAATTTATATGTATCATTACTAAACATCTGAAGCGGTTCATATACTAAGTATTTAAAAGGTAATACATCTAAAAACAGACGAAAATTATTTGAAAAAAAACTTAAAGGCAATAATATTCCTGATAAAAACTGAATTACTATTTCTTTAACAGTAAGGACAAAAAATATATTTTCTAACCAAAAAGAAAGCATACCTACACAACATGATATTAAAAACCATAGAACCATAGATAGAATAATTGCAATACTTCCTAAAATAAGAATTTCAATGGTTAATAACTCATTCTTGTAATAAACACTGGAGAATAAAATGACAGGAATGATGATAAATAATAAATGAGCAAGCCTATCTCCAAGCATTTTACAAAAATAATACTTATAAAAAGTAACAGGTTTTATTAATATGCTAAAAAAATTTCCTGAATGAACATCGTCATTGATTTCCCAATCAACTGGATAAAAAACAAAATATGAAAAAATTATAGTCCCCAAATAGTATTGAACCATTGAGGTAAAATCATATCCTGCTATATTTATCTGGTTACTCTGATATATATACGTCCATAAAAATACTGATATCATAATTTGTATACTTGCCTGTAACATTAACAATAGTACACTTGATTTATAGTTCAAAATAGATCGAAATGATATCAGAATAATAGACATTTCTTTTTTCAATTGTGCTCCTTTTTTGTAAAATAGTTTTGTAAAATAATTTCTTCTAAAGAAAGATTTGATATTTCAAAATCTTCTATATCTACAAGCTTATTGATTGATTCTAATGTCTCAAAGACAAAATCTCTAGGTATTTTTAGTATACATTCCGATTTTGTTTGAGAAATGACTACTACTCCTTTAACAGAGCATAACTCTGGTACCAAATCTAATGTCATTTTTATCTTTAAATATTTAAAATCAGAAAATTTAGATAAAATAACATCCATTGACTCCTGCAAAATAATTTTTCCTTTGTCAATGACGATTAATTCGTCACAAACAGACGAAATATCATCCATATCATGACTCGTTAAAATAATAGTAGTATGACATTCTTCATTCATTTTCTTTAAAAATGTTCTGATATCTTTTTTAGACTGTATATCTAACCCTATAGTAGGCTCGTCTAAAAATAATATTTCCGGACTTGTTAAAGATGCCGCGATAAACTCCATTTTCATTTTTTGTCCAAGAGAGAGGGTCCGGACCTGCTGGTAAAGCTGATCTTTTACATTCAACAAATTGCTTAATTCCTGAATTCGTTCTTGTAAAATCGCCGGTTCTACCTCATATAAAGTACCAATCAATTGAAAATAATCCATAGCCGAAACATCTTGAAATAACTGTAATTTATTTCCTACTACTATTGAAATTTTTTTTCTAAAATTTATACTTCTTTTAAATGGAATTTCTCCATTCACTTCTAATTTTCCGGAACTAGGATAAAGAGTCCCAGTCAACATTTTAATCGTTGTGGATTTACCAGCTCCATTACTCCCAATAAAGCCAACTATACTCCCTCTCTTAATCGTAAAACTAATATCTTGAACAGCTCGAATCGTTATTTGATTACGTTTCAAAAATCTCTTGATAAATGGGAGTCTTGAATCAAAATTATAAAAATTTTTAGATAAATTCTGAGCATTAATAACTATTTCACTCATATATCTCTCCTTTCGATAAAATATATTTACTTGTACTTTTTCCATACTTTACCAAAATGCTAAAGATTGAGCTAAAATCTTCGGGATGGGTAAAATAATATTTGTCTTTAAAAAGTTTCTCAAAACCTTCAAGGCGATTATTGAAATCATTAAATTTTGTATTGTCTAGCTGGTTGAATGTCTCTTTAATATCCATAAACTTTCTCCGTGATTCTTTATTTCACTTTATAAATAGAAGAGTGTCTATATATTTATAGATCCTCAAGAACTTGCATTTTATCAAGTATAAGTAGAATAGTATGTAAGGGTTTACATATTCATATTGTATGATTATTTAAGGAATCCGTCAATTTTCCACATTATTATATGACAAAATGTATTTTTTAAAAATGCAAAAATCTATGAGCAAGATGTTTGACTTCCTTTTTTAAAGTATATATACTTATATTAACCTTAGAAAAGAAAAAATGTTTGAACAGATATTCAATAATAATTACTTTTTTTAAAATTAAAATTCGAACTTTAAATTTTTATCTTTTTTATATTATTGAGTAACCTAAATTGCCCAATTTGTAAAATTTAGCTAGACAAAAAAAGACATCCAAGAGAAATTTCTTAAATGTCTGTAAACGTTGATATAAGCGTGTTGATTAACGTTTTGATAATTGTGATGCTTTACGAGCTTTCTTAAGACCTGGTTTGGAAAGTATGGGTTTCAGTTGGACTAAAAACAGCGTATTATCAAGGCTTTTCAGAACGATATCTACTGATTAATTTCATAAAATCTGAATCAATATTTTTAAAATAGGGGAATAGTTTAGGTCTCTAAGCATTAAAATAATACACCTAACTTTGGTCACCGTTTTTTAGTTATTCACTCTTTTTTCGGATAGTGTTTTTAAAGTTATGATGTAAAATGCCGCAATTAAAACACTATACATCATAATCAGAGGATAGACAATTAAGGATAGAATCAATCCCACTCCTTTAATTATTAGGTCAGGTATCAATAACTTCCTATATTGTGCGGTAGCTTCAAGTAATTCTTTCTGATCTATATTGGGTTTATCAATTACTTTATGTAAAAACCAGTTTGCTACCGTTGAAACAATAACGATCAGTCCATAAAAGAGCTGTGCCGTATGATTCATGAAATGACTACTAACTATTCCAGTAGCATAGGGCATAAATGAAACAAAAAATAAAAGATACAAATTCTTTCAAATTTCTCCCTTTTCAACTTGGCTAACTTGACCTGCATTACCTAGGTCGCTTTGCTTTAAATTATACTTTTTTCTTAAACATTTGATACGAGTAGGTATTTCTTGTGAGTAATTTTCATCAAAAAATTTCATATATAATCTCCCTATAATCATGGAAAAGTAGTAAAAATAGTTGTTATCCTAGTTGATTAAAAAAAACTCTGATTTCCTCATCTTTTATAAAATAATATATAATTTTCCCCTCTCTTCTAGTGTCCAAGATGTTTTGATTGGCTAGTTTACGAAGATGGTGGGAGGCAGATGCCATACTGAGATTTAATAAACAGGCTATATCGCAGACACAGAGTTCTTCGACGGCAAGGAGATAAAAGATGATATTTATCTGTTTATTATCGGTAAATTTTGATAAAATGCGAAGTGATTTTTGGACTTTTTCCTTTTCAAGGTAGTTCGTTGCGGTTGTAACATTTTGTTGATTTATAACATCCACTTGACAGATACTATCTTTTTTCATAATTTTTTCTCCTAGCCTAACACAGCCCATAGCATGTCAAAGCTGTTGTTTTCAATCAGGATATACATCCCCAATCCTAAATAGACAACGGCAATAAACCATCTGCTATATTTCTCCAAAGTTTCTCCAACAGAAGGGACTTGTGCTAATTTTTGGGCAGAAAAAACCAAGAGATAAATCATGACTAGAAAAGTAAGTAAAGTCACTATCAAATTCGCTAAATTTAAGGTGGTAAAATATGGGACAAAGACACCTATATTGTCAGCGCCACAACTTGCAAAAGTAATCATAGCGACTAGAAAAATCAGGTTTTTATTGTCTTTTCGCAAACCATCTTTTGCAATAGCTTCTCCATCAGAATCTCCTAAAAGCAAAACTTTGAGGCCTAGGAAAATTGGAATCAAACCTAGTAAACCTAAAATCTCTTTACTAGGAATATAATTTAAGACAAATGCAAAAAGCAAACTTAGGAATATTAGACTAACAGAGCCTAGAAATTGTCCTAAATAGATGTTAATGATGTCCTTTCTGCTTTTTCTTTTGGCAAAAAATAACATTAGGATAATAAGTAAGTCTACGGCTGTCCCAGAATACAGGATTATTGAAGTAACAATATTTTGAATCATAAAACACCTCATTCAAATATATTTTTGAATTTATTCTAACATTAACCTCTGTAGATGTCAACTTAAAATCCACCAATTAATAATTGCATGTCAATATTTGTGTTGTGAAACTAGTTTCAGAAATATATAGTCTTAAAGTATGTCCACTGCCAATGGTTTTTTCAATATTTAAGAGGAGATTTATAATGGTTCATTTCTATAAATTTATAAACGAGTTATATATTTTGTTTAACCAATTATTAACTATTTTTATCAATAATCACTTCATTAATTTGTACTTTTTAAATTTGATTTATTTTTCGTGCATATTTTATATGAATTTAATTCTAATACATTTTAAATAAAAAATACGCAATTTTAATTGGCACTGACCCCCGTAAATGAGAATTAAATAAAAACACCTCCAAGTTGGAGACGGTGGTATTATTGTCAAGAAAATAGAATAACAAGCTATAAAACTGTCGAAATAGGTGGCTTTTAGGATTTTAAAAGAAATCAGTTCTATAATAAATTAAAAATCGTGTTGGTAGAAAAATCGTCTACTTCTACCAACACGATTTTACAAAGAGCCGGTACTTACATCTCTTTTTCTCCTGTAAAACTATTGTATCTTGATACTTTAAGGAGTTTCAATCACTCAATCTGTTAACCGTTATTTTTTGGATCTAAACTTAACAACATCGCATTAATGGCGACGATGACTGTTGACACAGACATTAGGATTGCTCCTAATGCAGGGCTTAATGTGATACCAATAGGAGCCAAAATTCCTGCAGCTAGAGGGATAGCTATAAAGTTATAACCAGCTCCCCAAAATAGGTTTTGTTTCATTTTACGAGTTGTTTTGTGTGCTAATTCAATGAATGATTCAATATCTCCTGGATCGGATTGAGTCAATATGACATCAGCTGAATCCAATGCAACTTGAGTTCCAGCACCTATAGCTATACCAACATCTGCTAAGGCAAGAGAAGGAGCATCATTTACACCATCACCTACCATGATAACTTTCTTTCCTTCATCTTTAAGTGTTTTAACCAACTCATATTTATCTTGTGGAGATTGATTTGATCTATATTCAATCCCTAAAACTTCTGCCGCGCCTTGAGCCGCTTTTTCATTATCACCTGTTGCCATAATTGGTTGAATATTGTTCTTTTTAAGAGCTTTAATTAACGCTTTACTCGTTGGTTTTAATTCGTCCCCTAAAGCTACAGCACCAATGGCATCATCGTTTTCTACTAAGACACTAAGAGTTGCTCCTTTTGGAATATCCATATCAAGATTACGTCCATAGGCTTTTTGACTGATTAATTGGTAACGGTGCCCACCTGCTTTACCCTCTACTCCAGAACCGGAAATCACATCAATCGAATCAAAAGATGCTGGACGTATATTTTGCTGCTCGGCGAAACTTATAATTGATTGAGCAATTGGGTGGCTAGATCCTCCTTCAATACCTGCCAATAAGGCAATGATTTCCTCTTTTGTATATTTGTCATTAAGAAGTTTTACATCTAATACTTTAAATTCACCAGTTGTTAAAGTACCCGTTTTATCTAAAATGATCACATCTGCATCTTGAGCTATTTCTAAGGCTTGGCGGTCTTTTACTAGTAAGCCACGGCTAGCTCCTAAGCTTGTGCTACGGGCGGTTACCAATGGAATAGCCAGACCCAATGCGTGCGGACAAGCAATAACTAATGTAGTAATAGTAAATATAACTGCCGTTGGGATATCTCCAATAATCATCCACACTACAAAAGCAATTAGCGCGACAATAACAGCAATATAGAAGAGCCACCCTGCAACCTTTTGCGCAATATTTTCTGCTCTGGAAGGCTGACTTTGAGCTTGGCTGATTAAATTCTGAACTTGAGAGATGAAGGATTGATCACCTGTCTCATTCACTTTAATATAAAGAACCCCTTCTCCATTTGTTGAGCCCCCGATTACTTCATCGCCAGGGCCTTTTTTAACTGCTTTTGATTCTCCAGTCAAAAGAGCTTCATTTAAACGTGATTCGCCACGCTCGATAATCCCGTCTGCTGGCACATTTTCTCCGGCTTGAACACGAATTAAATCACCTACCTGTAAGTCAGCAACTGGACGTGTTTCAATTGAATCGTCTTCTAATACAACGTGAGCATCTTTCGGCACTAACTTAGCCAATTCTGCTTGTGCGTCTCCTGCTTCTCCAATAGCTTTCATCTCAATCCAGTGACCTAATAGCATGATTAATAGTAATGAAGCAAATTCAAAGAAAAAGTCCATCACGTGTTCACCCGTTACGTAGGTAATGATCACAGCATAAATACTGTATAAATATGAAACACTTAAACCTAAAGAAACGAGTGCCATCATTCCAGGTTCTTTTTGTTTAAATTCGTCAACTGCACCTTGATAGAATGGACGTCCACCATAAATAATTAATATAGTAGATAAAATAGCTACTACAATATCAGAATATGGAAAAGTAAACTGGAATGGTAGTTCAAATCCATGCAAAGGGACTAGGAGCATAATAATGATTCCTAGTGGCAATGACTTTAAGAAAAGTTCCTTAAAGCTTCCGTGATGATGGTGGGCATGCCCACTGTGTCCGCTGTGATTATGCCCGCTGTGATCATGTCCACTGTGCCCGCTGTGATTATGTCCACTGTGACCGCTGTGATTATGTCCACTGTGACCGCTGTGATCATGCCCAGCATGATGTACTTGATGTTGATCCTTATGGTATCCATGTTCATCTGTGATTCCATGCTCGTGTTTTAACTTATCCATGTTGTCATTATTCATTTTAAATTCCTCCTTATGCTTAATGATGATGTAAATGACATTCGCATTGTCCTTCTGGACAATTGCAATCCACTTCTTCTACTGCGAAAGATTTTTTCATCTCTAATATTTTTTCTAGTCGATCTATATCATCGAAGCTTAAAACATGATCTTCAATGATGCTTCCTATTACATTTCCGACTTTCTTATTGCAAATACGGTTAAAAATATCTTCTGCATAATCCCTTACGGCTTCTGTCTCTTCAATATTGGCAGTGTAAATAAACTTTCTACCTTCATGCTCTGTATTTAGTACGCCTTTTCCAACTAATCGACCTAAGATCGTTTTGATAGTGGATTGTGTCCAGTCCATTTTTTCTTGCAATACGGAAATGACTTTTTTACTAGTTACTCGATCATTTGCCCAAACTACACGCATGACTTCCCATTCTGCATCTGTGATATAAGTATTAAATTCTATCGTGCTCATTCTCCTTCCTCCCTAGTTGTCTACAGATGTAAACGAATATGTTTAAAGTAAGTTTACCATTGTAAACGAATTATGTCAAGTCTTTTTATTAAATTCTCACTTTTTGGGGTCAGTCCCTTAAAACATGCTATTTTTATCATTGATAAATATTAATAGCTAACTTTCCGAAAAACAACTATTTTCTGGAAAGATAGTTTTGAGCATTTCTAAAATAGCTCTAGAATATTGATAAAGTCATTCCCATATTAGCTAAGACTCGATTATACATTACAAGAGAATATTAACGATGAGTTTGAAAACATCCGAAAACTTTTATAATAATTTGGTACAAATTTTGGTACAAAAAATGATTCAACATCAAAAAAAGCCTATCACAATAGGCTTTTTCTTGTATCATTTGATGCCGATTGCAGGGATCGAACCTGTGACCTACGCGTTACGAGTGCGTTGCTCTACCAACTGAGCTAAATCGGCGATTACCCTTATAGTATAGCACTATAAGGAAGGATGTCAAGGGATTCTTAATTCATCTTTTTAATCAAAATCTGACAAGGATTTTGAGGCCCCCACAGTTGCGGAAAAATCTCTAGTTTTTTAAAGCCAAGACTGCGATAAAAGACATTGGTTCGGTCATAATCTTTATTAGAGCCTTCTGCCACTATTTTCACCTGCAAAAAATCAACATTTTTGCCAGCTTCACTCTCTAAAGTAGCAAGCAATTGACTACCAATTCCTCTACCTTGATGAGCTTTTTTTACACCGAGACAATCAATTTCTGCACAATCTTCACTGGAATAGGACAAGCTTACAAAGCCAAGCAAATTACTCTCCTAAAAGGCGGTCCACACCTTCAAGTCCTTGGCTCCTTCGATGTAGGCTTGCGTGCTTTCTGGTATTCCAAACCATTCTGGCAAATCCCTTAAAATCTCAGCGACAACTGCCATTTTTTGATCTTCACTCTTGACTTCTTCAATAACAAACATTACAAAATCTTTTCTTGGTTTTAGTCTTACTCTAGCTCTTACGAACCAGCACTTTCGTAGGCATCTAACCCCCTGTCCCAAAGTTTCAGAGAGATGCAAAAGAAGATAAGAGAAATCAGAATCAAACCACCAATATTAAAGAAGACATCCTTGTCCTGCAAGAAATAGCTGGCAGGATAGTAGGCCGTAAAAGCAAAGGGCACAATAAAGCTAATTAACCAACGAAGGAGGGAATTATAAATGGAAATCGGGTACTTGGCAAAATCATTAAACATATAAAAAATGTAAATCATGGCACCTGACTGCTTGGTCCAAAAAGCGATGCTGGCTGTTGCAATTTTCAGGGAAGTATAGATCAAGGTCGCAAAAGGAATACAAACTAGAAAAATCAGGAATTTGGGAAGAGTCCAAGCAATGCTAGTCGCCGTTGTCGTTAGTAAGATTCCACCGACCAAAAGTTCGCCCAAGGCATCAATCTGAAAGGTCTCAACGAGGATGTGAAAGAGAGGACTGATAGGACGGGTCAGATACTTGTCAAACTCCCCTTTTCGAACTAGTCGTTGACCTAAAGCCCAGAGATTGTCAAAAAAGAGATGATCTAATCCCTTTGGAATTAAGGAAAATCCATAGATAAAGGCAATCTCTTGAAAGGTCCAACCTTCTAGCGAGGGGATGTGTTGAAAGAGTACATTGAGAAACAAGAGGTTTAGGCCTTGAGTCAGAAAGACTCCCAACACACCTACCACAAAATCCACCTTGTATTCCATGATTTGCTTGATGTATTGTCTGATAAAAATCAGATGCATGCGTTGATATTTTTTCATACTAACCTCCCTGAATGGTGATAAATGACTGGACTCGTTTCCAAATCAACTGAGACAAGCCCACCATCACTATAAGCCAGAAAAGCTGAAGCAAAAGTGCTTGAAGAATCTGACTGGCATCGTATTTCCCAACAATGATCATAACCGGAGTGTAAATCAAGGATGAAAATGGCAATAAGGAGAGAATATCTGAAACCACCTTTGGAAAAAATGTCAAGGGAATCAAACTGCCAGACATAAAGGCCACTATTGAAGTCTTGAGTAGATTGGAACCCCATAGGTTTTTAAAGACAAAGGCTGAAAATCCAAAGCAGATATTAAAGAAAAAGTTAATCAGATAAGCCAGAGTTAAGCTAAAGAGATAAAGGACAGTTAATCCCAGCACTTCTACAATACCTTGCCCAGATAAGATTTTCATCAAAACAATGACACTTAAAAATGGCAGCCCAACAGAGATAAAAATCAACCACTTGGAACCAAGCTCCGTAAAGAGGTAAGAAGCCGCAAAATGCACTGGTCTCAGCAAGCGCATGATAATGGAGCCATCCTTGACCTCCTCCCCAATCATAAAGGAGCTATCAGACCTAGTCAAAAGATTGGTCACAAAACTCATGATGATGTAGAGAGTGATATCTGCCATACTGAAGCCCTGAATCAAAGGCTCCTGGGAGGAGTCAAAGACTGCCTTCCAGAGATAAAATGCCACAAAAGCCCCCATGACATCACCAATCCGATAGAGAATAAAGTTGACTCGATAGCTAATCAACTCCTGAATCCCTGCATTGATAAAGGGTTTATAACGTCTCCACAATTTGACCATCTTAGAGCTCCTTTCGATAGAAGCGACGGATAATATCTTCAATATCCGTATCTACCATCTTCAAATCACGGACTTCAAAATCAGATAAGGTTTGCTTGATAATATCGGCCGACTGGTAGCGGGAACTATCGAATTCAATATTGAGAGTATTTCCTTGTCTATCAATGGACATATCAGGTAAGCCTTCATAATGAGAGACAAGATGACCTTGACCTGGTACCAGTTCAAAGGAGAGAGTCTTCATCTTGCCAAAGGTCTCCTTGAGCTGACTCACCGTTCCATCAAAAATCTCTTGCCCCTTATCAATCATAAAAATCCGATCACAGAGTTGCTCAATATCACTCAAATCATGAGTGGTCAAGAGAATAGTTGTCTCTTCCTCCTGATTAATCTGAGTAATGGCCCGACGAATGTTGTCCTTGACCGACACATCCAAACCAATAGTCGGTTCATCTAAAAAGAGAACTTTGGGATTGTGAAGTAAGGAAGCTGCAATATCCGCCCGCATCCGTTGACCTAGTGAAAGAGTCCGCACAGGATCCTTGATAAATTCCTTCAAATCCAAAACTTCATTCAAAAAGTCCATGCGCTTATGGAAAAGCGAGTCCGGTACATCATAGATCTCTTTCAAAACCGTGTAGGTCTCTTGCAGAGCCAAATCCCACCATAGCTGGGTGCGTTGCCCAAAAACAACCCCAATATCCTTGACATAATCTTGGCGATTGTCCTGCGGAATCTTGCCATTAATCCGACAAAAACCAGATGTCGGTTTCAAAATCCCTGTCAGCATTTTGATGGTGGTTGACTTCCCAGCACCATTTGCCCCGATAAATCCTAGAATCTGCCCTTTTGGAACTTCAAATGTTAAATCCTTGACCGCTTCAAAAGTCTGCTTTTCAGGATGAACAAAGGAGCGCAAGGCTCCCTTTAACCCCGGCTCCTTAACTGTCTTCACAAAATTTTTCTGAAGATGTTGCACTTCTATCATTGCCATATCTATCTCCCTATCGTAAGAAGCAACATTGTATTTTTGACTACAAGTATTCTAAATCCTTACTTTCTACACTTTTTCAATATTATTACAGAAGGCTTTATACCAACCTATTATAATCTAATAAAAAAAGGAATGCAAGCGTTTGCTTATTGAGTATGAAATTAGAGATTTCTCTCTTAAAATGAAACTTTTAATCAAGAATTCTGTTAAATAGTTTCCTTAAGACACCAAAAAACCTGCCCTTAGGGGCAGGCTTCTTGTTAAGAAAAAGAATTTTTTTAATCGAGAAAATTAACGATTCTACTGTTAATCCTTCAGCATTTAATTATTATCATCAGTCTCAATGGATTTTTAAGCCCTCAATTATTCTCTAAAAATTCTTTAATACGAGAAACAATAGCATCGCTTTGATAATGATAGAGGTCGTGAGGCGCATCCATATAGTCGACTTGAACATTAGACTGGTCGCTTGCAAATCTCTCTGCATAACGTTGCCACTCTGATTGGCTAAAGGTCGTGCCTTCACCGTTAGAAACCAGGAGTAAGGCTGGAATTTTCGGATTAATGCTAGATGGAACTTTCTTGGCATTTTCCTTTGCCAAACGGGATTCATGAAGCATGGCTTGTGACATCAACTGCTTATATGCTAGTAATTTATATTGTTGTCATTCAGTTTCAGTCAGAGTTGGATTTTTTATATAAAAGGACTCAGGGAAATAGCGTAATAAGCCAATCTTACTGCTCCAATAAGCCACAGTAAGCAAGGCCTGATTATCCTTTAAATCTTCATAACTCGCTGGCAAGGCCCAATCCAGGCCAATCAAAGTCTTCACTTCATTCGGATATTTCTCTTGCCAAGCAAGACTCTCTAAACTAGCCATAGAATGCGAAATAATCACATAAGGACCTGAAACATGAGCTTGCGCCAAAGCTTGACGGGTCTCAGAAAGGACCTCCATCACATCTCTTGAACGATCATTATCTTCACTAAAACCATATCCTGCTCGCTCCACGACAACAACTTTGTATTTTTTGGATAGGGAATCTGATAGATTCTTAAAGTCTAGGATAGGGGAGGCGATGCCAGCACCTGAAAGTAACACGATTGTTTCAGGCCCTTCTCCAGTAATCGAGACATTCATTTGATGGCCATTGACCGTAACCTGTTTACCTATGGGTGTGAGTAGCTTCCTTTCTTTTTGCAAACTGACTTGGTGAAACATAAATGTAGCACCTAAAAAGAGGATAAGAAAGCCACAAAGGATCCAACTCCACTGTTTAAATTTTTTCATAGCGTTATTGTACAAATTTTAGAGTGTTTTATCAATATGACTTAGATATTTTTGTTGCAATAATAAAAGAGATAAATAATCACCTCCAACACCAACAAAAAAGGCTTATCCTTACGGATAAACCTCTGGTTAATAACGTTTCAAGCAAGATTATGCTTTGTTTTCTGAATATAGTTGATTTAATCGCCGTACTTCCCATTACATTGTAAACCTCTATATTATCGTAAGACCTGGTTTGGAAAGCATTATTTTCAATTGATTTAAAAATAGCTTCATAACAGTATTTAAGGGCATCCTTACGCAACTAAAATTTCAAAAAATTGATATTAGCTTGATAATTTAGGGAAGTTCCAGTATGGTTTTGAAGCGCTTCATTATAACTATATACAGGGCTTCATTTTTTAAAGAATTCTTTCCCAAAAACGTCCCTAAGCCATGAACTAGTATAATCAAACCTATCACCAAACCTTATAATAGTCAAATCTTGAACCTCAGTGGCAGCAACCGATATTTTTATTTCTCTTGGAAAATGTAACTGGCGCAGATTTAGTTTTGTTTTGAGATAAATTTCCCCAAATATTTCATCACTGCCTATCACTTCTCCATATTTACTTGCAATTTTGAGACATTTAGAAAACACTTCTTTTTTTGAGCCGCTAACAGACAATAAATTTCTATTTATAAAAATGTACGGTATTAGCTTCATTCTTACACTTCCTTATATGATTTTTTTAAGACTGTTATAAACATCTAACAAGAGTACGGGCGAAGAGGCAATAGGAGTTTTTCTAAGGTATTTATAATCCTAATCGTTCCGAATCCCAGTTTCCATATTCGTCATACCCAAATCCATCAGGATCCATTGCATCAATTCCACATTGCTCTAGAAACCTAGAACAGTCATGACAATAATAAGACTCATAGCTTTCATCGCTACCTTCCCAATCAATTTCATGCTTGGTAAACAACTCACCACACTCACTACATTCGTATAATTTTGACATAATATTAACTCCTATTTCAAATTAGATATCTATATGTTCAACAAAGTCAATAATTTTTAATTTCATTGCTTTTGTAATTGGTTGTTTTCTAATATTTTTAATCATTTCAGACTTAGACGTAGTTTTTAATTGTTCTTTAACTACGCGCTTTGCCACTTCTTCATAACCGTATCCAGCAATTGAATCTGCAGCTAAACCTAAAAAAACTAATAAAGCAATTCCACCTAACATGCCAAATGGTCCAAGAGCAGCCAATGCTGTAGTTAATGCTGCAGCACCTGCTAAACCTGTTGTACTCATTGCTACTAACAAGACTACAGCTGGCAAACCAAAACCTGCTAATTTCTTAACAATTGCGTCCATAATAATTCTCTCCTTTATTAGTGTAGCTTACATTTCTCTTATACAATTCACGACAGAAAATGAATTAACTAACCCAATGTTATATTTTTTGTTAATCAATTTCACGCATTCAGAGAAACTCAATTTATTTTCCTTTATAAATTCAATTTCTTCCCCGCCATTCTTAATCATATAGTCTGCAAATTTTGAGGCAATAATATATCTTCTAACAACGAAATAAATCATTCCAAAAATCAACACAATATTAAGTATTACTTGTAAATCCATTCTGACTTTCCTCCTATAATGGCACGGCACGGTGTATACTACACCAAAAAACTTCTGGTCATGTTTCTGACACAGAATCTAGAACAAACATATGACTCACTTTATTTTTAATAAGCTAATCATAACTTCATTCCTCACTTTCTTAAGAATATCGATATTATAATCCATAATTTTTATTTTGTCAAATATTTTTTACTTAAATTATATTTTTGACCAAAACAATGCTTTTTTATGTCCCAAATTTCTGTTATAATGTAAATACAGAATTGTAGGTGTTGTGAAATGAAAAAAGAAAAATATCCCTCAAATGAGAAAACAAGACAAATACTGCAAGATAATTTAAAGTCTATCAGAGAAATCTTAAATTGGACTAGTGAAGATTTAGGTAATCTTATTGGTGTCACTAAACAAACTATTAGTAATCTAGAAACAAAAAATAGCAAACTAACCAAACTACATTATATTGCAATACGAACAGTAGTTGATTTTGAAATTGAACAACTAAAGTCAGCCGACTCTGATAGAGCTAAGCGTGCTGAAATGTTATTAGAAGTATTGTCCAAAGCTGAAGCAGAAAATCTAGATTTTGATGAAATCTCTCAGGCTTCTAAATTAATTGTATCCTCTAAGTCTGCTGCTATTGCAGGTAAAATTATTGGTGCGTTAGTACCAATCCTTTTAATTGGTCTCAATAAAAAAAAATAGAAATTAGTAAATTGGAACACTGAACAAACTCTCTGAATAAAAGCTCCTCTTCTTGCTGTAAAAAACAGTTAATAGAGGAGCTTTTTTTCCTAGATTGTCAAATTAAGCTAGACAGAAAAAGCATCCCGTATTTTTGATACGAAATGCTTTTAATAAATGTAAATATGAATTTTATTCTAATACATTTTAAATAAAAAATACGCAATTTTAATAGATCTTGCGTATTTTATAACTTTATATTGAGAGTTATTGTAAATTAACTTTCCGAAAAATGTATCTTTTCCGGAAAGTTTTAGCCATTATCGTATCTATTTTTCATGTATATTACCGACAATTTTGCAGAACAATTATAAATAATTGGATATTATATGATTGAATAACTACTTAATCTCAATATATGTTTTTTTATTTCCATCCTCATCTTTCATATCTATAATTTTTGTCATTTTATTAAGCTCACCAACTATATTATGTTTTTCATCTTTAATCGTCATGGAAACTTTATCATATTTATAATTCGTAACTTTAGGAATAACTTTTTTAAGTGATCTGGTAGAATTAAAGTACTGAATATTATCTTTTACGTGGCTTATTTTATCCTCACAGAAATAAATCCTATCCGTAGGTAAATAAGTCTGTTCACTATTTTTGTAGTAAAAAACACCATTTGGTACTTTTTTCATATCTACATCCAAGAGCAAATTTGATAAAACAAGAAATGAAAAAAATATAGTAACAATAATTAAAGCTGTTAAATCTAGTTGCCCAAGTGTTTCCTTTCTTGTACGTTTATCTATTTTTTCAAACTTATTTAAAATATTTGATTCATTATGTATAAAGTAATCATTATCTACTTTCACTATATCATTAGAAATCACTTTAATTGATCTATTAGTGTTTAAAGAGAGCCATGACTCTTTTGACAATATAAATTTATCACGTATCTTTTGAGATTCATTTTCAGTACTACTATTTTGTTTTTTCAATAAAAAAACACTTTTATCAATATTCCATTTCCTTTTGCTACACCTTATTTTATAATATTTCCCATTACTAATCGATAAATTTTCAATCTCCTTAACTTTTCCTATCAGACTTCTTGTAACTTTAGTTAAAAATATATCTTTGTATTCTATAAAAACAATCCAACCTAAAGTAATAAAAATTAGTTTTAATAATCCAGAAGAGAAAGTATAGATCGAAAAAAATTCTTGAGAAGCCTCCTCGTAATGAGAGGAGGTCATTTTATTAAGTAAGTAAATAAAATTATTACTCACTGAAATTTTTTCCGAAAATAATAATGAAATATATAAAATTGGAATATATATAATAGTTGAATATTTAATTCTACTCAATTTTTCCTTGATCTTTTCATTATTTTCTATTTTATCCCTATATTTTTCTGGAAAAAAATATTTTATATCTATACTTGTAAATTGAGTCGTAATCGTTCCAAATATTAACATTAAAAATGTCCAACCCAAAGGTGAGTTTTCTATACCGATTAATGAACTGAAAATTATTAATATTGAAGAAAAGCCAATCACTATCCATGGAGAAATTCCAATAAATTGATATACAAATCGAAATAGAAATAAAAGAACTGAACAAATTAAAAGTCCAATTATAATAGTTACTATTGTTTCTACGTTCAATATAAAAATTTCTATTAAATGTAAGTTATTATTTATTACTTTGAAATCCTCTACAATTAACAGTCCAATTGATATATAATATAGAAAACAAATTAAAATATTTATAAACTTCTTTTTTGAAAAGATTATGGCGGGTCTTTTTAACTGTTGAAATATGTTTCCAAGCTCTTCCCTATCCGTTTGAGCATTGACACGAATAAAATAAAAGAAAAGGAAAAGGACTAGATTAATCATAAGAACTAGGTTGATCATAGTCGCCATGACCAACTCTATATTGTTATATATCAAAAATTTAAATAATAATAATGACATTAACATTAATGTTATGTATATTACAATACCATTGACACATATTGTTAAAAAGAAATTTGGTAACATTGGTTGAGTTATAAAAGTTTTTTTGAAAAAATTCATTATATTATCCCTATCTTTTAAATTAGCAGTCTATGATACTATTTCAATTTAAATATTAAAACAATGACAAAACCTAAAATGGCTCTATACACAATCACTTAAAACTGCTATTTTTGAAACACTACTACCTTCGTTGTTTCAAGTATAAACTTCTCATCATCTACAGGCACCTTATATATTTTAATTTTACAGTCTTTTGTTTTAACCTGAAGATCATAGACTCTATAAATTTGATAATCATAGTTTGTGTTCAATGACGCTTCTATTTCATTTCGAGTCATCTCAAAACCATCTACATATCTACTCGTTGTTGTTTTTACTTCGACATGGATCTCCTTTCCATCCTTGTCCCAATACCGAATATCGTAACCTAGACCATCACCTTCTTCTATAGAGAGATGTACTGGAGTAGCTAATCCTTCTTGCTGAGCTGATTCCATTAAATAATCAAAAACTATTTCTTCCCCTAAAGCACCGATTTTACTTTTTGCTTTCTGTATTTTTTCAAAATCGAGTTTCTTGGCAATTCCTGAATATTTTGTGATCGATTTTTACCTTCATCTTCAAAAGTTATGTTGAATCCATCATTCTTATTTGTCTGTATTTTTAGGATTTCATTGAAGGTTGAATTTGTAAAGATAAAGTTCAACTCCTCGATCGTTTCAAGTTCTTCCTTTAACTGTTGAAAGGCAAACATCGAAAACGTTGCAGCAGCAATCTTCACCTTGCTTCCAGGCTTTATTTCTTTCTTTAATTCATCTCCTAGACGAATACTCCGATTATCAATCTCCATTATAATCTCCTAATATTAACTCAACAATTTAATTATATCATGTAAAAACTATATTGGCCCTTCAAACTAAAAATTATTACTAAAAATGAGTAAATTGTTTTGTTTACAATAAATACTTTTCCAAATAAGAGAACCAAAAAAGGCTTATCCTTGCGGATAAACCTCTGGTTAATAACGTTTCAAGCAAAATTAAGCTTTGTTTTCGCTACCAAATACGTCGATACGTTCTTCAACTGAAGCTGTGATTGCTTCGAATCCTGGTTTCAAGAATTTACGTGGGTCGAAGAGTTTCTTCTTGTCGTATTCTGCTTCGTTTGCATCGTATTCACGTACGAATTGACGAGTTGCATTAGCGAATGCGATTTGGCACTCAGTGTTAACGTTAACTTTCGCAACACCAAGTTTGATAGCTTCTTTGATTTGCTCATCAGGGATACCTGAACCACCGTGCAATACGATTGGGAATCCTGGAAGAGCTTCTGTCAATTTCTTCAAGTGGTCAAGGTCAAGACCTTCCCAGTTTGCTGGGTATGGACCGTGGATGTTACCAATACCTGCTGCCAAGAAGTCGATTCCTGTAGCAACCATTGCTTTAGCATCTTCGATTGGTGCCAATTCACCTTTACCAACGATACCGTCTTCTTCACCACCGATTGTACCAACTTCAGCTTCAACTGAGATACCTTTAGCGTGAGCTTTTTCTACAACTTCTTTCGCCAATTTAAGGTTTTCTTCAACTGGAAGGTGTGATCCGTCGAACATGATTGAAGTGTAACCAACTTCGATACATTCAAGAGCATCTTCGTAGTGACCATGGTCAAGGTGGATTGCAACTGGTACAGTGATACCCATTGCTTCAACAAGGTTAGCGATCATGTTGCGAGCTACTTTGTAACCACCCATGTATTTAGCAGCACCCATAGAAGTTTGGATCAAAACTGGAGCTTTTTTAGCTTCTGCTGCACGCAAGATAGCTTGAGTCCACTCAAGGTTGTTTGTGTTAAATCCACCAACTGCGTAACCATTGTCACGAGCTGCTTGGACAAATTTTTCTGCTGAAACGATTGCCATTAGTAGTAGGCCTCCTCTAATTTATTGTGGTTAAACCACTTACATTGTTTATTTTATCACTTTTTAGATGAAAATGCTAGCTTTTCCTGTAGCTTTAAGCGCTTTCTTATTATAAATGAGGAGGAATGCTTACTTTCCCAAGACTTCTACAGCCCATAGAAACGCAAAAGAAGGGAGCCCAAGCTCCCTCTTTTTAATCCTCTGCTTTAAAATTTTTTAATGAAACTAAAAATGCAATCCCGGAAATCACTAGGAATCCTCCTGCGACCCATTGAGAATAGAAGAAATAAGTAAATTCATGAACTTTCCCAAAGATTTTTCCAAATAGCCACATCAAGGGACTTTCAAGATACGAAAAACTCCAGGACAAAATAAGGAGATTCGCAAATAAAAGAATGAGACCCGCTACCAGAAAGAGATTGGAAATCCACTTATGAATCCTCTTTTCATCTTTTAGGAGCCACCTAGAAGCGATGGCTAGAATACAGACAAAGAAGTTCCAGCTAATTAAAGCCATCAAGGCACTTCCGAAATCTTCATGAGCAGCGAGCCCCATGGCCAAAATCATGACTGGAGCAAAAAAATTAATGGCACTTCCTATGAGCGCTAGGAGCCCATTGATCAAAACCAGATAGTGCTTCTTCATGTTCACACCTCATCTCACACCTATTCTATCATAAAGTTTTGAAAAACAAAAAAGATAGCCGAAGCTGTCTTGATCATCCGATGCGGAGAGAGGGACTTGAACCCTCACGACCTAAAGCGGTCACAGGATCCTTAGTCCTGCGCGTCTGCCAATTCCGCCATCCCCGCGATTGAGTACCTTACTAGTATATCAATCTTCTACTTTCTTGTCAAGATTTTTTTCAAACTTTTTTCAAAGGTTGCAGATTTTCACAGGTTAAGCAGAGCGTCGGCAGCTTCACTTGTCTCTCCTGTTCAAATGAGGATTCATCCCTATTACAGAAGGGCTCCTTTAAGGGACTGGAATTGTCTCACTGGGGGTAACCAGATATTTTTCAAATTCTAAATCAGGCATACAAGAGGCCATATCTTCTCTAATCCGCTCCAGTGCTTCCAAGCGCATCTCTACAGAGGTCGCTCTGTTTCCCTGGATGATAAAGAGGGCATTGCGGGTAGTCTCCTCCATCTTATAGCGCTCACCATCTCTCACATCTAGCCAGGCCATAATACCCTCTTGATCTCGGTAGACCGGATCGGTTTCACTAACATGCTTTTCTGTTGATAAGATGGGCAAAAAGGTATCCTCTCTTTGACTAATCGTAAACTCGATTGGTCCTTGGATCTTATCCAAATCATGCCCTCCAATGGCTAAAAAGGAACGGAGACATTCGACATTATAGATATCAATCACACTATTGATCGTCGGAAGGAAGCCACGACTTTGGATATTCTTAATCAAAGCAAGAATTGTCGGCGGGTTCTTCTTGACACTACGCCCCGATTCCTTCAACAAGTCCATATAGCCTTGTACAACTGCCTCCTCTTTCACCAAGCTGAGATCACAATTTAAGGCCCAATTTTCCATCTCCTTCTTTTTAGCTAGAAAAGTTGCAGACAGGTGAGCTTGTGGATCCACCTGTTTGGCCACTCCGATTACAACTGTCTCAATCCCTAAGTCAACCAAACTTTGATTCAGTATCCAGTCCATATGCTCTTCCTCCTTCTGCACTACTTCAGGCTTACACCCTTATTATACTCCTCCGAGAACCATCCTTCAAGTAAAGAAAGAGAGTTGGACAGAAATCGGTAATTCGTTAGAATTCGATTTCGTCGTCCAACCTCCGCACAGTTGAGTAGGGCTATAAAAGCTGATGAAATCAGCGTAGTAGAGTCCACTCAACCACTGCGTCTTGCTCGACAATCCAAATAAACATAGAAAGAGGCTAGGAATTTTGTCCCAGCCTCTTTGGATTATTCTTCTTCTTCGTAAGACTCTTCTTCGTCTTCTTCGTCACTTAACTCAACTTCTTCATCCAACTCATCTGGTGAGATTTCATTAATTTCAGCGTCATAGGCTTCCACTTCATCCTTCTCATCTTCTGGGTTTTCATCATCGTAAGTAAGCGCTGGATCTGCTTCATAGACATCTTCGTCTTCTGGATCATCCGCATTGTAATCGATCGCGTCTTCGTCTCCATCCATAAAGGCGTTGACACGTTTTTTCTTACGTTTCTTAGGCTCTTCATCTTCATCTGTTTCTTCAAGAGCGATGATTTCTTCATCTACCTCATCGATCGCATACCATGAGCGAAGTCCCCATTTGTTGTCTCCTAGTGGGATAAAGCTTCCGTCCACATTCAATTCCGTATAGAACAATGGAAGAGCTTCACGAATTTCACTGTTTGATTTTTCAAGGTAGTTTTGAATTTCATTGACCAGGTCATTGAAATACATTTCATGATCACGGCCACGTGACTCTAAGATTGCACGGGCTACTTCAATCATTGAAAGTTCACTTTTTTCTTGTCCAGCAAATACTTCTAATTCCAAGGTAGATCTCCTTCATTTTTATCTCAAGGCAACACTCTTTTCATTAAAAAAGAGGATACCCCTAAAATACATCATTTATCGTTACACTCTATTGTACGATAATTTTCCCCTTTCGTCAAAGGAAAATTCCGCGCCAAGAAGAAGAGAAAAGCCGGGACACATGGCCTCAGCTTTTCTTCTTATGACTTGTTTCCATCAAGATGGAAGATTGTCTTTTTTATTTTACTTTTGCAGTACTTGTGATCACTTCAACAGCTTTCTTCACAGCGATGTCGTGTTTCAACATTTCTGGTGAAAGCAAGCTACGAACTTGTTCAACTGGCATGTTGTAGTCTGCTGCCAATTGTTCGATTTCTGCAGTTACTTCTTCGTCAGTTGCTTCGAAGCCTTCTGCTTTAGCAACCGCTTCTACGACAAGGTTTGTCTTAGTACGTGCTGCTGCATCTGCTTCATATTGTTTGTGAAGATCTTCTTGAGTTGTACCAGTGATTTGGAAGTACATGTCTGGAGAGATTCCTTGACGTTGCATGTTTCCAAGGAATTCATTGACAGCACGGTGTACTTCTTCGTGGATCATTTCTTCTGGAAGGTCAACGATTTCTGCATTTTCTACTGCAAGGTCAATCGCTGCTGACTCAACTGCATCTTTGTAAGCTTCTTCTTTCGCTTCAGCCAACTCTTTGCGGTATTTTTCTTTCAATTCAGCAAGAGTTTCAACTTCTTCGTCGATGTCTTTTGCCAATTCATCGTCAAGAGCTGGTACTTCTTTTGCTTTTACTTCGTGGATGGTTGTCACGAATTTTGCTTCTTTACCTGCAAGGTCAGTTGCTTGGTAGTTTTCTGGGAAAGTTACGATGACATCAACTGTTTCACCAGCTGAGTGTCCAACCAATTGGTCTTCGAAACCTGGGATGAATTGACCTGAACCAAGTCCAAGTGAGAAGTTATCTCCTTTTCCTCCGTCAAACTCAACACCGTCAACAGAACCTACAAAGTCGATCACAACGGTATCACCTTCAGCTGCTGGTCCTTCTTTGATTACCAATTCAGCCAAGTTGTTGCGTTCGCGTTCGATACGTGCATCTACATCTTCATCTGTTACTTCTTTAGAAACTTCTACAGATACTTCAAGGTCTTTGTAAGCACCCAATTTTACTTCTGGTTTTGTAACAACATTTGCTGTCAATGTCCAATCTTGACCTTTTTCCATTGATACAACGTCAAAAGTTGGTTGAGCAACCACTTCAAGACCTGCTTCTTTTACTGCTGCTTCATAAGCTGCTGGAAGAAGATCGTTCAAAGCATCTTGATAAAGTGATTCTTCACCAAAACGTTGGTTGAAGATCGGACGTGGAAGGTGACCTTTACGGAATCCTGGTACGTTCAAGTTTTTCTTAACAGACTCAAACACGCGGTCTAAAGCTGGTTTAATTTGGTCTTGACTGATGGTAAAAGTCAATACTCCGCGGTTTGTTTCTTTGTTTTCAAATGATACAGACATTCTGTCTCTCCTTAAAATAATATAGTCATTCCTAATAATTTTACCATAAAACTTCGAAAATGCAAGTTTTTGGGCATCTTGGTTTTGTAGAAACTGCTTCTTTTTAGAGGAATTTTATAGTCGTTTCTGGAGACCAAAAGATTAAAAATCTCTTTCCTATCTCAAAAATTGTCCCGGAATAAAAAAACTAGTCCGTGCCTGAACTAGTTTCCTTCCTATTAGGATTTTCGAAGCGGATCATCTTGGTAAGTAGCACGCGCCCCACCGATTAACTTGGGACGACTGGCTAGAGCCGTCACATGAGCACCACCCAGTTCTTTCAAGACTGGGCGAACGGGTACTTGCACATGCTTGACATGCATCCCAATAGAAGTGTCCCCGATGTCCAAACCAGCCTGAGCTGTGATAAATTCAACTTCGACTGGGTCTTTCATATAACCGAAGGCTGCCAACTGTCCGGCACCACCCGCATGGAGGCTCGGTAGTACATTGACGATTTCTAAGTCTTTCTTTTCTGCTAGTTCACGTTCGACCACCAGAGCGCGGTTAAGATGCTCACATCCTTGGACAGCTAAGTAAATCCCTTTGGGAGTTAGGGTATCTAGGATGGTTTTCACAATGGCTTGCCCAATCTCTAGGCTTGAGTTCTTCCCGATACTTGCGCCAGCGACTTCACTGGTGGACAGGCCTAATACGAGGATTTGTCCCTGATGCAGATTGGCCTTGGATAAAAGATCCAGCAAAATCTCCTGGGTTTCTCTTTTTAATTGTTCTAACTCCATCCTCTAATTCCCCTTCTTTGGCAAGAAATGGTACAGAGCATATCCCAGAGCCATCCCAACGAAGTTTTGAACCAGATTATGAGGAACCTCTTCAATGGCCGCTACCCAGGTATTTCCTAAAAAGAGCGCTGATGCTAGGGCATAGCCGCCTACCATGATAACCGTTCCTAGAAGCAGACCGATGTAACGGGCTTTTCCTTTAAAGCCAGCAAAGTAGCCTTGAGCTCCGTGGAAAAGGAGACTAAAGAACATCCATTGAGGATAGCCAGAGAGGAGGTCTAAGAGAAAGGCTCCAAGACCACCGACCACTGCTCCTTCTTTGCGCCCCAGATAAAAGGCGGTAAAATAAACGCCTAAATCCAGCAAGGTCACCATCCCGGTTGGAGTTGGCAACTTGGTGTAATAGCCCAGCACAACTGTCAAGGCGGTTAAAATGGCTAAATGCGCGATTACTTGGGTACGGTTATTGGTCATATTGAACTACTCCATATTGATCTGATTTTTGAATGGCTTGGTAGACGAACGCTTTTGAAGCCTTAACAGCTTCTAACGTTGCCTTCCCTTGAACTAACTGGCTTGCAATGCTAGAGGCAAAGGTACAACCAGCTCCTGTATTATTCTTCTCTAAAACGTCTTCTTCGAAGACCGTAAAGTCTTGGCCATCATAAAAGACATCAATGGCTTTTTCCTTGTTGAGGCGATTGCCCCCTTTGACCACGACGTTGGCCGCTCCCAATTCATGGAGCTTACGAGCAGCTTCCTTCATATCATCGAGCGATTGAATCTTGCTTTGGATCAAGATCTCAGCCTCTGGTAAGTTTGGTGTGATGATGGTCACATAAGGGAAGAACTTAATCAATTCATCTCGAAGAGCTGACACTTCCACATCATGGGTTTCCTTGCAGACCAAGACAGGGTCTAAAACTACAGGGATATCCGCATGGGCCTTGACGTAGTCCAAGGCCAGGTCTGCCACTTCAACATTTGGCAAGAGGCCGAGTTTAATAGCAGAAAAAGGAACATCCTTGAGAGAGTTGAGCTGTTGGGCAAAGGTCATCGGATCCACCGGAATGACTTCAAAACCGTGCTCGGTCATGGCTGTCAAACAAGTCACCGCTACAAAACCATGCTGCTTATTGGTTGTATAGGTCGCAAGGTCTGCATGAAGACCTCCTCCACTAAAAATATCATTTCCTGAAATAGCTAGAATCAATTCATTGCTCATACCGAATCTCCTTTAAATATAAGCCATTTGGCGCTGCTGTAGGACCTGCTAGATTGCGGTCCTTTTTTTCTAAAATCAAGTCAATTTGCTCAACCGGCATTCGTCCATTGCCAATCTTTAGCAAGGTTCCCACCATATTGCGGATTTGCTTGTAGAGAAAGCCATTACCTGAAAAGGTAAAGAGAAGGCGATGATTTGCCCTATCCTCAACCAAGCGAGCCTCTGTAATCGTGCGAACCTTATCTTCCACACTAGTACCCGAAGCAGTAAATCCGGTGAAATCATGGGTTCCCTCCAACTTTTGGATGGCTACTTGCATCTTGGCCACATCCAAGGGGTAGGGATAGTGGGTGGCATAATGGCGCATCATGGGGTTCTTGGGGCGACCATAATCCACGATGAATTCATAGGTCTTGCTGTGCTTCTTGTAACGTGAGTGAAAGTCATCTGCTACTTGCTCCACCTGGATAAAGTCAATATCCTCTGGGGTCTGGGTATCCAGAGCGAAGCGGAGCTTCTCCTCATCCCGTGGCTGAGGGAGATCAAAATGGATGACCTGCCCAAGGGCATGGACGCCTGCATCCGTCCGGCCCGCGCCATGGATGGTCACGGGATTTCCTTGATTGAGACGCATTAAGGTCTTCTCGATTTCTTTTTGTACACTACGCGCATGCGGTTGGCGTTGGAAACCTGCAAATAGCGTTCCATCGTAAGAAATAGTTGCTTTGTATCGTGTCATGTTTTTATTTTATCAAGTTCATCCAAGCTGAACAAGGCAGAAAAGCCATGACTGTCCGGGTACAGTTTTGAGGTCAAAAAAAGAACCAAGTCTTTCCTTTTCCATCTCTGGAAAATAGAAAAACTTAGTTCAATCGGGGGGCTGATTAGTCTTCTTTCCGTCCCTTGAGACCCATCCCTGTTGCACCAAGAACAGCTCCAAGTAAGGCCAAACCTAAGATAGACTCTTGTCCAGTCTCAGGAAGTTGATGGCTAGACGGTGTTTGGTCTTGCACCGGTGCTGGCTTAGCCTCTTCCACTGGTTTTTGCTCTGAAGCGACTGGAGCTGGTTGAGCATTCACAAGTGGCTTCACTTCAGGAGCTACTGGTCTTACTTGATGATGACCTCCTTGATCAACTTGAGGTAAGTCTGGTTGAGGACTTGGACCATCCTGTAAACCTGGAGTCGGAGTGATCACTTCTGCCTCCTTGGTGCCCACTTCCACAATCTCAGAAACAGCTTCTTTCGTAACTTCTGTTCCTACCACTTGGCGGCTCTTATCAAGAGCAGAGACCGCAACAAATTCACGATGCTGGCCTTTGGCACCTACTTGAACCACTTTTCGTTCACCCTTGGCCAAGTCTGGATTGGTCCGTTCGACGACTTCAAAATCTAGTTCTGTTTCAACAATTTCCAAGCTTGGTTTGTCTTCTACCAAGGCTCTGACATCATTTTCTGCTTGACTTCCCACTTGGGTGATTGGTTTCAACTGGCTGAGAGCTTGTGTTAGGCTTGTCACTTGCTCATCTACCTTTTCTTGATGGGCACGACTGACAGTCCAGTTCAATGTATCCAAGACTTTTGCAAGAGCTAAACGAGATTCCTCTGTATAGATGGAAAGATCTGTTGGAACACTTGCAAGGGCCGCACGAAGGGCTGTATAGTCAGCTTTGAAATAGTCTTTGTTATGGTTGGCAAATGCTTCCATGACCTGGAAGACTTCTTCTTCCTTGTATTCATTGGCTGGTTCATCTGCCCAGATTCCCAACATACTTCCGGACACTGGTAATTTCACATCAGGGTATTTGGTTGAAGCTAATTGTTCAAATGGAACGGTTTCTGAATGTTGGATAGCTTTATCGAGTGGATAGCTTTGCTCTCCTCTATGGCCCAAAACATAGTACCAGTCACCGTTGGTATTGAGGAATTTGTAGCCCTTGTCTGCTAGGTACTGTGGTGATGCGAGGTTATAGCCCCACCATCCTTTAGACCAGTATGAAATCAAGACATCCTTGTCAAAGGCAACATCATCTTCATCTCCATAGTAGAAGCCATCGTTAAAGGCCATTGGTTGCAAGCCTTTTTCACGAGCCATAGCTGCGAGACTATTGGAATAGTCCGCAAACTTACCATAGAGCTCATACCATTTGAGATAGTACCAGCCTTGGGCATTGGTAGCATCATTGGCGTATTCGTCTGTTCCATAGTTAAAGATCTTAGACTTGCCTTTGAAATAGTCCATGTACTTGCCAATTAGGGCCTTGGTGAAGTTGACGGCTTCTTCGTTGGTTAGATCCATGGTTGTCTTGGAAACCGTATCAAAGGTTGCTTGTGGATGTTCAATACCCAGTTTTTCCATCGCTACCAATATGGCATCCATATGACCTGGACTATTGACTGCTGGGATCAAGCCAATCCCTTTTGAGCTAGCATAAGCCAGTAACTCATCCATTTCTGCTTGTGTCAAAGCTTGACCATTTGGATCGTCATAGTAGGCCTTGGTACCTTCGAGAAGCGCCTGTTTCACATCGTCGCTGGCATAAGTCTTGCCATTGGCTTCCAGGGTCATATCATCGAGCACAAAGCGCATGCCATCATTTCCGACAAGGAGGTGCAAGTCAGTGTAGCCTAGCTCACTAGCCTTATCCACGATTCGTTTCAATTGATCCAGCGAGAAGTATTTGCGTCCTGCATCAATGGAAATTACCTTGCTCTTGGCTAGTTTTTCAGCAGCTTCCTTGTCTGCCAACTCTTTGGCATAGCTTTCTGTATGGACTAAGGCCTCTTGAGCGGCTTTGAGAGAAGCAATCAGTTCTTTGGCTTCTGCTCGTGTCGTTTCTGCTCCCACTCCTTCTAGTGCCTCTTTCGCTGCTGTAAAGGCTACTAGCGATTCTGGAGTGTAATGGTCCAAATCAGTTGGAGCTTCCGCAAGAGCTTTTTCGACGATTTCAGGGTCCGCTACAAAGTAGTCTGCGTTCTTATCCGCAAAAGCCTGCATGAGCTTGAAGAGAAGCTCTTTTTTGTAGGTTGCAGATGGCGTATCTGCCCAGGCAGCTACCATCCCACCGATAAATGGAACCTTAGCCCCATCATTCTTTTGAACAACATCAATCGCTGATTTAGAAATCCCTTCGAGACCTTGATCGAGATTGTACCAACCTGATCCAGCCTTGTCACGACCAAGGACATAGTACCAAGCATCATTGGTGTTAAGAATTTGATGGCCTAGTTCAGACAAGAATTTTGAAGAAGCCACATCATAGCCGTTCCAACCACCTGTCCAGTAGGAAACAATGATATCTTTATCAAAGGTTCCGTAGGAGGTGTCGCCATTGTAGTAGATACCGTCGTTGAAGGCCATTGGTTTCATCTTGTGTTTTTTCACAATAGCCGCTAGATCATTGGCATATTGGATGAATTTTTCGTAGCCTTTATCTGGATAGCCTTCATCTGGCCAATGCTTGCTAGCTTGGAGAACCTGCCAACCATGGGCATCTGTTGCATCATTGGCATATTCGTCCAAACCGATGTTAAAGATGTCTGTCTTGCCACTGAAATAAGCCGCATACTTGTCCACCAAGGCTTTGGTGAAATCTAAGGCTTTTTGGTTGTCTAAATCAACGGTCCGTTCTGACTTTTTCGTGCCAAAGTAATTAAAGTAAGGGTTTTCGATCCCTAATTGCTCCATAGCGGTTAGGATTGCATCCATGTGCCCTGGGCTATTAATTGTTGGAATCACGCCTATATTCTTGGATTTAGCATAAGCCAAAATGTCATCCATTTGAGCCTGCGTCAAGGCTGTTCCATTTGGATCGTCATAGTAAGCTTTGGTTCCTTTTTCAACTGCCTCTTTGACCGCTTGACTTGAGTAGGACGCATCTCCTACTTGCAAGGACATGTCATCAAGGACAAAGCGCAAACCATCATTTCCCACTAAGAGATGCAAATCGGTATAACCTGTCTTGCTGGCTTCATCAATGATTTCCTTTATTTGATCAGGTGAGAAGTACTTGCGACCCGCATCAATAGAGATGACTTTTTTCTTGGCCAATTTTTCTTCTTGCTCTGGATCTTTAGCGGGTGTTTCCGTCGCTGCTGTTACCGGAACCGGTTGAGCTGTCCCATCAGCTTCTGTGACAGAGATCGCTTCTTCACGAATCAAGCGATCAAGATCAGATGCGCGCAATTCTCGATCAGGTAAGGTCGGTTGACTTTGATCAACGATTGGAGCAGGAACAGTTGGTTTTTCTACCACCGGCTGAGCAGCTTCCTCCGTAGCGGAGAGAGGCAAGTCTCCTTCACTTGGCTGCGTCGGAAGAGTCGTTGCAGGCCTTTCTGTAACGCTTGGCGTATCTGCTGCTACGACTTGACCGCTAGCAAAAAAGCCAACCAGTACCGAAGCAACTCCTACAGCATACTTGCGAATAGCATAACGTGGTTGATGTGATTTCATCAGGACCTCCTAAAATTTGTTTTGTGTAAACGCTTACTTCCAGTCTATCTAGAAAGCAGGCCCTCGTCAAGCCTTCTTTGAAAGGTTCTTTAATTAAGAGAAGAAGCTATAAAATTTTATCCCTATATTTCATTAAAACTAGCGGACAAAAAAAGAGCTTGGCTCTTAAAACCAAACTCTTTATTGATGTATTCTAAAAACAAAGGCTCTGAGTACCGGATTTCTTTCTCTCGGCACAGTGGTTGATTGGAACTAATCCTACCTGCGGTACTCGCACTTCCTAATCAACTATGCGGGGGCAGGACTACGAAATCGAGACTTCATCTACCGATTTCTGTCTCTTGGCGCAGTGGTTGATTGGAACTACTCCTACCTGCGGTACTCGTACTTCCTAATCAACTGTGCGGGGGCAGGACTACGAAATCGAGACTTCATCTACCGATTTCTGTCTCTTGGCGCAGTGGTTGATTGGAACTACTCCTACCTGCGGTACTCGTACTTCCTAATCAACTGTGCGGGGGCAGGACTACGAAATCGAGACTACGTCTACCGATTTCTGTCTCTTGGCGCAGTGGTTGATTGGAACTACTCCTACCTGCGGTACTCGTACTTCCTAATCAACTGTGCGGGGGCAGGACTACGAAATCGAGACTGCGTCTACCGATTTCTGTCCTGCTCCCTATATTGCCCAATCTCCGTTGCGGAAGACTGGGACGCGTGTTCCATCCTCACGGATGCCGTCGATATCCATTTGGCTTGAGCCGATCATGAAGTCAACGTGGACGTCTGAGCGGTTGAGGCCGGCTGCTTCGAGTTCTTCTTCTGTGAACTCTGCTCCACCTTCTACGCTGGTTGCATAGGCTGCCCCGATGGCCAAGTGGTTAGAGGCATTTTCATCGAAGAGGGTATTAAAGAAGGTGATGCCTGATTGGGAAATTGGGCTTGGATCTGGTACGAGGGCACATTCACCCAAGGCACGCGCTCCCTTGTTTTTGAAGACCAAATCTTTCATGACTTGATCGCCTTTTTCTGCTGTGATATCCACAATTTCTCCATTTTCAAAGGTCACTTTGATGCCTTCAATGATGTTCCCATTGTAGCTAAGCGGTTTTGTGGAAGTTACATAACCTTCTGCACGACGGAAGTCAGGAGCTGTGAAGACCTCTTCTGTCGGCATGTTTGGCAAGAAACCTTCGCCTTGGGCATTGATGGCTCCAGCAGATTCCCAGACGTGGTTTTTTGGCAAGCCAAGGGTCAAATCGGTGCCTGGCGCTGTGTAATGAAGGGCTGAGAATTGTTCTTTATTAAGTGTATCTGCCTTGCTCTTCAAAATAGCAGCATGCTCTTCCCAAGCCTTGACTGGATCTTCTTCGTACACCCGGCAGGTCTTGAAGATTTGATCCCAAAGGAGATCCACTGCTTCTTCGTCGCTCGCCGCATTTGGGAAGACCTTTTTCGCCCATTCTAAACCAGCTGCTGCAGCAACTGTCCAGCTGACCTTGTTGGATTGAGTAGCGATGCGCATTGGTTTCATGGCCATGCCCAAAGCCTTAGCAGAAGCCGAAAGTTTCTCTGCCTCGACACCATTTAAGGCACCTGGATCAGACGAGCGCACACCCAAGCGACTGGCCTTGTGTTCCAAGAGGTAATTCATCTCTGCAATCTTGTAATCAGGCACGTTGTCCAAGCGATCCATCGGTGCATGGAGGAATTTTTCACGGGTAGTAAAATCATCTGCCCATTGGATGATCACTTCATGCGCCCCCAAGGCATAGGCTTCCTTCACGATCAAGTGGGCCAATTCTCTTTGCTCCACATCGATGTTCAAAGCCAAAGTATGGCCAGGTTGCACGTTGATGCCGTTTGCCACCAACAATTTTGCGTATTTTTCTAAGTTTTCTTTAAAATTTGGTAAAACCATGTTCAATCCTTTTCTATATTAATCCTTTAAGAGTGACAAGAGGTTTGCTACCACGACTGTGGAGCAGACCAGGCCAGTGACTTTTAAAATTGTATCGGTATCTAGCTCTAATTGATAGCTAAATGTTTTTTGAGCAGGTTTGTCTTCTGCAAAAATTTTGACTCTCATCGTTCTATTCCTTTCTTAGCATCCTCCTCGCCTAGATAGAGGCGTCGTGCCTCTGGGCTGTTGGTAAGAATATCGAGATAGGTTTCATAAGCATCGGGCAGGGGCTTTCCCAAAGAGATATCTAGCTCTGGATTCACATTTTTCCCATAGATAGAGCAGAGATAAAGACGTTCATTGAGCGTCGGAAAGACTTCGAGTGACATGAGCTCAGCCTGACCGACCCGCTCCCAATCTTGCTCTTGGATATCTGGTAGGATATAGGCTTGGAAGAGTCCCATCAGAGGATTGTCCTCTGGTTGGCCACTTTCCTTATCCGCCTGAACCAAGGAAAGCCGATGACCAAAACCAGCTACTTGGCGCTCCTGTCCCTTCACCGAAACCGTAATCGGATGCCCTCCCATATCGCTATAAATCCATTCTTTAGGCAGCCTATAATCTAAGAGAGGCTCAAGATCTTTGACAATCGTTACAGGACTAGAGCGTAGAAACTGACGAGTGACTGCTTTACAAAAGAGAATATTCTCCTCTTTCAAGGTCACTCCCTTCCAGCTATTTTCCTCCTTAAAATGGTTAAAAAATACCAGATAGGGCTCTCGCACCATTTGTGCTAAGACATAGATGCCATTTCGTAGACGAATGGAAATGATTTTCCCTGACTTCCAGGATGTTGCTCTTTTTTTCTTTTCTATCATTAACCAACCTCAAACCGAGCGAGGATCGTTGAATCCATCAAAACAAATCATCAAATAAACTAAGCTGGTTGTCTTCTGGCATATTGCCGAGGATTCCCATCTCGTCCATCTTTTCCACCAAGGTTGAGGAGACGCCTCCACGTTTGCGCAACTCTGTTTTAGAAAGGAATTCTCCTTCTTTGCGAGCTCGTACAATCTGCTTGGCTACGTTCTCTCCCAATCCATCCATGGCGACAAATGGTGGGATAAGGGTGTCTCCATCGATGATGAATTCCGTTGCATCACTGCGATAGAGGTCTAGTTTCCCAAACTTGAAGCCACGTTCCCACATCTCATTGACAATTTCAAGGGTGGTGTAGAGGTCAATCTCCACATTGGAAGCTTCGTTGTTCTTACGTTTCTCAGCGATTTCCTTCATCCGCGCTTTCACGGCTTCTAGGCCTGCACCCATGGTCTTGATATCAAAGGCCTTGGCACGAATTGAGAAGTACGCACAGTAATAGTAGAGAGGGTGATGCACTTTGAAGTAAGCTACCCGTAAGGCCATCATAACGTAGGCTGCCGCATGGGCTTTTGGGAACATATACTTGATTTTTCCACAAGACTCGATGTACCATTCAGGGACGTTGTTAGCCTTCATGGCCTCAATATAGCCATTGCGCTCTTCTTCAGGAATCTTGAGCCACATGCCTTTCCGCACCCGCTCCATGATGGTAAAGGCCATTTTTGGATCTAGGCCAGCGTGCATGAGGTAAACCATGATGTCGTCCCGACACCCGATAACGGTCGATAGGTCCGCAATCCCCGCCTTGATCAAGTCTTGGGCATTTCCCAACCATACGTCGGTACCGTGAGACAGACCTGACAGCTGAAGCAACTCGGCAAAGGTGGTCGGATGGGTTTCATCCACCATGCCCCGAACAAAGTTGGTCCCAAACTCTGGAATTCCCAGCATACCGGTTGAGGTACCGATTTGCTCCGGTGTGACTCCTAAGATATCGGTCCCTGAGAAGAGGGCCATGACACCTGGATCATCCATAGGAATATCATTTGGATCAATGCCTGACAAGTCTTGAAGTTTCCGAATCATGGTCGGATCATCGTGTCCCAGGACATCGAGCTTGAGGACGTTCTCATCGATATCGTGGAAGTTAAAGTGAGTGGTTTGCCATTCGGCGGTCACATCATCTGCTGGATACTGAACAGGGGTGAAGTCATAAACATCCATGTAGTTAGGAATAACAACGATTCCCCCTGGGTGCTGACCGGTCGTCCGTTTGACCCCAGCGGCACCTTGGGCCAGACGCTCGACCTCTGCATCCCGGTAGTACTTGCCATAGTCCCGCTCATAGCCCTTGACAAACCCATAGGCTGTCTTGGCCGCAACCGTACCTACTGTTCCTGCCCGGAAGGCGTATTCTTCCCCAAAAATATCACGGACATCCAAGTGGGCGCTCGGCTGGTCTTCCCCTGAGAAGTTCAAATCGATATCGGGTACCTTGTCCCCATCAAAACCAAGGAAGGTCTCGAACGGAATGTCTTGGCCGTTTTTGCTAAGCTGGTGTCCACAGTTTGGACAGTCCTTATTGGGCATATCAAAGCCTGAACCATAAGAACCATCCGTGATAAACTCACTATACTGACACTGACCACAGACATAGTGAGGCGAGAGCGGATTGACCTCGGTAATCCCAATCATGGTCGCTACAAAGCTAGATCCAACAGATCCCCGTGAACCCACCAAGTAACCCCGTTCATTGGAGCGATGCACCAAGAGTTGGGAAGCCAGATAGATCACGGCGAAGCCATTCCCCAGGATAGAGGTCAATTCTTTTTCAATCCGCAAATCAACAATATCAGGTAGCGGATTGCCATAGATTTCAAAGGCCTTCTGATAGGTCAATTCGGCAACTGTTTCTTCGGCCTTGTCAATAAATGGGGTATACAAGTCTCCTTTAACCACTTCAACGGGTTCAAAGATTTCTGCCAGGTCGTTGGTGTTTTCAATAACAATCTTGCGCGCCAAGTCTTCCCCTAGAAAGGCAAATTCATCCAGCATTTCATTGGTTGTGCGGAAATGGGCTTTTGGCAGAGGGGCTGGTTGAGCGTTTTCTCCATGGCCGATAGTCCGGTTGATGATAGCTCCTTGCCCGAGACTGCGGACAATGATTTCTCGATAGATCTCATCCTCGGGCTCAAGGTAGTGAACATTTCCTGTCGCTAGGACTGGTTTGCCAAGGCGATCTCCCACCTCAATCAAACTCTTGATGATGGTCTGGAGCTCGTCCATATCCTTAACCTGCTCTTTGGCAATGAGGGGCGCATAAATGGCTGGAGGCATCACCTCAATAAAGTCATAATACTTGGCTACTTCTACTGCTGCGTCAACTCCTTGAGAGACGACCGCATCAAAGACCTCTCCTTCAGAACAAGCCGATCCCAGGATCAACCCTTCCCGATGGGCATCTAAAACTGTCCGGGGAATCCGAGGAACGCCCTCAAAATATTGAGTATTGGAAAGAGAGACCAATTTGAACATATTTTTCAAGCCGGTCTGGTTCTTGACATAGATGGTTGCGTGTTTGACCCGTGCCTTTTTGTAGGAATCCGGACTAATTAGATCCAAATTCAGCTTAGCTAAATTGGTCACGCCATGTTTTTCGGCTACATCCTTGATAAAGATGAAGAGCAAGCGGCCCGTTGCTTCCGCATCATAGTTGGCCATGTGGTGGTGTTCCAAGGCAACTCCAAACCGCTTGGTCAAGGGCCCCAAACCATGACGCTTGTACTCTGGATAGAGGTTCCGAGCGAACTCTAGTGTATCAATTACTGGCTGAGTGATTTTGGGAAGGCCATGACGCTCATAGTTGGCATTCATGAAGCCCACGTCAAAAGTAGCATTATGGGCAACCAAAACCGCATCCTGACAGAATTCCTGGAACTCCTCCAAGACCTGTTTCAAAGGTTTGGCATTGCGAACATGGTCATCGGTAATGCCTGTCAGGTCCGTTGTAAAGGCGGAAATGGGATGCCCTGGATTGATGAACTCATCGAATTCGGCAATAATATTGCCCTTGTGCATTTTAGAAGCGGCAACCTGAATCAGATCATTGTAAATCGCTGAGAGTCCTGTCGTTTCCACGTCAAAAACCACATAGGTTGCTTCATGAAGGTCTAAATCGACTTCATTGTAAGTAATCGGCACGCGGTCTTCGACAATATTGGCTTCCATCCCATAGATCAGTTGGATGCCAGCTTTTTTAGCTGCCTTGTAACCATGAGGGAAGGACTGCACATTGCCGTGATCGGTAATGGCAAGAGCCTTGTGGCCCCATTTGGTTGCTTTTGCGACTAACTCCTCTACCTCAGGTAGGGCATCCATGGTCGACATATTGGTATGGGCATGGAACTCGACCCGACGCTCACCTTCTGGCATCAGATCCTTGCGCTCATAGTGGACCACTTCTTGAACATCCTGGACATTCATGGTCAAATCTCGTGTAAAGTTATTGACCTCGATATTTCCACGGACCCGCAACCAAGAGTTTTTCTTAATCATGTCAAACTTCTGAGCTTCTTCTTCGTTTTTAGCCCATTTTTGAAGCGAAAAACTGGAAGTATAGTCGGTCATCTTGAAATTGATCAAGACCCGACCTGTCCGAGTCACCTTTTGTTCAACATCAAAGACCACTCCTTCAAAGACAATACGGTTCTCTTCTGTCGTGATATCGATCATAGGAGTGACCTCTGCCTTATCCAGCTTGGGCTTAGCCGCAGCCTTTTTGGCCTTGAAATCAAAAGCTGGTTTTTCTTCTGCTGGTGGTGGGGCCATTTGAGACAAGGACTCCATGGCCCGCAGAGTTTCTTCGTTAGCTGCTTGGAAGATTTGATCCTTTTCAGCCTCGAAGGCTTGCTGGAGTTCTTCTGTCAACTGGTCATCCGCTTCGACCCGACACTGGAAATGGGGAAAGCCAAACTTGGTCAATTGACTAGCAAGATTAGGCAGATGGTTTTTCCGGTGGTGCTCCGTATCCACAGATGAAGGGCCACTAATAATCAGCTCTTTTCCTTGAGAGCGGACTTGCAGGTGTTGATACATGCTCTTAAAGCCCTGACTCGCACAGGGACCATCTTCAAAAGCCTCCTGATAATAGGCTTGCAAGAGCTCCTCACTAAAAGTTGGATTCTTTACCTGAATCTCAAACACCGCTCGATTTCCTGTCTTTGAAAACTCCTCAGCCAAGCGGTTTTTGAGCTCCTGAAAAATCGTGATGGGAAGAATTTCGGCAAAAACAAAACGAAATTCCCAAACACGACTGAGTTTATGGACGATGACCTCTTGGATTTCAGCCCCTTCAAAAGCGTCTGATTCACGCATTTCCAAAGGCATTCCCAACTGATTCATTAAGATTTCAAACTTGTTTGACATGATATTTCCTCGTACAGTAGTGACCCTATTTTACCATAAATCGGCCTGTTTTTCGACAGAAAAAGAATGGGGCCAGGTGCGAGCTCCTACACAATTAGCGAGTCATTTTTCACGGGGCTCAGTTATGATATAATAGAACAGAATATTTATTAAAAGGAGCCCTCTCTGTGAAGAAAATTTTACTAACCGGTGCCTGTCTGCTGACCCTGACTGCCTGTAGCACGCCTAGTCAGAATCAGCTAGAAAACAAACCCAAGCAAACTCAGAGTCAACAGAAAGCCAAAGAAGAAAAGGTGAAGACGAAAACTTTTTCAAGGGCATTAAGTGCTGATGTCGTCACTAAAATCAAAGTCTACTATCTAAAAGATAAGGTGACTGCTTTTTCTTTCATTCATGAAAAAGAGATCCCTGAAGAGGAAAAAGATAAAAGCCGTGAAGAGCTAGCTGACTTTTATCAGGAAGACATGGAAAGCAGTCCCTATTTTGAAGCGATGAACAAAGCCAAAGGGATTGAGTTAAAAGTTCTAATTTCTGCAGATAAAAAAACGGTTCGGCAATTTATCACATTTGATTTGGCCAAGATGGATGTAGATGAGGCGGCGGCGGCTTTGGGCGTGACAGACAAAAAGGGGACCCTCTTTGAAAAACTAAAAGATAAACCTGAAGACTTTTTTAAAGCTATCGAAGAACAAGGTTTGACAGAAGAAGAATAAAGCTTTCTAATTCATTTTTGAACGTTTACCTGTTCACAAATTTTCGCCTATTTTTTCATCCGAGTTTCTTACTCTAGTTCTATTTACTATAAATTTAAAGGAGTTTTTATGCGCCTCACTAAAAAAACAGTTCTGATTGCTATCGCTTCTCTTGCCGTTTTAGGTCTATGTCTATGGGGAGGAAGTTTGTATCTCACTAGGCAAAACGCCCTGAAACGATTTGATGAAAATTTTGTTCACTATCAAGCAAAAAGTGATGACCATCAAACTTTTATTGCACAAGATATCAACAGAAAAGAAGTCTATAATTTATCCTATTCTCCTACTAAAGAAACTGTTGCCATAACGAAAACAATTAAAAAAGGGGATATCTATTCTTCTGATTACCTTTACGGACCAACGACAGTCTATGATATCAAACAAACCGCTGATCGCTATACCATCATCACTTCAGGACATCCCATCCTCGTCGACTTTGGAACGACTTCAGTCAAGGTAACTTATAACAAAGACAGTTTTGAAATACCTTACTCTGAGTTGTCTTTTGGAGAGTCTTTCCCTAGCGAAGATAACTAGATCGCTACTTCTCTAGATTACTAGTCTTGAACACTGAACTAACCAAGCTATTAGCTATGGTTAGTTTTTTTTGCAAAAAATTGTTTTTAACTTATTCAGCTCGAGGGTAAATTATTCCGAATAGCAATAATCTCTTAGCGCTTCGGAAAGTCAGGGGTTTAGCTACTTCTTCAGGAAAAGAAAACTGCCAGGTAAAACTGGCAGTTTAGCTTATTTATTTAAAATTGAAAGGGTTTCAAGCAGGTTGTCTGCATGCACTTCAATCGTGTCGCCTGAAGCTTTAATTTTCACTTCTACGACACCGTCAGCTGCTTTCTTCCCAACAGTGATGCGGATTGGCAAGCCAATCAAGTCACTATCGCTAAATTTAACACCGGCACGTTCGTTACGATCGTCGACCAAGACTTCGTAGCCAGCCTTGACCAATTGGTCTTCGATCTTGCTAGTCAATTCAAGACTTGCTTCGTCCTTGACATTGACTGGAATCAAGTGTACATCAAACGGTGCTAATTCTTTAGGGAAGTTGATGCCCCAAGCGTAACGGTATTCACCTTTTGGAGTTTTGTTCACAAAGAGGCGAGCGTGTTGTTCCATAACGGCTGAAAGAAGACGACTCACACCGATACCGTAGCATCCCATGATGATTGGGACTGCACGACCATTTTCATCCAAGACATCCGCTCCCATACTTGCTGAGTAGCGAGTTCCGAGTTTAAAGATGTGACCAATTTCGATCCCACGCGCAAAGTTGAGAACGCCTTGTCCATCAGGAGAAATTTCACCTTCACGAACTTCACGGATATCCACATACTCGGCAGTGAAATCACGACCTGGGTTGACACCAGTCAAGTGGTAACCATCTTCGTTGGCACCAGCAACAGCATTGCGACTATCTTGTACCTTACGATCTGCGATAATCTTGACATTTTCTGGAAGATTGACTGGCCCAAGAGAACCAAAGTCCGCTCCCAATAATTCTTTCACTTCCGCCTCGGTTGCAGGTTCTAAGAAGTCTGCATCAAGGTAGTTTTTCAATTTGACTTCATTGAGTTGGTCATTGCCAACGAGTAGGGCAACAACTGGCTGCTCGTCTGCGATATAAACCAAGGTCTTGATTGTTTGGTCTTCAGAGACATTCAAGAAAGCAGCAACTTCATCAATCGATTTGACACCTGGTGTTTCCACGCGAGCTACTTGATCTTCAGTCACAACACGGTTGCTTGGTTTGTAGGCGTTAGTTGCCATTTCCAAGTTAGCTGCATAGCTTGACTCACTTGAGTAGGCAATGGTATCTTCACCAGAAACCATCCATTTGAGCAATTCTGCCTTGATTTCTTCTTGCACTTCTGCAGGAATCTCGTCAAATGATGCAACAGACTTGTCTAACACCACCCAACGGTCAAGGTCTGTACGAGAAGGAGTAATGGCCATAAATTCTTGGCTATCCTTACCACCCATAGCTCCACCGTCACCAATGATGGCTTTGAAGTCCAAGCCACTGCGAGTGAAAATGCGTTCGTAGGCTGCCTTGTACTCATCATAAGTTACATCCAAGCTATCGTAGTTAGCGTGGAAGCTATAGCCATCTTTCATGATGAATTCACGGGTACGAAGAAGGCCATTACGTGGACGTTTTTCATCACGATACTTAGGCTGGATTTGGTACAAGTTCAGTGGCAATTGCTTGTAAGACTTGACAGAATCACGGACAATTGCTGTGAACGTTTCTTCGTGAGTTGGACCCAAGATAAAGTCTGACTTCTCACGATTTTTCAATTTGTACAAGTCTTCCCCGTAAGTTTCATAACGGCCAGATTCGCGCCAAAGATCCGCACTGAGAAGGGCTGGAGCCAACATCTCAACGGCACCAATCTTATCAAATTCCTGGCGCATGATCTTCTTAGCTTTTTCAATCACACGATTTGCAAGTGGCAGATATGAATAAACACCTGCTGATACTTGACGAACATAACCAGCACGGAGCATCAAAGCGTGGCTAATGACCTGCGCATCACTTGGCATTTCGCGAAGTGTTGGAATAAGCATTTTACTTTGTTTCATTCAGATTCATTCCTTTTCTATTTCAAAAATAATTTCATTATATCGTTCCAAGTCACGGCAATCATCAAGATAACCATGACTGCCACTCCAGCAAGGGTCAAGTAGGTTTCTACCTCCTGCTTCAGCGGTTTTCTACGGACCAGCTCGATCAGATTGATCAAGATTTTTCCACCATCCAAGGCCGGAATGGGGATCAAGTTAAAGATTCCGATATTGATGGACAACATGGCCATCAGGGACAGGATAGCTGGAAGTCCTAGCTCCGCTGCTTGTGAACTAGCTTTGTAGATCGCTACCGGACCACCCAACTTGTTCAAACTAAAGTGGAAGATAATATCCTTCAAGGCCGTTAAGATACGAGTTGCGGTGTACCAAGTATCTGTCACACCTGAGAGAAGCTTATCGAAAAAGCCGGTCTTAACGGCATTAATCACACCGATATAATAGCGTCCACCATCTTCTTCTGGTTGGACCGTCACTTTTTGAGTCTTCCCGTCTCGTTCATAGGTGATCGTTACTTCTGGATTTTTTCCTTGGTTACGGGTTGCCTTCTGGACTGAATCTGTCAATTCATCCCAGTTGGAAACCTTGTATTCATTGATCTGAACAATCTGGTCATTGTCTTTTAGACCAGCCTTAGCCACTACTCCTTGAGGAACAACTCGAACATGGTTGCTGTAGTAGTCCACTGCTCCTCCCTGCATAAAGGCCAGGAGCGAGTACACAACAATACTCAGGATAAAGTTGTTCATCGGACCAGCAAAGTTGGTAATCAGTCGTCCCCAGATACTAGCGTTTTGATACTGCACATCCAGAGGGGCAATCCGTACTTCTGTCCCATCTTCCTCAACGATGGTTGCATCATGGTGGACAGGATAGGTTTTGGTCTCTTCGATGACGATTCCTGTAATCTGAAGTTTATTCTCAAAATCAAAATCTGTGACATTCATGGGGAGAGCTGTCTGGTCGATATTTTTTCCAGAAAGGTTGATCCGAACAACAGTTCCCTCAGGGTTCAAAGTCAGACTGACAGGCGTTCCTGTCTTAATCTCTGTCGTATCTTCGCCCCATCCTGCCATACGAACATAGCCGCCCAGCGGAAGGATTCGAATGGTATAGGCTGTTCCGTCCTTGCCCACATGCGCAAAAATCTTTGGCCCCATCCCAATCGCAAACTCACGGACCAAGATGCCTGATTTCTTTGCAAAATAGAAATGGCCAAACTCATGCACCAGAACAATGACGCCAAAAATGATAATAAAGGCAATAAATTGCATACACGCTCCTTCGTTTTATCTGATGATTATACGATTATTGTTTAAAATAGACCAAAGAATAGCATCAGTGGGAAAACAAAAATCAAGCTATCAAATCGATCCAAGACACCACCGTGACCAGGGATAAAACGGCCAGAGTCTTTCACTCCAAAATGGCGCTTGATGGCACTTTCGACGAGGTCACCAAACTGAGCTGCTATACTGAAAAGAATGGTAAAGAGAATCATGGTTACCCAACCGTAAGATCCCGCAACAGTACGATCTAGGATCATAAAGATCATCGTCACAACGACTGCACAAGCAATCCCGCCTAGACTTCCTTCAACAGTCTTATTAGGTGACACTCTTGGCAAGAGTTTTTTCTTACCGAACTGGCTCCCAATAAAGTAGGCCCCTGAATCCGTAGCCCAAACAATAAAGAGGGCCAAGAGAATTTTATCCACACCTGCTAAGCGCGCCTGAATCAAGGCGTGGAATCCAAAGCCGACATAAAAGCTAGAGGCGATTGGATAGACAACCTCATCATAGGTATAGCCTTGTGCTAAGACAGTTGTCCCCATCAATAGCAAGACCAAGAGCCCGTAGGCGATGAAATTGCCACCTGCTGGCAAGAAAGGAAGGTAACTCTCTAAAGGCAGGGCTAACACAAGAGCTGCTAGCATAGCCAAGGCTCCTTCGATGGTTTCGGTCTGCAAGCCTTTCATCTTCAACAATTCATGAACACCCAACATAGCGATGAGTCCCACTACAATCTGAAAAACAACTCCTCCAACAAGGACGACTGGAATAAAGAAAGCTAAGGCGATTCCTCCAAAAATCACTCGCTTCTGTAAATCTTTTCTCATCTATTTCTCTCCTATACACCACCAAAGCGTCGATGACGATGGCTGTATTCTTCTATTGCATCATGCAAGGCCTTTTCTCCAAAATCTGGCCACATCACATCGGTAAAGTAAAGCTCACTATAGGCCGCTTGCCAAGGCAAAAAGTTACTCAAGCGAAGCTCCCCACTAGTCCGAATAATCAGGTCAGGATCTCGCAAGTCCTTGGGTAGACTATTGGTATACAAATAATTGGCAATGGTCTCTTCTGAAATATCGCCTGGATTCAAGTGCGCATCGAGAACTTCCTGGGCAATTTGTTTGACTGCTTGGGTCAGTTCCGCCCGTCCCCCATAGTTCAAGGCAAAATTCAAAATCAAGCCCGTATTGGAGTGGGTTAATGCCTCTGCTTTTTTCAGAGCCTCTATGGTTTCCTTAGGAAGACGGGAAATCTCGCCAATCATCTGGATCTTCACATTATTTCTATGAAGTTCTGGAACAAAGCGGTCATAAAATTCAACTGGAAGATTCATGATAAAGCTCACTTCTTGTTGAGGACGTGTCCAGTTTTCAGTTGAGAAAGCATATACCGTTAGAGCTTGCACTCCCATCTCCTTGGCTGCGATGGTTACTTCTTGCAGAGCCTCCATGCCAGCTTTGTGCCCAAAGACACGAGGTTGCATCCGTTTTTTGGCCCAACGACCATTCCCATCCATGATGATTCCAATATGCTTGGGCACTTCTAGGGGAACACTTAACTTTTCTTTCTTTTTAAAACGAAACATGTTTTTCTACCTATTTCACTGTTTTTATCGCTTCATTATATCATAAATCCGCTTAAAATGGCAGTCTAGCCCCTTTTCTAGAGGGTATATATCTAAAAATGAAAAAAGCGACCTTTTGATCGCTCCTTCTTATTATTCACCGTCAATGATAGAATCTGATTCGCCAACGCCTTCAACTGCACCAGCTGTCACCCCTTCTGAAACTGGCAAAACTGTTTTAATAGCTGTCAATTCAAATGTGAGGTATACGCCATCCACATCCAAAACAACGGTTTTCCGTTCAGTGTCTACTTCATCAACTGTTCCATACAAACCACCGATGGTAATCACTTCATACCCTTTTTGAAGCTTGTTCAAGCTTTCCATCCGTTTTTGGTATTGTTTCTTTTGGCTACGGCTCATGAAGAACATCATTCCGACCATTAGCGCAAGCATAAATAGCAAGGTTGTACCACTTTGCATACCATTTCTCCTTTTTAAATCATATATGCTCTACTATAGCAAATTTTATAGGCATTTTCAATACGAACCCTTGATTTTCAAAAAATAAGTCGGTAGATGGAGGTGGTCTGCCCTCTATTCGATTCGAACATCTTTTCTAGTAATTCCTTTTTTAGAAAAAGAAAAAACCATAAAAAATAGGTTTTTGCTAATCGATTGCAATTCCATATTTTTCATGATTTTTATCATACCATTCAATCAACAACATGGCTGTTTGATAGGTAATGTTTTTAATTTTACTGGTTCCTTTTGTCAAGGTAGCTAGACTCATCTTACTAATATCTGTCTCAGTCGCTACTCTATAACTTGTCACCTTTCCATCCACCATCAATTGAACGACAGCTTCAACTTTCTTATAATCTTTTGTCGAATAAATATCAATTGGATTTTTCATAAAATCATCCTATCCCCTTAAATTTAGTCTTTTATATATTATATAATTTATTTGTTCATTTATAAGAAAATCTTGCTTATAGACGCTTTCTAAGGCATTTTCATACTGTATTTTGCACCAATTTATGAAAAATCATACCTATTTTTTATCATTTTTCACTTTCTGGGAAAAAAAACGATAAAACTATACCTTATATATTTTTCTTTTGTTGACATAAAAAAAGGCTAAGAATTTTTTCTTAGCCTCCTTTTTCAGACTGATTTTCTCTCGTTTATGGTGCTAGATGCCCTAGTTATTCTTCTGAGTTTCCACTCTCTTTAATAACCAATTCTCCATCTTCCATATCTGCTAGCAAGTGTTTAGCATCAAGATTATCCAAGTGGAAGTCTGTCACTTTATCTCGGATTTGTTGTTCAACCACACGACGGAGTGGACGAACACCCATAACTTCATCATATCCTTCTTCAGTCATGTATTCTTTGGCAGCATCGCTCACTGTCAAGTCGATGTCTTTCTTAGCAAGAGTTTTGTTCACTTCTACTAACATCAAGTCAACAATCTTAGAAAGGTCTTCCTTGCTCAAGTGTGAGAATTCGATCACTGCATTAAAGCGGTTCAAGAATTCTGGACGGAAGAATGGTTTCAAACGATCCATGAGTTCTGGCTTGTCCGCATCTTCTGTCAAGTTCGCTTCGTAACCAAAGCCAGCGTTTGAAGTGGCGATAATCACTGTATTCTTGAAGTTGACCGTGTTCCCTTGACCGTCTGTCAAACGACCATCATCCAAGACTTGAAGAAGAAGGGTGATCACTTGAGGATCCGCTTTTTCAATCTCATCAAGAAGGACGATTGAATATGGATTACGACGGACGCGTTCAGTTAATGTATTGTTGTTGTCATCGTAACCTACATAACCTGCAGTTGTACCGATCAATTTAGATACGGCTGTACGGTCGCTATATTCTGACATGTCCAAACGGATGATGGCATCTTTAGTACCGAACATATCAAGGGCTAATTGTTTAGCCAACTCTGTTTTACCAACACCAGTAGGTCCGACGAAGAGGAAGCTACCGATTGGACGGTTACCTTCATCAAACCCTGCACGGTTCCGACGGATCGCTTTTGAAACAGCTTCAACGGCTTTGTCTTGACCGATAACTTTCGTTTGCAAACGGTGACCCATATCTTTCAAACGTTCGATGTCCGTAGCCCCCATTTGTGATACTGGGATTCCAGTCATTCGTTCGACAGACTCAGCTACGTCATTGACAGTTGCAGTCACCTTGTGATCTTCTGTATGGTTAGCAATTTGCTTTTCAAGCTCTTCGATACGGACTTTTGCATTTAGAGCTGCTTCGTAATCTTCTTTAGCCGCAGCTTCTTCTTGTTTAGTTTTTTCCGCTTGAATTTCGTGCTCAACCGCATGTACATCTGTTACAGGGTGTTGAGCTGCCAAGTGAGCAGCTGTCACATCGACCAAGTCAATCGCCTTATCAGGCAAGCTACGTTGTGGAATGTATTGAACAGAATAATCAACTGCTGCTTTCAAGACTTCATCTGGCAAAACAACATTGTGGTGTTTTTCGTAAAGATCACGGATCCCTTGGAGAATCTTGAAAGTATCTTCAGCTGATGGAGCATTAACCTTGACTTCGTTGAAACGACGAGCAAGGGCCGCATTCTTCAAGATGGTGTTACGGTATTCATCTTGAGTAGTTGCACCAATGACTGTCAATTCCCCACGAGAAAGAGCTGGTTTCAAGATATCCGCAAGACCTTTTGATCCTTGACCATCCCCTGTGCTGCCCGCACCAAGAATTTGGTGGATTTCGTCAAAGAAGAGGATGACATTGCCCATGGCTTTGACTTCTTGGATCATATTTTGGATATTTTCTTCAAAGCTACCACGGTATTGCGTACCAGCTTCTAGACCAGAAATATCAATCGAGATGATTTCTTTGTTCTTGATGGCTGCTGGAACATCACCGTTCACGATAGCTTGAGCCAATCCTTCTACAACAGCTGTCTTACCAACACCTGCATCCCCTACAAGGACAGGGTTGTTCTTGGTACGACGAGACAGGATTTCAGCCGTTTCTTGAATTTCTTTGTTGCGTCCGATGACCGGATCCAATTTTCCTTCACGGGCTTCTTCGGTCAAGTTACGGCCCAGTTTTGCAAGGATTCCATCTTGTTTCATCCCTTTGCCTTGTTGCTGTTGCACTTGCTCACTTCCTTCATTTGGAAGTTGACCCGTTTGGCGGTAAATGGCGAATTCTTCCGGTGTCACTTCACGACCATTAATCATGTAGCGACGGCTTTCAGAACGAAAACCACCCATGTTTCCCATTAGTTGATTGAAAAGATCATCCATATTGTTAAAGTTGTTGTTCATAGTTGTTACCTCGTTTTACATAATTTTAAATCATTCTTGAAATGAGCAGCCGAATTGGCTACTTAATATTTGTTTACATAATTTTATTTTTTCTTTTAAATGAATAGCCTCAAGGGCTAAGATCTTATATTCCTTCTTTTATCAATTAGTTTTCTATATTTTGGAAATAGCATATTACCATCTCCTTTCCACTATTGATCTTGTAAACTCTTGAGATTTTCCAACCTCTTTTTGTTTACATAAATTATTATAACTCAGACTGATTTTTTTGTCAACACTTTTTACATAATTTTTTTGCATTTTTTAAAAAAATTTTCCGAATCAAAAAAACACACCCTTACCAGGGTGTGCCTCTTATCAAATCATGTATTCGACGCTGTAGGTGGCATCGGATAGAATCCGTGAAAGGAATTGTTTGGTTCGTTCTTCTTTTGGACTGTTGAAGAATTCATGGGGTTCGTTTTCTTCGATGATGTGTCCACCATCCATAAAGATGACATGATTGGCCACATCACGCGCAAAGCTCATCTCATGGGTTACGACAACCATGGTCACTCCTTCTTGGGCTAGTTGCTTCATAACAGCTAGTACATCCCCGACCAACTCTGGGTCCAGCGCTGAGGTCGGCTCATCCAGCAAGATCACGTCTGGTTTTACTGCGATGGCACGTGCGATTCCGATCCGCTGCTGCTGGCCACCTGATAGTTGAGCAGGATAGTAATCCTTATAAGCGAGGAGACCGACTTTTTCAAGGGCTGATTCTGCCCGTTGGATGGCTTCTTCTTTTGGAATCTTGCGGGCTACAATCAGGCCTTCCAAGATATTTTCAAGGGCTGTTTTGTTGGCAAAGAGATTGTAGTGCTGGAAGACAAAGGCTGTCTTTTGGCGGATTTCTAAAATTTCCTTTTTGCTGAGTTTTGCAAGGTCATACTCTTTTCCACCTAGAGTTAGGCGGCCTGTGTCTGCCTTTTCCAAGTGGTTGAGGCAGCGTAGGAAGGTAGTTTTTCCTGATCCAGATGGACCTAAAATAACCACGACATCCCCTTGGTTGACCTTGAGATTGACATCTACCAGGACTTGGTGGTCCTTAAATTTTTTCGATACGTGTTCTACTTCTAACATCTTTTCATTTCTCCTTCTTCTATGCGAGTGTCAGGCGTTTTTCCAAGCGATTGAAGCCCCACTGAATCACCCCACAAATGACAATATAAAGAATAAAAATCACGAGATAGGATTCAAAATATTGATAGCCATAAGAGGCCTCTACCTTGGCAATGGCAGTGATATCCTTGATGGTCATGACAAAGACAAGGGAGGTGCCTTTGACCAAGTTGATGACCAGGTTACACAGATTGGGCAGGGCTGCACGCAGGGCTTGTGGAAAAACAATTCGGATATAGGCTTGGCGATTGGTCAAACCGATGGCTTGCGCTGCTTCTAACTGGCCCTTATCCACCGTCAGAATGGCTGACCGTAGAATTTCAGCTAGACTTCCTGTTGTCATCAAGCTAAAGATGATAAAGGCATAGTAAATGGGATTGATCTCAAAGACATTAAAGTGACTGCCCATGCTCTTAAAAAAGCTATTTAAGAGGCTGGGAAAGAGACTATAAAAGAAGAGAATCAAGAGAATCGGAGGCGTCGCGCGAATAAAAGCCAAGTAAACCACTGAGAAACTGCGAACCCCTTTGACCTTATAGATCTGACCGAGCGCCAAAAAGAGGGCTGGAAAAAAACTCAAGAGAATCGACACGACCATGATCAGAAGGGTCACTGGAACACCACCCAAGGTGGCTAGAAACGTTTTACTAATAAAATTGAAATCCATAAGCTACCTTTCTGTTACACTGAGTCGTTTCTCAAGGAGTTGAGCGGAGAAGGAGATCACAAGTGCAATTGCCCAGTAAATCACTGCTACGGCTGTATACGTCTCGAGGGAATAATTCCCAAGATTGCGACTGATCAAGTTGTTTCCTGCTCCCATGATATCGATAAAGCCAATGGTATAAGCCAAAGCGGCATCGCGCATGAGGTTCAAGATGGCAGTCGTCATATTGGGAAGAGCCACGCGAAAGGCTTGGGGAAGGACAATGCGCCAAATGGTTTGAGCTGGCGTCAAGCCAATACTCAAACCCGCTTCCATCTGACCTTTTGGAATAGCCAAATAGGCTGCCTTAAAGACCTCAGAAATCATCGCCGCAAAGAGAAGAAACATGGCCACAAGGACAAAAACAAACTTGGACCAGTGATCAATGTCAATGCCCAACCACCAGTTCAAAAATTGTGGCAGTCCATAAAAGACCAAAAATAGCAAGACAATCGGAGGGGTACAACGCAAAGTAAAGACGTAGCCTTTTGCCAGACCTGCTCCTACCTTATCTTCTGATACTTGTGCCCAGGTCAAAACCAAGCCAAATGCCGAACCGAGAAGCGTCGTTAACACCATCAAAGCTAGGGTCGCTGGCAGGGCTTGGACCAAGGTTGGAAGAAATAACCAGACCTTGGAAATGTCGTATGAGACCATGTTTTTTTCCTTTCTGTATCCGTATAGAAATAAGGAAGCTGGGGCTATACGCACCCAGTTTCATCTTATTTTTCTTTATCTACATAACTGAAGACATCTTCACCGAAATATTTTTCGGATAGTTTGGCAAGCGTTCCATCTTCTTCCAATTCTTTGATGGCCTTGCTGTAAGCTTCCGCAAATTTTTCGTTTTTCTTATCCTTATGAATCAATGGGTAAGTTGGAATTCCTTTGTAGGCAAACCAGCTAAGTTTGTCTGCATATTGGTGGTAAGAACCATCTTTATCTGTGACAGCTTTTTCAAAGGAAAGTTTGATGTCAAAGAAGGCATCGTAACGACTTTCAAGTACCCAAGCATAAGCATCTGCGACTTTGAACGATTCGGCAGCTGTTAATTCGATTTGTTGGTCCTTATGCTTGTCATTGTATTCTTTAATAACATTCCATTGCGCATTTTGTGGTGAAATTGGAACCAATTTTCCTTTTTCTTTAGCAAAGTCATCAATGTTCTTGTATTTATCCGCATCTTCTTTTCGTACGGTAAATCCGATGATACTTGCTCCGATTGGTTCTTTTGGTATGATAAATTTCTTGGCGCGTTCTTCGGTATACCAAGCTCCTTTGGTTCCGATATCATACTTACCAGATTCTAGACCGATCAAGAGGTCGTCGTCACTCGTTCCAGTATACTCAAACTTGTAGTCTGGAAGTTTTTCGTCAATGGCTTTGAGCACGGCTACTTCATAACCATCTGATTCTCCTTTTTCATCGACAAAATCGTAAGGTACATAGTTTTGAGTGTGGGCCACTTTCAAAGTTGTTACTTTATTAGATCCTGTTGATTCTTTGCTGTCATTTGCGTGATTCAGGCTTCGACCAATAATCGTTGCGCCTGCAAGGGCAAGAACAGCTACCCCACCGATAATCCATGTTTTTTTACTCATACTCTCTTTTCTCTCTTTCTATTTTCCTTATTCTGCTGCAGCTTCACGAACCCATTCGATTCGTTCTTCATCAATGTCACTTGGAATGGTACAATCCGCACCGATGACCAAGCCTGTAGTTCCTGTCTCTGCGATGATGCGTTTGGTTTCTGCTTGGATAGCAGCCTTGTCTCCTGTGTAGAGAAGACCATTTTTGCCATTTTCAAACCCACCAAGAACCGTACGTCCACCGAAGATTTCGCGTCCTTCTGCCAGACTGATTCCTTCTGGTCCGACTGCCCAGTTAATGACTGGGGCTGGGTAATCTGTGAAGAGATGGATATCATTGCGAGCTCCTTCGTAGCCACAGATATGAAGGATATTTACCCCACCGGCTTCCTTAGCTGTCTCTAAGACATGGAGTTCACTCGGCGCGATGACTTGTTTGTAAACTTCCTGACTGACACGCGCATCTTGGATGCTTTGAACACTGAGGTAGATCCCGTCTGCTCCAGCTTCTTTGATGATTCGTTGGCTCAAACTTGCGATATCTTGGCCAATAGTATCCAATACTTTTTTAAGAGTTGCTGCATCTTGATCGATAAAGTTTGCAATCAAGTCATCTCCACCTGACACTTCTCCGACCAACCATTTGAAGTAGGTCACTGGAGCAAATATGTTGTAGATGGCTACAATGTCTTCTTCAAAACCGGCACGGATTTTTTTGACCAATTCTACCTGCTCTGTGATCCATGGATGATCGGCTCCAAGGGGTTCAATCCCTGCTAAGTCTGAGATGTTTTCAAGGCCTTTGTGAATGGATGGGTTTGGATAAGCAAAGTAGCCATCACTCATGAGTTTGACAAAGTCTGGTTTGACCTTGTGAAGAAAGTTTTTATGGCCATTGAGGTTTTTTTCGATAATCTCTGGATTGGAAAATCCTTTCAACCATTCATCTTCCCTTGTAAAATGATGCCAAAAGCCAACTGGCACACGATCAACCGCTTCCCCTCTAAAAGCTTTTAAGACTAATTCTCTTTTTGTAGACATGTTCTTACCTCGTTCTGTTCTTTTCTTGCTAGTTATCTTAACACTTGGACTTTTATTTGACTAATATATATTTTTTATCAAGCCCTTCATCTTTTTTTATCACTGATCTTCTAGGAGCAAGACACCCGCTAGATCAGACGGGCGAATGAGGGAGAGACTGTGGGCTGGAATTTTCTCCAGCCTTGCCATATCCGGATCCTTTTTGCTTTCCTCTTGACTGCTAGTGGCTACAACTTTTGCGAGTCCTAGGACTAAGAATAAAGCTACCAGCACTATACACCAGACATTGATTTTTTTCATCTCCCTCTCCTTTCTTCTTACAAGACGGCCGCCTGACGCACCCAATCAAGACGTTCCAATTGGAAATCGTCTGGTACGGTACAATCCGCCCCAAGGATCAAACCACGACTTCCTGCTTCTGCCACCAAACGACGCGTTTCTTGCTCGATAGCGTCTCGTTCCCCTTGGTAGAGCAAGCCTTTCTTGCCATTGACAAAGCCACCTAGGACAGCACGATCGCCAAAGAGCTTGCGACCTGCTGCTAGGCTCAGACCTTCATGATAGGTCGCCCAGTTAATGACTTGAGCTGGATAATCCTTGAAGAGGTCCACTTCATTGCTGGCCCCTTCAAAACCACAGATATGAAGGATATTGATGCCTCCAGCTTCATTGGCTGCTTCTAGAACGGCGATGTTGCTTGGCTCAATGAACTTGCGGTATTCTTGCTCTGTCACGCGCTCATCTTGGATCTGCTGAGTTGAGAAGTAAATCCCTTCCACTCCTGCTTCTTGAATCAAGCGGCGACTAAGAATGGCGATGTCTCCTGCAATCACGTCAAGGACATGGGCCAAGGTTTCTGGATCTTCCTTGAGAAAGGTCGCAATCACTTGGTCTCCACGGGATTGATCCGTACGGAACCAGCGTTTCAAATAGGAAATGGGCGAGAAGATATTGTAGAAAGAAGCAATCTCTTCATGGAAATGGGAACGAATTTCCTTGACTACTTTAATCTGCTGTTCAATCCAAGGATGATGCTCTCCAATTGCTTGAATGTCCTTTAATTCTTGGATCGATTGGATCTCTCTCGAATAAAGGGCACTCGGATAGCGGAAGAAGCCATCGCTCATGATCTTGACAAAATCAGGGGATATTTTTTCAACATAGTGTTGGTGTCCTTTGATACTCTTTTCAAGCACGGCTGGATTGTCTAGCCCCAATTCTTTTTCTTCTTGGGTCACATAATGGAGCCAAAATCCTACAGGGATTCGCTCTACTGCTTCGCCTCGAATGGCACGAAGCACCAACTCTTTTTTACTCATACAGTGAAACCTCCTCAATATCTTCTCCAAAAGGAAGACTGACTGACCGCTTCCTTTCTGAAATTTGTAACCATGATATCACCTCAAATAGTAGCTGACTAATATATTTTCCCTATCAAGGCCTTAAAATTTCTTTATTGAGGCAGGTATCAAAAAAAGCGCAAGTCCTTGAAAATAAAGCCTTGCGCGCATTCTTATCTATTATTTTATTTTTGAAGAAAGGGACCTACTTTGAAAATTACTTGACCCCGTTATAAGAATCAACTATACCTCTCCTTTCCATTCTCCTAAAATATGGTATACTAAAGAAAAAGGAGGTGCCTATGTCTTCCATTCGTTTAATTGTCAGTGATATCGACGGAACCATTCTGGACCAGCAACATCAGGTCGATTCCGCCCTTATCAAACTCATTCCCCAGCTCCAAGAAAAAAAGATTCCTTTTATCTTGGCATCGGCTCGCTCTCCTATCGGGATTGCTCCTATCGCAAGAAGTTTGGGCGTCCATCAGGAACCGATCACTTGCTACAATGGGGCTCTCATCGTCAAGGGAGAAGAGATTCTATTTGAACACAGTCTGGACAAATATGAGATCCGCACCTTCCTCCATCGTGTGGACGAACTAGACCCCAGCATTTCAATTAATTGTTATAGCGGGGCAGTCTGGTTCAACTCCAGAGAGGACCAGTGGACCCAAGTTGAGGCTGCTATTACGGGTGAAACTCCCCAGATACAACCACTTTCTCAGACCCTCTCTGATGATACTCTCCATCTACATAAATTGCTCTTGATAGGAGAGACTCAGAATATTCAAGAACTCTATAAAAAGCTAGATCCGCAAGAATTTCCACAGACTGCTTTTTACCTTTCAAAGGAAAACTACCTAGAAGTCACTGCCAAAGCCGTCTCAAAAAGAGATGCTGTCCTTGAACTGGCTTCTTACTACCAAGTCCCCTTAGAACAGGTCATGACCATCGGAGACCACTTCAACGACCTCCCCATGATTCGTCTGGCTGGACTTGGAGTTGCCATGGGAAATGCTCCTGAAGCTGTCCGGAAGGAAGCTCAAGTTGTCACTACCAGCAACCAAGAACACGGTGTAGCACAAGCTATCCAAGAGTATGTCTTATCGCCATCAAACAAATGAGAGTGGGACAGAAATCGGTAATTCGTTAGAGTTCGATTTCGTCGTCCCACCTCCGCACAGTTGAGTAAGGCTGTAAAAGCTGATGAAATCAGCGCAGTAGAGCCCACTCAACCACTGCGTCTTGCTCAACAAACCAAAGACAATTGAGAGGCTAGGACTTTTGTCCCAGCCTCTTTATAACTCTTCCTTTTCTTTTCTAACTCACTGTTTTTTAACCCAGCCTCTGATAAAAGAAAAAGAAGCTAGGACTGGATCCTATCTTCTTTTCATTTTTATTCTACTGTTACGGACTTAGCAAGGTTCCGTGGTTTATCCACGTCGAGGCCACGGTGAAGGGTTGCAAAGTAAGCAATCAATTGAGTTGGTACCACCATTGAGATTGGTGAGAGGTAAGGGTGGACCGTTGTAAGGACGATGTCGTCTGTATCTTTGGCAACATTTTCTTCTGCGATGGTGAGAACCTTAGCGCCACGCGCTGCCACTTCTTGGATATTTCCACGAGTGTGGTTGGCAAGAACCGGATCCGACAAGAGGGCTAAAACAGGTGTTCCATCCTCAATCAAAGCAATCGTTCCGTGCTTGAGTTCTCCAGCCGCAAAGCCTTCGCATTGGATGTAAGAAATCTCTTTAAGCTTGAGACTGGCTTCCATGGCTACATAGTAGTCTTGACCACGTCCGATGTAAAAGGCATTACGTGTTGTTTCAAGAAGGTCACGAACCTTAGCATCAATCATTTCTTTCTCTGAAAGGGTTGATTCGATAGACTGAGCTACGATAGACAACTCGTGAACCAGGTCAAAAGCTTTAGCTTTTTCATTCCCATTTGCTTCACCGACTGCTTTTGCAAGGAAGGCAAGTGCTGCGATTTGCGCTGTATATGCCTTGGTTGAAGCTACGGCAATTTCAGGACCTGCATGAAGCAACATGGTATGGTTGGCTTCACGTGACAGAGTTGAACCAGGCACGTTTGTCACTGTCAAGCTTGGGATACCCATTTCATTGGCCTTAACCAAAACCTGACGGCTATCAGCTGTTTCACCAGATTGACTGATAAAGATGAAGAGTGGTTTCTGGCTGAGAAGTGGCATACCGTAACCCCACTCAGAAGAGATACCGAGTTCAACTGGCGTATCTGTCAATTCTTCCAACATCTTCTTAGAAGCAAAGCCTGCGTGGTAAGAAGTTCCAGCTGCAAGGATGTAGATACGGTCTGCATCTTGAACAGCCTTGATGATAGCTGGGTCTACGACTACTTGACCAGCCTCATCAGTATAGGCTTGGATCAACTTACGCATAACTGTCGGTTGCTCATCGATTTCCTTGAGCATGTAGTAAGGGTAAGTTCCCTTACCGATATCAGACAAATCAAGTTCAGCAGTGTAGCTAGCACGCTCACGACTATTTCCATCATAGTCTTGAACTTCAACGCTATCAGCTTTTACGATTACCAACTCTTGGTCATGGATTTCCATGTATTGGTTAGTTTCACGAATCATAGCCATGGCATCTGAGCAGACCATGTTATAGCCTTCCCCAAGACCAATCAAGAGTGGTGATTTGTTCTTCGCTACATAGATGACATCTGGATTTTCAGAGTCAATCAAGGCAAAGGCATAAGAACCACGGATGATATGAAGGGCTTTTTTGAAGGCTTCAAGCACTGATAAGCCGTCTTCTTCCGCAAATTTTCCAATCAAATGTACGGCGATTTCTGTATCCGTTTGTCCCTTAAAGTGGTGACCCGCAAGGTATTCTTCCTTGATTTCAAGATAGTTTTCGATCACCCCATTGTGGACCAAGACAAAACGTTCAGTCTCAGAGCGATGTGGGTGAGCATTATCTTCTGTTGGTTTTCCGTGAGTAGCCCAACGAGTATGTCCGATACCAGTTGTTCCCTCAACCCCAGCTGTCTTGGCAGACAATTCTGCGATACGACCAACTGCTTTCACCAAATGGCTTTCAGCGCCACCTAGGACAAAAATCCCCGCAGAATCATAACCACGGTATTCGAGCTTTTCAAGTCCTTGAATCAAAATATCCGTTGCATTTGTATTTCCAACAACACCAACAATTCCACACATAGTTTTTACGACACAGACAAGCTGTGCTTTCTCCTTCTATAAAAATGAAAGAAAATAGGTATCCATACTTGAGTTCCCTTATTTTCTTAGCCAATTTATAAAATTGGTCTAGTCTGATTCGATAGAAAAATCATCAGCGGAGTCAGTATACAATGCTTTTTTCTGTTTGTCAACCTTTAAAATCCCAGAAATTGGTCTAGTTAAGGAAGGCTTAAGAAAAACCTATCAACATCTTGGTTGATAGGGTAGGATGATTGGCTTATTTTAAGATCCTCATTGATTCCAACTTATCTAAATGTGTATCCAATAATTTCATAAGCATCACTTCATTTTTTTACCTTCTTAATCATAAAATGAACTCCTAGCAAAACAACTATCATAATAGAAATATAGGTAAACATGAACTGAGTCGATAGTTGTTCCCCACTCGCATTCCGCAAGATAATCCCATAAGATTCTTTGTAGTTCGTAATTACTGTAGACGGTGCATGATCGAAGACTTTACTAATTGCATCTTTCATCAAAATCTGTTTTAGTAGTGCATTTACCTGTGTTAGAGGGAAACAGGTCATGATCTGTTGCAAAGTTTCTCCAACAGACCCAATAGAAAGATAGACACCTGAGATAAATCCAATAAAGGTTCCAACAATTGTACTCAAAGTTGTAAAGGCTGAACTGGTTCGAATAAAAGCTAAAATTGGAAGAATAATAGTTGCAGCTAGTACAGTTCCCATTGAAACAACTCCTAAAATAGATAAGTAATCCATCGTTGAAAAGTCAAGAAGAGAACTGAATCCATTAAACATACCAATTGCAAAGATACAAGAGAACATGGTCATAACAATTCCAAATAAAATCGCAAAGATCGCATACGATAGTTCAATTTTAAAGTTAGAAATTGGACTGACTTTAAAATCTTCACTCAACTTCTTTTCTCTATCCGAAACCATTACTCCAAATGCACCAAGAGTACTGGTCATTGAGATAATGGTCGTTAAACCTGAGATTAGCCAATAATTGACCATCTGGATGGTATCCGTAGAGGCGGTATCACTATTCAAAGCCTCCTTGATGGCATCAATCTGAATTTGTCCTAAAAAGACTTGATAAACCAAGATCAAGATGATGACTGATAAGAAGGACATAAAGAAAGCTAATCGATCTCGTGTATAGACTTTCCGATTTCTAGAAATTAATTCAAGCATCTCCTTCTCCTCCTTTAGATTTTAGTAAATTCAAATAAGCTGCTTCTAAATTTGAATATTCAACATTAAATGTTTCAATAATTGATTTTCCTTGATTTTCTGCAATAATTTCCATCATCTCTTCAACGGAAACATCCTTACATACGACTTCTGCCTCCGAAAGGATCTGACACTTCTTTACAAATTTAGATACAGATAACGATTTTACTGATTGACCAGGTTTTAAAGTGAGATTCAGGTTAGTGGTTGAATGCTGTTTAATAAAATTGGCAATATCTCCTGAATAATACAAGTTCCCTTCAATTAAAACATTTAAAATATCACAAGCAGCCATCTCTTCTAAATAATGTGTAATAAGAACGACTGTCATATTATCTTTCTTATTCAACTGATGAATCGCTTCCCATAAATCATAACGAGACTGTGGATCTAAACCAGTTGTTGGCTCATCTAACAACAGCAAAGACGGTTGTGGTAGTAAAGCTCGGGCAATATCTACTTTCCGTTTTTGTCCTCCTGACAAACTTCCATATTTCTGCTTTTTAAGAGTTGCCACGTCTAAATAAGATTGCAAATCTGTAATACGTTTTTGTACTTGTGATTTTGATAACCCGTACAAAGCTCCACGAGATACTAAGTTTTCCTCTACCGTTAAGTTATCATCTAAACGATTACTTTGAAATACAATACCGATATGTCTATAAAAATCTTTAGTTGATATCTTTTTTCCATTTACGTCCCAAGAAATTTCTCCTGAACTTGGCTTGAAATTTTTAATCAACAAATTAAAGAGTGTTGTTTTCCCTGCACCATTTGGTCCAAGGAGTCCATAAAATTTACCTTCCTCAAGAACTAAATCAATTCCTTTCAAAGCCTCAAAGGAACCATAGCTTTTCTTTACATTGTGTAATCTAATTTCCATTTTCTGACACCAAGATCCTTTTTTCTTTCCTTGTACTCTCAGTATACCCAATTTCTATCCTCTAACGTGAGGACATTCATGTCCTGTCTAATCATCAATTTCACAAAAAAAGGCTGGGACAAAAGTCCTAGCCTCTCAATTGTCTTTGGATTGTCGAGCAAGACGCAGTGGTTGAGTGGGCTCTACTACGCTGATTTCATCAGCTTTTACAGCCCTACTCAACTGTGCGGAGGTGGGACGACGAAATCGAATTCTAACGAATGACCGATTTCTGTCCCACTCTCTAAATGTTCATTTTATATTTTTCAAGAACAACAGACGAAAGGATAAATACTTCCCTATACCTCAGTGTAGTTTAGACCTTTTTTTGCAAGGTCCTCTTTCCATTCTTCTTGCATGTTTCTCTTCACTAGATCCTCAGATAATAAGTCCGCCATCAAGCATACTTTTTGATAATCATTTTTTGCTTTTTCTAGATCATCTTCTATAAATAAAGCAACTTTCCAATTTAAAGCATAAACAAAAATATTATCCTGAAAATCATGTCTCTTTGTCATAATATCATTTAAGGCTTTAACAATGTCTGGCAACCTGTCATATATCCCATAATGGGCTAACACGCCTGCAGCTGAGATGAGCGTATTTTGTAGCATTTCCAACTCTGATAAGGGGAAATAATCTATCGCAAGTATAATCTTCTCCACTAAGTGTATAAATTCATCTTGATCAAAGACTCCCAAAGCCAAAGAGAGCAAGCGCAATTTGATAATTTCCACATCGTTGAGATTTAACTCTTTTTTCTTCATGGCTTGCTCTAGATACTCATCTAATAAACCTTGATCAAAAGAAGGATTTTTGGATCCAATCATATCAACCGTAGCTTGAGCGACCTGGACAGACAGTTTTTCTTCCTCTGGCAGGTGATCAAAATAATTTTCGTAAATATCTTCAATAATTTCTTCATGCCGATGAAGACGATCTTGATCTCCATAATGGTATAACGTCCGTAATTGATACTTCAGGTTCAGATATTCTGCCGGCAATTCTAAACTAGTTTGATTCGTTAGCGTATCTAGGGAAACACCTAGTTGCTCAGCAATATACTTTGCTGTTGCAATCGTTGGTAAAGACTGACCCTTTTCAATTCGCTGGAGTTGGCGTGTCGTTAATAGGTCCTCAATACCACAGATTGCTTGTCTACTTAATCCCTTACTTTCACGTAGAGTTTGTACTTTTTGTCCTAGTTCTGTTTTAAAATCTATCATACAAGCTCCTTTTCTTCTGATTTTATTATAGCACATATTGAAATTGAAGGCTTTTTAACCTTTTCCAGCACTAAATGAAAAATCGGAAATGAAGAATGCCGTCAGAAACATCTGCATCTGATGGAGTTCCACACTTCCGAAAATAAAACTAGTCAGTCATTTACTGAAATAATCGGGTTCTATCCTACTTAGATAATAGAATCCTCAATAACTTACTCTTAAAATCCATTCTGCTGGCTCAACTCACGGAACCAATGGCCTGATTTTTTCAGGCGTCTTTCCTGAGTGGCTAAGTCTAATTCGACAAGACCGTAGCGGTTTTTATAGCCGTTGAGCCAAGACCAGCAGTCAATAAAGGTCCACATGAGGTAACCCTTACAGTTGGCCCCTTCTTGAATAGCCCGGTGCAACTCACGCAGGTGGTCTTTGACGAAGTCAATCCGGTAGTCATCTTGGATTTCCCCGTTTTGGCGGAATTTTTCTTCCCCTTCAACTCCCATTCCATTCTCTGTTAGGAGCCACTCGATGTTGCCGTAATTTTCCTTGATATTTTGAGCAATATCATACAAGCCCTGCTCATAGATTTCCCAGCCTCTATGTGGGTTGATCTTTCTTCCTGGCATGACATAGGGTTCGTAGAACTGTTCGACCAACATCGGAGACTCTGGATTTGGCGCATAACGGGGCGCAGATACCCGCATGGGTTGGTAATAGTTGACTCCTAAGAAGTCAACTGTATGTTTTTTTATCAGCTCTAAGTCACTTGGGTCTACCTCTGGCAAGAGAGCACGTTCCCGCAAAATCTCTACCAACTCTGGTGGGTAAGTCCCAAGCACAGACGGATCGAGAAAAGACTTGGCTTGGAAGAGTTCAGCGATTCGTGCCGCCTTGACATCTGCTGGATGTTGACTCCGAGGATAGGCTGGCGTCAAGTTCAAGACTACTCCGATTCGGTAACTTGGATCCACCTCATGGCAGACCTGAACCGCAAGGCTACTTGCCAACTGGGTGTGGTAGGCGACTTTGACGGCTGCAGCGGCATCCACCTTATGTGGGTAATGGGCATCATAAAAATAGCCAAACTCTACAGGAACAATGGGTTCATTAAAGGTGATCCACTGATCGACTAAGTCCCCATAGGTTTCAAAGCAGAAACGAGCGTAGTCGCGATAGGCGTAGACCGTCTCCTTGTTCTCCCACCCGTCTCCTTGCTCTTGCAAGGCAAAAGGAAGGTCAAAGTGATAGAGATTGACCATCAAGTGAATGCCTTTTTCCTTAATGCGTTCAAATACTTGGCGGTAAAAAGCTACTCCTGCTGGATTGGCTTCTCCACGACCCTCAGGGAAAATCCGAGACCATTGGATAGAAGTTCGAAAGGCAGTATGCCCGGTCTCGACTAGAAGCTCAATATCTTCTTCCCAATTTTCATAAAAGGTCGACGTTAAGCCGGGTCCTTCTTGGAAGCGAAAGCGATGAGGCTCTACCTGGTACCAGTAGTCCCAGAGGTTGTCTCCTTTGCCATCTCCGGCAAAGCGCCCTTCTGTCTGTGGACCAGATGTCGAAGTCCCCCATAAAAAATCTTGTGGAAAGTTGATCATGTGTTTATCCTCTCTCATTGTCTTCCTCTCTATTATACTCCCTTTCAGCCCTCTTCCTAGAGACTATTTTCAGTCATTTTTACGCAGATTATAGAAAAAACACGCTAGCGATCAGAAGACCCGATTTCAAACGTGTTTTGTTTCTATCATAGTTGATTGACGACATAATCAAAGAGAGCCTTGTCTCCTTCACTTATCTGATAACGCAGTTCCGGATGCCACTGAACCCCTAGAAAGGCTGTCCCGTGGGATGATTGCACCGCTTCGATGATCTGATCTTCAGGGCTAAGAGCAATCACTTCTAGATGAGGGGCTAAATCCTTGATACTCTGATGGTGGTAGGAATTGATCTGACCAACTTCCCCGAATAAGTCCCGCAAAACGGTCCCTTTAACAGTTTCGATCGTATGACTAGCTTCGCTGGCAGGATTTTCTTGCCAGTGGTGGTCGATATCTTGGTAAAGTGTCCCGCCCATGGCTACATTGTAGAGCTGCATGCCTCGGCAAACCGTAAAGATGGGCTTCTTAGCAGCCACTGCTTCCTTGATCAAGGCCAACTCGAAAAGGTCACGCTCAAGCAAGTAATCGTCACTGACAATCTCTTTCTCTGCCCCATAAAACTGAGGAGAAACATGCTGACCACCTGTGATGATTAGCTTGTCAATCAAGGAAATATAGTGCTCAGCCGTTGCTGGGTCTCCAATCGGAAGGATGAGGGGGATGCCCCCCGCTTCTTGAACACCCTGGACAAAGCCTGTCGGTGTATAACTGAGGTACATTCCATCCTCTTCACGGAAAGGGCGTTGATTGCCCGTTATCCCAATCACTGGTTTCTTCATCGCTCATTCTCCAATCTCTTCATAGCTAATATAGTTCCTTATTTTATCACACTCCAAAGGTGACTTTCAACTTTTTTGCATGATTTTGAAAATAAGGAGAGATTTTCTAGAATTTTTACGAATAATACAGGTGAAGAAACAATTTTCTTCAAAGAAAGGAGAAGATAGATGAACACAATTTCTATTCATTCTGATGACATACTATCAGATCATGAACTAGCCTCTATTCAAGGTGGATTTATCCCAGCTGTCATTGCAGGGGTAGCTACATGGAAAATTGCTACAACTGCTGTCAGTAGTATCGGACTCGTTTTTGCTGCAGGAGCAGGACTAGGATATCTAGCTAACCGTCCATAGGTAAGAACGATGAAAAAAAGACGCATATTCCATATCATCACGATATCTACTTTACTTTTTTCTAGAATCTTTTTAGCAGTTCTACAAATCTTACACGACCTTCACTATCTCACACTCCCATTTGAAACTTATGGAGTGAGTGATTTACTTTCTGGGATTCTTGTTATTTGGATCCTCATCATTGCATATCGGGGAATCAGAAAGGAGAAAAGCAATGAACAATTTACAACTTTTAACAACTGAAGAATTAGAAAACACCAAGGGCGGTGTTGGCCTAGCTGAAATCGTTGCGATTTCAGGAGTTGCGAACTTTTTCGTATCCGTTTTTAATGCAGGATATAAATTCGGAGCTGACTTAGCCCGACGCCATTAATATAAAAAACAGTTGAAAAAATTTCAACTGTTTTTTATTAGTTATTTCACAACAATATTTACAAGTTTGGTTGGCTTCAATAGTCCAGTGGACTATTGAAGGTGGCAGATAGGGCTAATAAACTCGTTATTTAACAACGATATTAACGAGTTTAGTTGGCTCAAACAGTTTGGGGAACTGTTTGAGGTTGCAAATAAGCAAATAAATTGGTTATTTTACAACAATATTAACCAATTTATTTGGTACCGCAATCACCTTCACAATTTCCTTGCCATCGATTTCTGACTTGACTTTTTCGTCAGCTAGAGCGACTTCTTGCAATTCTTCGCGTGAAAGGTCCTTTGCAACCATGAGTTTGGCACGAACTTTACCTTTGATTTGGACAACGATTTCGATTTCGTCTTCAACCAATTTGCTTTCGTCCCATGTTGGCCAAGCCACATAAGAGATAGACTCACCTGTTGCTGCGACTGTTTGCCAGAGTTCTTCTGCCAAGTGAGGCGCAAATGGGGCAATCAATTGGATAAAGCCTTTGGCGTAGTCTACATAGAGTTTGTCTTCCTTGTTGGCCGCATTGACAAAGACCATGAGTTGAGCAATGGCTGTGTTGAATTTCATCGACTCGATTTGCTCAGTGACAGCCTTAACAGTTTCGTTGTAAACCTTGTCTAGAGCGCCATTGTTTTCCGCAACGGTTTCTTTACTTGTGATCAAACGGTACACACGGTCAAGGAATTTACGGCTTCCTTCCAGACCTTCTTCAGACCAAGCGATGGAAGCATCAAGTGGTCCCATGAACATTTCATAGACACGAAGGGTATCCGCACCGTATTGCTCCACCACATCGTCTGGATTCACCACGTTCTTGAGGGATTTAGACATCTTAGCTGGTGCTTGCTCCAACTCTTCTCCTGTTTCCACATGGAAGAAGGAACCGTCACGTTTTTCAACCTTGTCAGTTGCCACTAGAGCACCACGGTGGTCACGGTAGCTTGTCCCCAAGATCATTCCTTGGTTAAAGAGTTTTTGGAATGGCTCTTTGGTTGGAACAACACCGATATCATAGAGGAATTTATGCCAGAAACGAGCGTAAAGCAAGTGGAGCACGGCGTGCTCTGCACCACCCACGTAGATATCTACTGGTAGCCATTGTTTGAGAAGGTCCTCATCAGCCAATTTTTCTGTATTGTGTGGACCGATATAGCGGAGATAGTACCAGCTTGAACCTGCCCATTGTGGCATCGTATTGGTCTCACGACGACCTTTGACACCATCCTCACGAGTCACTTCCAGCCATTCTGTCAAGTTAGCCAATGGGCTTTCACCAGTACCTGAAGGGCGGATGTCCTTGGTGACTGGCAAGACAAGTGGCAATTCACTTTCTGGAACAGCTGTTGAAGTTCCGTCTTCCCAATGAATGATTGGGATTGGTTCACCCCAGTAACGTTGACGGCTAAAGAGCCAGTCGCGGAGACGGTAGGTAACCTTTTCTTGACCAAAGCCTTTTTCTTCTAGCCAAGATACGATTTTAGCAATCGCTTCTTCTTTGTTGAGACCGTTCAAGAAGTCAGAGTTGACGTGAAGGCCATCTTCTGTGTAAGCAGCCTCTTCAACGTTCCCACCTTCAAGTACTTCTACAATTGGAAGGTCAAATTGTTTAGCAAATTCCCAGTCACGTTGGTCGTGGGCAGGTACGGCCATAACAGCACCTGTACCATAGCTAGACAGAACATAGTCTGCAATCCAGATTGGAATTTCTTTGCCATTGACAGGGTTGATAGCATAAGCACCAGTCCAAACCCCTGTTTTTTCCTTGGCAAGGTCTGTACGAGCTAAGTCTGACTTGAGGCTGGCTTGGTGTTTGTAGTCCGCTACAGCCTCAGCTTGTTCAGGTGTTGTGATGGCATCTACCAGTTCATGCTCAGGAGCCAAAACAGTGAAGGTCGCACCAAAAAGCGTATCTGGACGTGTTGTAAAGACGGTGAATTCCTTGTCTGTTCCTTTCACCTTGAAAGTTACGTTAGCACCAGTTGATTTCCCAATCCAGTTGCGTTGCATGTCCTTGATAGACTCTGGCCAATCCAGGTCATCCAAGTCATTGAGCAAGCGTTCCGCATAGGCAGTGATTTTGAGCATCCATTGGCGCATTGGTTTGCGGACAACTGGATAGCCACCACGCTCAGATGTTCCATCTGGAAGGACTTCTTCGTTAGCGATGGCTGTTCCCAATTCTTCCACCCAGTTTACTGGCACTTCCGCTTCATAGGCCAAGCCTTTTTCATAAAGCTTGGTGAAGATCCATTGCGTCCACTTGTAGTAGTTTGGATCTGTAGTATTGACTTCACGGTCCCAGTCGTAAGAGAATCCAAGCGCATTGATTTGGCGTTTGAAGTTGGCAATGTTTTCTGCTGTGAATTCCGCTGGGTCATTCCCTGTATCCATGGCATATTGCTCCGCAGGCAAACCAAAAGCATCCCAGCCCATTGGATGAAGGACATTGTAGCCTTGGGCACGTTTAAAACGACTGAGAATATCGGTCGCTGTATAGCCTTCTGGGTGCCCTACGTGCAGACCTGCTCCCGAAGGGTAAGGGAACATATCCAATGCATAAAACTTCGGTTTTGAAGCGTCTGTTCCTGTCTTAAAGGTGTGATGGTCAGCCCAGTGTTTCTGCCACTTAGGCTCGATTTCTTTGTGATTGTAAAAACTCATGCTGTCTCTCCAATTTTCGTGATGCTCCTATTATACCATTTTTAGGGGATTTTTAAAGGTTCTATTCACCAAAAAGAGGCTGGGACAAAAGTTCTAGCCTCTCAATTGTCTGCGGAGGTGGGACGACGAAATCGAATTCTAACGAATGACCGATTTCTGTCCCACTCTCTTCCCTGTTCAATATACAATCGCTCTTAAAGCTCCTAGTCTTCTACGTGACTTTCTAGTTCTTTTTGAGCTTTCTTATTGGATTCTTCTTTTTCTTTCTTCCATTGTTCACGCGCTTCATCGTACTCCTTGGTTGTCAAAACTTTGTCTTGCAATTCCAAGTACTTGTAGTTGAAGGTTTGACCCTTGTGTCCTGTCCAAGCAAAGGCAGCTGTGTATGGAACTGTCTTACGAACACCTGGAGAGGCACCATCTGAATGAATCGGGATTAAGAGGGCACTATCAGTCAACCAAGCCTGAGCCTTAGCATATTTTTCATAGCGGTCATTGACATCTTTTGTTTCATTATGTGCATCTTCAATCAATTGATCGTATTCATCAAAACCAGCTTCTTTAGCAGCTGCGTTATTAGTACCAGCATCAAATCCGAAGTAAGAATTTGCATTTTCACCATTCTTAGAGTTTGTGATATCTAGGTAAGAAGATGGATCGGTATAGTCTGGACCCCAACCCAAGTTGTTGTTCAAATCCCAGTCTTGTTGAGAAGCATTTTCAGCAAAGTAGGTCACTCGTTGAAGATCATCCTCAGAAATCATATTCAAGTCGATGACTACATTTTCTGCTCCCAGAGTGGATTCGATTGACTGTTTAAAGGATTGTGCTTGCTTGACTCCTTCTGTAAAGGTTGATGAAACAGGGAGGTCCAAATGAATCGGGAATTCTACCCCTTGGGCTTGAAGGGCTTCTTTAGCCTTGGCAAATTCTTCCTTAGCCTTGGTTGGATTGTAAAGGGTATCTTTTCCATCTTCGATAGAGACACCTTTCCATTCATCACCGTATGCTTCTAGGTTTTTCTCTACAGCTTCCCCAAATTCCTTGCCATCGATTTGGACAAAGTTAGGAGGAGTAAAGGTATTCCGAATGACCTTATCCGCAGATGCTTCCCCGTTAGCTTGAGCTACATAGGATTGACGATTAAAGGCAAACATAATGGCTTGACGGAAGTCTTTATTCAAGATTGCTTTCTTGGTTGAACTCTTTTGAGCATCTGTCGTTTTAGTTGTAATCTCATAAGCTTGACGGTCAATATTGAAGGACAAGTTATAAGTAGAGGATCCTTGGTCACTAAAGACGATGTCATCTTTGTGTTTCTTCTCTACACTCTTATAGTTAGAACCATTCGGGAAGACACGGGCAACGGTAAAGTCTCCGTTATCAAAACCACGGATCAAAGATTCTGAATCTTGCCCGTCATAATAGGTTAGCTTCACCTTAGAAATCTTGACATTATCTGCATCCCAATAGGTTGGATTCTTTTCAAGCGTCACAACAGATTTAGATGTGATGGATTTGATCAAATAAGGACCACAATAAAGAATACTAGAAGGGTTCGTGCCTTGACCGTAGTCATCACCCTTAGAATCTAAGAATTCTTTATTGACTGGCATCAAAATGCCCATAGTCGTTTTTGAATTCCAGAAACTTTCTGGTTGGTTCAAGGTGAATTGAACCGTATAGTCATCAATGGCTTTGATACCAACCGTTGAGAAGTCTTTGGTTTTTCCTGAGACATAATCATCCAACCCTTTAACGGATTGTTGGACGAGATAGAGGGCCGAAGATTTCTTATCCGCCGCGTGCTGAAGCCCCGTCACAAAGTCTTGGGCCTTGACTTCCCCATACTCTTCTCCTTCAGCAGTCAGCCATTTGACCCCTTTACGAAGTTTATAGGTGTAGGTCAGACCATCTTTTGAAACAGTCCAATCCTTAGCAAGAGATGGGATTAAGTTGCCGTATTTGTCAACTTCTAACAAACCATCCACAGCATTACCTGTAAATTCTGAAGTTGACCGTTTATTAGAAAGTGAATAATCCAAAGTATCCGGATCTTGCGTATAGACATAGCTATAGACCTGGTTGTCCGAACTTGAAGATTTCCCTCCTTGTGAGCAGGCTACCAGTGCGCTTACAGACAAAAGCAGAGCGCCGGTGGCTAAGAGTAGCTTCCCTTTTTTCATATGGATCACCTCTGTATAAAATGTTATTCTTCATATTAAATTATAGCACTTTACAGAAAAATGTAAACGCTTAACTGTATAATATTTCAAAAGTTAGAAAAAATAGTTGTTTTGACTGCATGCAAAAAAGCAGTTTTGACTGCTTCTTTGATGATGGATAAAGGCCCCTGTCACTACCTCCCCATGCTTAAATCCCACTGACCAGGAGGGATAAGAGGGTAAGGAAGCTATTCCAAGAGGCATGCTGAAGGATAGCCCAGTAAATCGATTTGGTATAACGCAAGACCGCACAAAATAGCAGGCCCGGTACCAAGTAGACGATAAAGCTCGGCAAATCCCAGCCATGCTGCCAAACATGCGAGAGGCTAAACAAGGAGGCCGAAACAAGCATATCCAGCTTATACTTCTGATAAGGTGCCAAAGCCGTCATGACTAAATCACGAAAAACTAGCTCTTCCACAATGGGAGCCAGCAAGCAGGCATAGACATAGCGTATCAACATTAAGGCCCAGCCTGACAAGTCCTCAGATATTTCTGCAAGGGCTATGGAATTCTTAGTGGGCGGAAATACCGCAGCAGAAAACATATCCCATAAAAAGTGAGCAAGAAAAACAAGCACAAACACCGCAAAATAAGAAGCTTTAAAGGTGAATTTCCCGTACAAGTCCCAACGACGACTCTTTACCAAGAGTGTAACGGCTAACCCCCCAATCAAACCGATCAACAAGAGGATCAAGCCATAATAAGAGTCATCCGATAGGTGGCCCACTAAATCCGTTGGGAGTCCCACGTTAAAAAGCGCAAAATTGATGCAGAGAATTCCAATTGTCGCTAGTTGAAACAATCTGTCTGTCTTACTCATTGCATTTACTCTTTCATTTAATCCTTTCTACCGAGTTCCAATCTGCCTTAAGATCTAACTCTCAGAACACTTCATCCTAGAACTCTATCATGTCTTAAATACGAGCGAGCGGTGGTCGCTTCACAAATCCAGGACGTCCAATCTCAATCTTATCTGACTGACCTTGAACCACATTTGGGCGAGAACCTCCTCCTCCTACAATCTGTGCCAATTCTTTTTGACTACATTCTGTCATTTCATTTCCTCCAATTTGTATTTGTAACGCTACCTCCTGAGTCTATCAAAGATTGGAGCCTTTGCCTTTTCTTTTTTCTATATGGTTGCATTTTTCAGCTATGTGGGAGGGAAAAGCTATTCATTCAGAAAAGAGATTCCTTAATAAGCACTTCAAAGTTTCTAACTCATAAATATGAGATTCTAAACAGTTAATTCATTTGGATCCTAGCAAAAATGACACAGAAATCCTTGAAAAAGAGAGCTTATTTCATGATATAATACTGATAAATATTAATTCTAGGAGTAAGGTATGACTATTGAAGATAAAGATGCTGAATTAAAATTGAGAATCGGTAACAATATTCGGGGAGCTCGTCTGAACCAACATATGACTCAAGCAGATGTTTGTGGAGATGAATCAGAATTAACTATTCGTCAACTTGCTCGTATTGAAAACGGCCAAGTATTAGTGTCTCTTTCTAAATTAATGTTTTTATCTCAGAGATTAAATTATCCAATAGAGGACATCATAGATGTAGACAAAATAGAAATACCCAAGCGGTATCTGGAATTAAAAAATAAAATAATCCGATACCATACCTACGGTGATGAAGAACGTATTGGTTTGTTGGAAGACATGTTTGATGAAATTTATGAGCATTTTTATGACCATCTACCAGAAGAAGAGCAACTACTGGTTGAAGTTTTACAAGTTCAACTAGATGTTTTTACTAGCCGAAATATTACCTATGGATTGAGTTTGCTCGAAGAATATTTCCAGCAAATTTTGAAAAAGAAACAATACAGTTACAATGATCTCCTAATTATCAATTTGTATTTTCTTTGTTGTGCTACTGGTCTAGAAGATAAAACTTATTTTGAAGAATTATCTAAAAAAGTTTTATTATATATTGATTATAGTGATAATGATCGTATCTATATACTTGAAAGAATATTGATAGGAATTTTAATACAAGTAAAAACAGAGGATTACTTAATTTATACCAAAGTTTTACGCGAGATAACTGAAAGTACAAATAACTTCCAACACAAACCTGCTATTTATGCTTTTGAGACTAAATATTATTTGAAAGTGGAAGAAAGTTATGAAAAAGCAGAGCAATCTTATAATAAAGCCATTGAGTTTGCTAAGATGCTGAACGATCAGGTTCTAGTGAATAACTTGACCAAAGAAAAAGAACGAGATTTAGGTGGGAAGGAATCAACTGTATAAGCAAAGAGAAGTTTACGAACTTCTTTTTTTATTGCTCTTGCTAACCTTGTTAGTAAACCGACTTGACTCTTGCAAATCCCCAGCCGATGGCTAACCTGACTTAGATGTCATGTTCTTTTTGTTTTCTTTGAACTACAATAGAAGCATCAAAAGGAACACACAAAGAAAGGAAGAATCTGATGGTATTTACTAACACATTAAATCTATTTTGTGATGGGATGATATACCTATGAATAAGGAGTTAACATACGAGATATCTTCTCATTTTATCGAACAAAAAAGGATTACTATCAAAAACCAATCAAAAACAAGACGTCTCTGTAAGGTGATGGTCAATCATAAACTTTTCAAAATTCTATTATTAGCTCCCAATGAAAAAGAGACATTGGTCTATGAAAAACCGGAAGGCATTGAAATAATTGAAATGACTGATTTAACAGAAAGCGAGGAAAATAAATGACTTCAATGGTTGTTGCAAAAAATATCGTGAAAACATTTGGCAGTAAGATTGCCCTAAATTCTATTAATTTTGAGATTAAAGAGGGAGAGATTTTCGGATTTCTGGGACCATCCGGATCTGGGAAAACAACGATGATCAATATTCTTACTGGGCAACTACTACCAGACAGTGGAATTACTCAATTGTTAGGAAAAGATTCTCAGGATCTACATCCGACAGATTTAGAAAAAATTGGGATCGTTAGTGACCAAAGTGGGTTCTATGAAAAACTATCCTTAGAAAAAAATCTCCTTCTATATGCAAAGCTCTATGGCGTTAATTTGAATAGAGTAGATGAGTTACTTGATCAGGTAGGGCTGTTAGCTAGCAAAAAGATATTAGCAGAGCAATTATCTACTGGAATGAAGCAACGGATGTTACTGGCTCGCGCTTTAATCAATCAACCTAAAATTCTATTTTTGGATGAGCCAACAAGTGGTTTGGACCCAACAACTTCAAAATCGATTCATGAGTTGTTAGTTCACTTAAAAGAAAGTGGGACCACAATCTTTCTAACCACTCATGATATGAACGAAGCTACTTTATTATGTGATCATTTGGCCTTGTTAAATAAAGGAAAACTCATTGAAGAAGGTAGTCCAGCAAATATCATTCAAAAATATAACACAAATAAACGGATAAAAGTTATTTATAAAAATCGTGAAGAAAGAATCTTTGATTTTTCAGAATTATCGACATTAGCTACAAATGATATTATTTCTATCCACTCATGTGAGCCAACGTTGGAAGAAATTTTTATAAGATTAACGGGGGAAAAATTAAATGTTTAATCGAATGAAAGCACTGCTATGGTTAAGAAACCAAACTATTATCGCAAATAAAAACTTACTGGTACAAGTAGTGATGCCCTATGGCTTGCTCATTATTTATAAGAATTTTATGAATTTAGGGAAGGACAAAGGCCTTGACTTAATGTTCCTCTGCTTATCCACAGCAATTGCCATGTCTGTTGGCAGTACTGTTTCCACTATTATTGCTGAAGAGAAAGAAAAGAAGAATCTTAAAACGCTTTTACTAAGTGGTGTACGGCCATACGAATACCTTATCTCGGTTTTAGTACATCCAGTCGTAATTACTATTTTAAATATGATTTTGTTCCCTATTATTGCAGGCGCAGATATTTCTAAAATTTATTTAGAGTATGGTTTAGTAGTCATGTTGACAGCTATGGCTGTTATTCTCATCAATCTATGTATTGCTGCAATTTCTTCGACACAATCAAAAGCTCAAATGAATGGTTTACCTATTATGTTGATTGTTGCAATGGGACCTAACTTGTCTCAAATGAATCCTGATATTGCCAATTTTATTAAATATACTTTTCTTGGAGCTTATACTGAATTATTCACAAAAACAGAGTTTAGTTTAACGAGTTGTTCTTTTCAAATATTAATCGCTTGGATAATCGGTTTGTTCATTCTTACATCCTTGTCACTCAAGCTTCATAAGAGTTCAAAACCGCGAAATAAGTTACCCAAAGAGCGGGCTGTGAATACTGAATGTGTGTAAACAAAAAGATAATTCCTATTTCACATACACCTTCTAAAATGATGGTCGGATTCAACTAGTATATAATTTGAAACAGCTAAACTTGATTTATCTCCCGAACTCTTAAAGAGTCGGACCCCAGAAAACGACCAACCATCAAAAAAACCATCGCCAACAGACGATGGTTTCTGTATTTCTTTGATTAGCCTAAGGAGTTGACATAAGCATCCACTGCTACAATGGCTTGAGCAATATCAGATGCTTGTACCTTGAATGGCATTTGATGGATGGTTTCTCCTTCAATGGTGGCTTGTTGGCCAACCTTGAGAAGATCTTCGTAGCTTGCATTTTCAAGATGCATTTCTTTCAGAGTCGTTGGCATACCGATTTGTTGATAGAAACGAATGTATTTATTCAATTCTTCTTTAGGACGGTTTTCCAAGAACAATTGAACCAAGGTTCCATAAGCAACTTTTTCACCGTGAGTCAAATGGTGAATGTCTCCAGTGAGGGCAGTAAAGCCATTATGGATGGCGTGAGCTGCTGCCAAGCCACCACTTTCAAATCCAATCCCACTGAGAAGGGTATTGGCTTCAATGATGTTTTCAAGAGCAGGCGTTACCACTTTGGCTTCACAAGCAGCCATGGCTTGGAGACCATCAGCAAATAAGATTTCTTCGCAACGTTGCGCAATCGCGACACCAGCTAGAGTTTGGTGTTTGCCTAGCATGGTTTTTCCGTTGGCTTGCATTACCGCACGCGCTTCAACCCAAGTCGCTAAGCCATCTGCGATACCAGAAGCAAGCAAACGTTTTGGTGCTTGAGAGATGACTTTACTATCTACCAAGACCAATTCTGGGTTTTTAGAATAGAAGATATAGCGAGCAAAGGCACCTTCATCCGTATAAATAACAGACAAGGCTGAAACCGGAGCATCTGTAGAGGCAATAGTCGGAGCAATGACAACTGGTGATTTTAAAAGATCAGCAATGGCTTTTGCACTGTCGATGGTCTTTCCTCCACCAAGTCCGATGACTAAGTCACAGCCATTTTCTTTGGCCAGGCTGACCACACGATTGATTTCATTGTCTGACGCTTCTCCATTGAAGAAAACTGGCAAAACGGTCAGTCCATTTTGGCTAAGGTATTCTTCAAACCGTTTCCCTACGATATCATAGACCACTGAATCACAGAGTAAAACGGGATGTTTCCCAAGATCCAAAATAGGTTGCGCATTTTCAAATAAGGCATTCTCACCTTGAATGTAACGGGATGGACTTGCAAAATTTCTCATAGCCTTCTCCTTTAAAATTTATTTAGTTCACACCCATAATAGCATTTATTTCTATGAATTTCAAATAATTATACAAGACTCCATTCAATTTAATTTAAGGCTTTACGCAAACATTGGAAGCGCTTTGTTTTTTTGTTTGATTTCTCTTATGATTTCTAATCCACTCAAAAATCCCCAAAGCTAGTTTCAGTCAACTGAAACTTGGCTTCGGGGATTTTTAGTTTTTTCACGAGCGATCAAGAAAATCAATCAATTGCTTAACTGAAGTCGAGACTACCAAATAATTACACGATCCTCTGGTGCGCGCCACATGCCATCTCCTTCTTTGACATCAAAGGTTTCAAAGAATTCGTCAAAGTTTGGCAATTGAATATTGGTACGGAGTTTTCCTGGTGCGTGGACATCAACACTTGCGAGGAGTTGCATGTACTCTGTCCGAGCTTTCATGCGCCAGATGCGGGCAAAGTTGGTGAAGAATTCTTCTGCGGAGAAGTCTGCTTCTTTCTTAGCGGCTTCAAGGGCTGCAGCGATTCCTCCGAGGTCTGCTACGTTTTCAGAAACGGTCAATTTCCCGTTAATCTTAGCACCGTAAGAGTCTTGACCTTCAAACTGATCGATGACCTTTTGCGTGCGAGCAGTAAAGGCTTCATAATCTTCTGGCTTCCACCAGTCTTTCAAGCTACCGTGCTCGTCAAAGGAAGCACCATTAGTGTCAAAGGCGTGGGAGATTTCATGGGCAATGACTGCACCGATTCCGCCATAGTTGGCTGATGACGATTGGTGAAGGTCGTAGAAAGGTGCTTGCAGAATTGCTGCCGGGAAGACGATTTGGTTTTGTTGCGGATCATAGTAGGCATTGACCATATTAGCTGGCATGTGCCACTCGCTTCGATCAACCGGTTGGTTCCACTTACTCCAGACATGCTCGATGGAAATTTGAGCCAATTTTTGAGCATTTTCCACCAAGGTCTTGCTTTCGTCGATGATCTTCTTAGCATATGTTTCTGGTAACTTTTCAGGGTAACCGATATGTGGTGTGATGACATTGAGTTTGACAATGGCTTTTTCGCGAGTCTCAGGAGCGAGCCAATCCGCTTTTTCTAAGCGATCCTTATAGACCTCAATCATGGTCGCTACTTTATGCTCTACGTCTGCTTTCGCTTCTGGTGAGAATTTTTCTCCTGCATACCAAAGGCCAAGCGCTTGGCTATAAGGGCCTTCTGCCAAAGCCAAAGCGGCTTTTTCTTTCGGACGTGCTTCTGGTGTTCCTGTAATCGTACGGCTATACTCACCAGATAAGACACGGATTTCTTCAGTCAAGAAAGACGTCCAAGAAAGAGCTGCACTGAGTTTCAACTTGGCATGAAGGGTTTCCCAGCTGGCTGCTGAGTAGAATTTTGGCGCAAATTCCTTCCAGAAGCGCTCTTCTGGAACAATGATAGTATCTGGCGTTTGCCCGATCACTTCTGTAAAGAAGGTATCGAGTGGCAATTCTGGAACCAAGGCCTTGAAATCTGCCCACTCATAAGGATGGTAGAGTTTGTTGTACTCTGATTTTTCTTCGTTTGACAAGACATATTTGGCCAATTCTGCATCCGCCGCAATCACTTTATCCAGAATGTCTTTGATTTCCTCCTCTGAGAAATCAAATTTTGCCAAGAGCTTTTCAACCATTTGACGCCAAACAGCCAATAACTCTGGACCTTTTTCATTGCCTTCTTCATAGTAGGTCGTATCAGGCAAGATCAAACCGAGTGCTTCTCCCCATAAGACATTCATTTGGGCATTCATAAAGTCTGGTGATACGCTAAATGGCAAGAGATTTGGTTTGCCAGCTAGTTCATAGGTCCCCAACTTGCTGGTATAGTCTTCAAAAGAAGACAGAGCCTTAATTTCATTGATCAAGGGCATGACTGGTGCCACACCAGCTGTTTCTCGCTCATCAAAATCTGCCACCATTTTATGGTATTTTACAAAGTTTTGCAGAATGCTGTCTTCAGGCAGTTCTTCTCCCCGTTGCCATTTTCCAGTGATATCCAACATCAAGTTTTCGATATCTTGGATCAAGTCCATAAAACCACCAGTTGACGGTTTGTCATCAGGAATCACAGCTGTCTCAGCCCATTTCCCATTGACGTAATCATAAAAATCATCTTGTAAACGTACCATGATCTTCTCGCTTTCATTCTTTTCTAATAACCTTATCAAAAATAGGTCTATTTTTCAATGATTACAGGAGATTTAACCTAAATTATTTTAAAAATTAACTTGACTTAATTTTTTTATTTATGTATATTAATGGTAAAGGAGCAAAATCATGATTCAAATTGAACATCTAAGTGTTGCCTACCAGCAAACACTGGCCTTGGAAGATCTTTCCCTCACCATCCAGGGGCCAACCATCCTAGGCATTCTTGGGCCCAACGGAGCTGGGAAATCAACCCTGATCAAGGCCATGCTAGGACTTCTCCCCCATTCGGGAAAGGTCCAGCTCGATCAAAAAGACCTCGGCCAAGTTCTTCAACGAGTGGCCTACGTCGAACAGAAATCCGCTATTGATTTCCACTTCCCCATCACGGTGCGGGAGTGTGTCTCGCTTGGACTCTACCCCCATCTTTCGATCTTCAAGCGAAAAAGCAAGGAGGATCTGAAAAAAGTGGAAAATGCCTTGAAACTTGTCAATCTTCTTGATCTAGCGGATCGCCAGATTGGCCAACTTTCAGGAGGGCAATTCCAACGGGTCCTGATCGCCCGCTGCTTGGTTCAAGAAGCAGAGGTCATCTTTTTGGATGAGCCCTTTGCCGGGATTGACTCCGTTAGCGAAGACATCATCATGCAGACACTCCAAACACTGAAAAAGGAAGGCAAGACCATCCTGATTGTCCATCACGATCTGAGCAAGGTCCCAGCTTATTTTGACCAGATCCTGCTCCTTCATCGCAAACTGATTGCTTTTGGGAAAACAGAAGAAACCTTTACCAAAGAGAATCTTCACGCAGCCTACGGTCATGAACTTTTTATAGGAGGTGAAATCAGATGATTGCAGAATTTATCGATGGATTACAACAATTTCATTTCCTCCAAAACGCTCTCATTACAGCTATTGCCATCGGGATCGTCGCTGGTGCAGTCGGATGCTTCATCATTTTGCGAGGCATGTCTCTCATGGGAGATGCCATCTCGCACGCGGTCCTTCCGGGGGTAGCTCTGTCCTTTATCCTGGGCATCAATTTCTTTATTGGCGCCATAGCCTTTGGGCTTTTAGCTTCCATCCTGATCACCTATATCAAGAGCAACTCCATCATCAAGAGCGACACTGCGATTGGGATTACATTTTCTTCTTTCCTCGCCTTAGGAGTCATTCTGATCGGGGTCGCTAAAAGTTCTACCGACCTCTTCCACATCCTCTTTGGAAATATCCTGGCCGTGCAAGACCAGGATATGTGGGTGACCATCGGTGTTGGAGTGGCAGTCTTACTGGTGATTGTCCTGCTCTTTCGTCCCCTACTGCTCACTTCTTTTGATCCTGTTCTGGCTCAATCCATGGGCGTCCGGGTCAAACTCTATCACTACCTGCTCATGGTTCTCTTGACCTTGGTTTCTGTCACTGCTATGCAGAGTGTCGGGACCATTCTCATCGTCGCCATGCTCATCACACCCGCTGCGACAGCCTATCTCTATGCCAATAGCCTCTGGTCCATGATGCTCCTTTCATCCGGATTAGGTGCCCTAGCCTCTATCCTAGGACTCTTTATCGGCTACAGTTTCAACATCGCCGTCGGGTCTTGTATCGTCCTCACTTCTGCCATCTTCTTTCTCATCAGCTTCTTTATCGCTCCTAAGCAGAGAAAGAATAAGCACGCTCTTTCACCTCATTAAAGGAGAAACACATGAAAAAAATCGCTTCTGTCCTCGCCCTCTTTGTGGCGCTCTTATTCGGCCTGTTGGCCTGTAGCAAAGGCTCTTCTTCCAAGTCCTCATCTGATAAATTGAAAGTGGTCACCACCAACTCCATCCTCGCAGATATCACCAAAAATATCGCTGGGGACAAAATCGAGCTCCACAGTATTGTCCCTGTCGGTCAAGATCCTCACGAATACGAACCGCTCCCAGAAGATGTCAAAAAAACTTCACAAGCAGACCTCATCTTCTACAACGGCATCAACCTCGAAACCGGTGGCAATGCTTGGTTTACCAAGTTGGTCAAAAATGCCAATAAAGTAGAAAACAAGGATTATTTCGCAGTAAGCGAGGGAGTCGACATCATCTACCTAGAAGGCCAAAACCAAGCTGGAAAAGAAGACCCTCACGCTTGGCTCAATCTCGAAAACGGGATTATCTACGCTAAAAACATTGCCAAACAATTGATCGCCAAAGATCCAAAAAATAAGGACTTCTACGAAAAAAATCTAGCAGCCTACACTGAAAAACTCAGCAAGCTAGACCAAGAAGCCAAGCAAGCGTTCAATAACATCCCAGCAGACAAGAAAATGATCGTAACCAGCGAAGGTTGCTTCAAGTACTTCTCCAAAGCCTATGGCGTCCCATCTGCCTATATCTGGGAAATCAATACCGAAGAAGAAGGGACTCCCGAACAAATCAAAACACTGGTAGAGAAATTGCGTCAAACTAAGGTACCGTCCCTCTTTGTCGAATCCAGTGTCGATGAACGTCCTATGAAAACTGTCTCTAAAGATACCAATATCCCGATCTTTTCAAAAATCTTTACTGACTCGATCGCCAAAGAAGGCGAAGAAGGCGACAGCTACTACAGCATGATGAAATGGAATTTGGAGAAAATCGCAGAAGGTCTGAACAAATAAGGTTCCAATCTGATTAGATTCTCAAACAAATCAGTGGCTCTTCCCCCTTCATTGATGTACAATGAAAAGAAAAAAGGAGTCTTTGCTATGACAACATTTTTAGGAAACCCTGTTACCTTTACTGGATCTCAACTTCAAGTTGGCGATACCGCCCACGACTTTTCGCTGACCACTCCTAACTTGGAGAAAAAATCTTTGGCTGATTTTGCTGGGAAGAAAAAAGTCCTTAGTGTGATCCCATCTATTGACACAGGTATCTGTTCCACTCAAACACGTCACTTCAACCAGGCCCTCTCTGACATGGAGGACACTGTGGTCTTGACGGTTTCCGTCGACCTTCCTTTCGCCCAAGGCAAATGGTGTGCTGCTGAAGGGATCGACAATGCCATCATGCTCTCAGACTACTTCGACCATTCCTTCGGAAAAGCCTATGGCCTCTTGATCAATGAATGGCACTTGCTCGCACGCGCTGTCTTGGTCCTAGATGCGGACAACAAGGTCACTTACGTCGAATACCTCGACAACATCAACAGCGAACCCAATTACGACGCGGCAATCGAAGCCGTCAAAGCACTTGATTAAAGTAAAAAGAGGTCTACGACCTCTTTTTCATATCTACAAAATTCGTTCAGAGACTTTCCTTAAGTGAGTTTCTAAGAGTCCTTTTTCTTCAATTCGAAAGAGGACTACTATAAAATCCGATGGAGTCCATTCTTGAGTAAAAGTCGCCAGCGTAAGCGTGGGATGCCTCTGAGGAACTTCCGCACGCGCTTTGCTACTTGTTGCTTGTAGCTCTTACCTCCTTGTGCAAAGGTTCCCTTCCGGCTCCAATAGCCCTGCTCTCCACGATCATTCTTCGGAGCTAGATAGCGAACACCTTGCTGATAGAGGATCTTCTTACGAAAAGGTGGATCCCAAGGTTTGACGGGATCAATATCCAAGTCCTTATGGGTCCGGCCCTTGGCTAAGCCATAGTTGAAACTGGCTCCATTGACAATGCCATTTTCAGAAATCTGATACGGATCCACTTCGTTGAGAAACTGGCCACCCTGATCCAGGATATACTCTGTATGGAAGTAGAGCAAGACCTTGAAATTCAACTGGGCCTGAGCACGAGATGGGAAGGCGAGCTGTCCGTCTTGATCCACATAGACCTTATTATGGAGACGAGCCGCTGCATAAGCATCGATTTTAATTCTTTTTGTCTCCTGCAAGTAAGCTTGTAGCGCCTCTTCATCCGTCTGTCCAGTTTTGGCATAATGCTCCCGAATCCACTGGGTCTGATAGGCAGAGAGCAGATAGCGGAACTGGTGGACCTGGCGTTTTAAGAGCTGGTCTCCCTCTTTGCTAGCCAATGGATCCTGAGCAAATGCTACTTGGACCACTCTTGAAAAAGAAGACCAAAAAGGTGAATGAGGGGGGCAATCTGGCCAGAACCGCTTCAGTAAGAAGGCGGTCTCCTCACAGGTCCCCGATAAATCCCGTGGCATGAGACAGAGGTGCATGACCCCTCTTAAGAGGGCCTGGGCACGGCCTTCCGTCAACCCTTGCAGTTCTCTCTGCCACATCTCTTGGAAAAGAGGACTGGCAAAGATAAAGACAGAGAGGTAGCAAGCTTGCCTTCTTGCTTCATCTTCGCAAGACTGCAGTCGTTTTTCTAAGTAGCTAAGACCTCTGGTCGTCCAGCCCAGTTTTTCCAATTCCAATCGCTGCATTTGCACCCTCCTTTCCACATTGCTTTTGGTTTATGCTTCTATACTATCATCTTTCACCCTCCCAGACAATTCCTATCCACTGGCCAAGCCATTTCGCGCTTTTTTTGATATACTAAAAGGAGCGAAGAAAAGAGGACCCTATGACACCAAATAAAGAAGATTACCTCAAGTGCATCTATGAAATCGGCACGCAACATGAAAAAATTAGTAACAAAGAGATTGCGGCCCGGATGCAGGTTTCGCCTCCAGCCGTGACTGAGATGGTCAAACGCATGATCTCGGAGAATCTCCTCATCAAGGACAAGACCCACGGCTATCTACTCACCGAACTCGGCCTCCAAACGGTTTCCGATCTCTTTCGCAAGCACCGCTTGATTGAAGTGTTCTTGCTCAAAAAACTGGGCTATACGACTGAAGAAGTCCATGAAGAGGCTGAAGTGCTCGAACATACTGTCTCCGACCGCTTTATTGATAAACTAGACCAGATGTTAGACACTCCCAAGACCTGCCCCCACGGAGGAACCATTCCACCAAAAGGAAAACTTCTCATCGAGGCTTACCAGGACCGTTTGAGTGATGTCAGCGAACCGGGAACCTATCGTTTGCGAAGAGTCCAGGATAGCTTTGAATTGCTGAATTTTTTAGACCAGATCCAGCTGACCATTGGAGATGACATTCTCTTCAAAGGCTATGATGATTACACCGGCCTCTATCAGCTCCAGATCAAAGACCAAGACATCCAAATCAATCACCTGATTGCCCAACAACTTTACATAGAAAAACATGCCCTTTGATGAAGGGCATGTTTTTTTCTTTCTATGGATTTTTCGTATCGAGGATGATGGTCACTGGGCCATCATTGATGAGTTCAATTGCCATATCTGCAGCGAAGACCCCTCGTTTGACAGGGACTTCCTTTTCCAACAAATCATTAAAATCATCATAGAGCTGGCTGGCCATCTCTGGATTGGCTGCCCCAATAAAGGCTGGACGATTGCCTTTTTTTGTCTGGGCAAAGAGGGTAAATTGAGAAATCGAGAGGATTTCTCCTTGAATATCCTTAACAGATAAGTTCATCTTCCCTTCTTCATCCGAGAAAATTCGCATTTGCGTGACCTTTCGTACTGCGTATTCCAGGTCCTTTTGGTCATCATCCGGACCCACTCCCACCAAGAGAAGAAGTCCTTCTTGAATCTGACTATAAACTTGACCGTCAATAGAAACCGAGGCCCTTTTGACCCGTTGAATTACTAATTTCATCTTATTATCCTATTTATACAATCTATTGGGCTCACCACTAAGCTTCAAAGAACATCGACTTCAAACAAGGCGATGAAAAGCAGGCAACTATTTTGAAAAACAGGGGCTATTCAGTTACTTTTAGAGCAAGGCAGCGAGACGAAGACAGTACTGAAGTACGGCAAGGCGAGGCGAGCTAACGAAGCAATAAAAGAGTTCTGACCACGCTCCTCAATCTTCAAAGAAAATCGACATCAGACAAGGCAGTGAGACGCAGGCAGACTATCCGAAAACCAAAGGCTGTTCAGTTGCTTTTAGGGCAAGGCGGCGAGACGAAGACAGTACTGAAGTACAGCGAGGCGAGCTAACGAAGCAATAAAAGATAACTGAGCAACCGACTAGCCGTTGGTACGCTTAACAGAGTACACCTCCGGCACACTCTTAATCTTATCCACAACCGTTGTCAACATAGACAGGTTTGGAATCCCGAAGGAAATGTGGATATTGGCAAATTTCATATCTTTGGTTGGTTGGGCATTGACAGTTGAGATCATCTTAGCCGTATTAGAGAGGACTTGAAGGACATCATTGAGAAGGCCTGCACGGTTGAGGCCGTAGATATCGATATGGGCGATGTAATCCTTGGTCGTGTTATTGTCTTCCCACTCGACGTCGATCAAGCGTTGCTCGTAGTTGTCTTGGGCCCGCAGATTCATACAGTCTTGACGGTGAATGGCAACCCCACGTCCTTTGGTAATGTAACCGACAATTGTATCTCCTGGGACGGGATTGCAACACTTAGCAATCCGGATCAAGAGACCAGAAGCCCCTTGGATGACCACGCCACCTTCATGGCGGACCTTGAGGGTGTCTTTTTTGTTTTCAACCTTGACTTCGCCGCCTTTGACCAGCTCCTCAGCTTCTGCACGCGCCTTGGCCTTTTCCTCTTCTCGACGCTCTTCCTCCGTCAAACGATTAAAGACAGAGATGGCTCCGATTTCTCCAAAACCGATGGCCGCAAACAAGGCCTCTTCGGTCTTGTAGCTGGTCTTTTGCAAGACCTTGTCCATGTGTTTCTTATCCATGAACTTGTTGGCAATCATATCATGCTCATGAAATTGGGCCATGAGCAACTCTCGTCCACGGTTGATCGAGAGTTCCTTGTCTTGGTTCTTAAAGAATTGGCGGATCTTATTGCGGGCCTTGCTGGTCTTGACGATATTGAGCCAGTCACGACTTGGTCCAAATGAATTTGGATTGGTGATGATTTCAACCTGGTCACCCGTTTTCAGCTTGGTAGTCAAAGGAACCATACGGCCATTAACCTTGGCACCAGTCGCTTTTTCCCCGATCTTGGTATGAATCTCATAGGCAAAGTCAATCGGTCCAGAATCCTTTGGAAGAGAACGAACCGCTCCATCTGGGGTAAAGACATAAATCTCTTCTGCCAGATAGTTTTCTTTGACAGTATCAACAAATTCCTTGGCATCATCCGCCTGGTCTTGGAGTTCCATCATCTCCTTGATCCAGTTCATCCCAATAGCCGATTCTTTGCTGTTGACTTGGCCCTTGATTCCTTTCTTATAAGCCCAGTGTGCCGCAACCCCGTACTCAGCAACCTCGTGCATTTCCTTTGTACGGATCTGGAACTCGATGGGACCTTTTGGACCGTAAACAGTGGTATGGATGGACTGGTAACCATTGGCCTTCCGATTGGCGATGTAGTCCTTGAAACGGCCTGGCATAGGCTTCCACAACTCGTGGATATAGCCCAGCATGGCATAGACGTCACTTGGTGATTCCAGGATACAGCGAATGGCAATCAAATCATAGATTTCATCAAAGCGCTTCTTCTTATCCTGCATCTTGCGGTAGATGGAGTAGATATGCTTAGGACGACCATAGATTTTCCCATAGAGGTGGCGTTCTGCCGCATAGGACTCGATCTTTTGGACAACTTCTTCTACCAAGGCTTCCCGCTCGCGACGCTTCTCCTTCATCATATGGGAAATTTTATAGAACTCGACTTCATTCAGATAACGGAAGGATAGATCTTCCAATTCCCACTTGACGCTGGAAATCCCGAGACGGTGGGCTAGCGGTGCATAGATTTCCATGGTTTCTTGGGAAATCCGTTCTTGCTTGTCCTTGCGTAAATGCTTCAAAGTCCGCATGTTGTGCAAGCGGTCTGCTAGCTTGACCAAAATGACACGAATATCTTGAGACATGGCCATGAGCATCTTGCGGTGGTTCTCTGCCAACTGCTCTTCATGGGACTTGTATTTGACCTTCCCGAGCTTGGTCACTCCATCAACAATCACTCGGACATCGTGTCCAAATTCGCGTTCTAAATCATCTAGGGTCGCGTCTGTATCCTCGACAACGTCGTGCAAAAAACCACAGGCAACCGTCACAGCATCCAACTTCAATTTTGCCAAAATGCCGGCAACTTGAATAGGGTGGATGATATAGGGTTCTCCTGATTTACGGAATTGCCCACTATGGCAGTCGACTGCATAAAGGAGAGCTTTTTCTACAAATGCAACATCCTCTCCCGACAAGTATTTTTTGGTAAGGGCAATAACCTGGCCCCCTGTTAAAGGTTCTTCTTTCGGCATCTAGTTTTCTCCACTTTCTTGCCTTCTATTCTATCACTTTTAGCTCTATATGAAAACTAGTCCGATTGACTTTCATGCTATTTGAAGAGCTTTCCAGCACTATCAGCCAGAAATCCCGAACGTAGGTTCCCTTTTTATACAAATACTCCATTTTTTATAAAAAATTCATTAATTTGTAATATATAAAAAATAATAAAACGAATAAATTCTGAACAAAATAAGATATAATAGAAAGACATCATTTTATTTAGGAGGACAACCATGTCATCATTCCGTAAACAGGCTGCCCTATTAAGCCTTGCTGCTGCTTTCTTGGCAACGACGACTGCTCAGGCAGATGAAGCGACAAGCTCAACTGATTCGTCAGCAACTGCTGTCACAGAGGCCGCAACTCCTGCTACTAGCTCTGAAGCAAGCACTAGCAATAACACTCCGACTGCTAGCGGAGAAGCCACTACTACAGCAAGCGAAGCGACTCCAGCAGCTCCTCAAAATAGCGCCAGTGATGCAAAAGCTACCACTCCAGTTGAGGGGCAAGAAGTCGACGTCCGCATCCTTGCGACAACGGACCTTCATACCAACTTGGTCAACTATGACTACTACCAAGACAAACCAGCGCAAAACGTTGGTCTAGCAAAAACAGCTGTCTTGATCGAAGATGCGAAGAAAGAAAATAGCAACGTCCTCCTCGTTGATAATGGAGATACTATCCAAGGAACTCCTCTTGGTACCTACAAGGCCATCGTCAATCCCATCAAAGATGGTGAGCAACACCCTATGTATGCGGCTCTTCAAAAATTAGGCTTTGATGCAGGAACCCTTGGAAACCACGAATTCAACTACGGACTAGATTACCTTAAAAAGGTCATCTCTACTGCCGGCATGCCGATCGTCAATGCCAACGTCGTGGATCCAAAGACTGGTGCCTTTGTCTACGATCCATATAAGATTATCAAAAAGACCTATACTGACAAAAACGGTCGTCCAGTCGATGTCAATATCGGGGTAACAGGAATCGTCCCTCCACAAATCCTCAGCTGGGACAAGGCCAACCTCGAAGGAAAGGTAAAGGTCAATGACTCTGTCGAAGCCATCCAAGCCATCATCCCAGAAATGCGCAAAGCTGGAGCGGATGTTGTCCTCGTTCTTTCTCACTCTGGTATCGGAGATGACAAGTACGAAAAAGGCGAAGAAAACGAAGGTTACCAAATTGCCAGCCTCCCAGGTGTTGATGCAGTTGTAACTGGTCACTCACACGCTGAATTCCCAAGCGGAAATGGAACTGGCTTCTACGAAAAATATGCTGGCGTTGACGGGGTAAACGGTAAAATCAACGGAACACCGGTTACCATGGCTGGAAAATACGGCGACCACCTTGGGGTTATCGACCTCAACCTGCGCTACACAGACGGCAAATGGTCTGTTGTTGGAAGCAAGGCTGCTATCCGCAAGATCGACACCAAATCACAAGCAGCCGATGAGCGCATCACCGCTATCGCGAAGGAATCCCACGAAGGTACAGTTAAATATGTCCGCCAACAAGTCGGAACGACGTCTGCTCCGATTACTAGCTACTTTGCCCTTGTGAAAGACGATCCATCTGTCCAAATCGTGAACAATGCACAAACTTGGTACGCTAAGAAAGAGTTGGCAGGAACTCCGGAAGCCAACCTTCCAATCCTTTCTGCTGCGGCGCCATTTAAGGCGGGTACACGTGGAGATGCTACTGCCTATACGGATATCCCAGCTGGCCCAATCGCCATCAAGAACGTCGCTGACCTTTATCTCTATGATAATGTCACTGCCATCCTCAAGGTGACCGGTGCGCAACTCAAGGAATGGTTGGAAATGTCTGCTGGACAATTCAACACGATCGACCCAACTATCAAAGAGCCTCAACAGCTTATCAACCCTAACTACCGGACCTACAACTTTGACGTCATCGACGGGGTGACCTACGAGTTTGACGTGACCCAGCCAAATAAATACGACCGCGAAGGAAAAACAGTTAACCCCGATGCTAGCCGTGTCCGCAACTTGAAATACCAAGGCAAAGAAGTAGCCGCGGATCAAGAATTTATCGTTGTTACCAACAACTACCGGGCAAACGGAAAATTCCCAGGCGTTCGCGATGCTAGCCTGAACCAACTCCTTGGATTGGAAAACCGCCAAGCTATCATTAACTACATCTTGGAAGAAAAGAATATCAACCCAAGTGCAGACGGTAACTGGCGCTTTACAGACAGCATCAAGGGGGTAGATATCCGCTTCTTAACAGCTGACAAAGCTAAGGATCTGGTTGGTAAAGACGGAGATGTCGTCTACCTTGAACCGTCTAAACAAGAAGGTTTCGGGGAATACCGCTTTGTTTATGTGGAACCAAAAGTAGAACCTGAAACAAAACCAGAAGAACCAACAAGTCCTGAAACAGGAAAAAATCCATTTGTCTTTGTACCGAACCATCAGAAACCGGCACAAGATGAAACTATCACCTTATCTCATAGCCAACAAATCATTACCCTTCCTGCTCCAAGTCAAGAAGGAGCTCGCCCTGCAGAAGCTCGCCAAGAAACTGCTAAGCCAGTAGTTGCTTCTTCTATCAGCGAAAAAACCTTGCCTGAAACAGGAGAACGTGCTTCCATCTTAGCCCTTATCGGATTGGTGATGACCGGACTTGGCTTCCTTATTCCATCTCGTAAGAAAGAAGATAACTAATTCTTTCCTACTCTAAAAAATTAACGCGTGAAGATCTACCTTCACGCGTTTTTCATTAATTCTGTGACAACACTCACTGCGCTAAGGGCATAGAGTGGTGCGGTTTCTGCTCGTAGAATGCGAGGACCAAGTCCTGCCAAAACAGCTCCCTTGGCTTCAAAAGATTCGATTTCCACAGGTGAGAGACCTCCTTCTGGACCAAAGATAAAGAGAACCTTGCTCCCTTTTTCAAGACCACTTACAGCTTGTACAAGAGCAGCGCTTTCGCCTTCTTTGGCCGACTCTTCATAGGCCACCACGATGCGATCAAACTGGTCAAGTTGGGCTAGAAAATCTGCTTTTTTCTCAAAAAGAGTGATACTTGGGACATGATTCCGCTTGCTTTGCTCGGCTGCTCCAAGGGCAATTTTTTCTAGTTTTTCAACCTTTTTACCCAATTTCTTGCCATCCCACTTGGCAACTGACCAATCGGCAGGAAAGGCCCAGATTTGACTAGCACCTAGTTCCGTCACCTTTTGAGTGATGAACTCCAGCTTGTCTCCCTTGGGAAAGCCTGATGCGATGGTCACTTGGACTGGCAGTTCCACATTGTCATCAAGTTCTTCAACCAATTCAAACTGACGAGCCTCTACATTTACCACGCGCGCCAAGCGCTTAATCCCATCATCAAAAACTAAGGTAACCTCGTCCTCTTCTTTCAAACGCATGACCTGAAACATGTGCTTGCTAGTTTCCTTATCCTCAATCGTGACAGGTGAGCTAGCTAAACCTTTTACAAAATACTGTTGCATGCTAGCCTCCAATCACACCAGAGATATCCTTAGTTTTTTTGAAGATACAGGCATTCCACTCCCCTTGAATCATATGAGTTTCAAGGAAAAATCCAGCTGACTCAGCCGACTCGCGCACCATGTCCCACTTGTCCTTGATTATACCACTCATGATGAGGTAGCCTTCGTCCTTAACCAAACGATAGGCATCGTCTGTCAGATGAATGAGGATATCCGCCAAGATATTAGCCACGATGACATCTGCCTCAATCTCAACTCCCTTAAGCAAATCTCCTGCTGCTACATGGATGTTTTCCATACCAGGGTTGAGTTCAATATTTTCCTGAGCAACACGAACTGCCACATCATCTAGGTCATAGGCGAAAATTTCCTTGGCACCTAGGAGAGAGCTAGCAATAGAGAGGACGCCTGATCCAGTCCCCACATCTAGCACTGTTTCCCCACCACGAAGGACCTGCTCCAAGGCGAAAAGGCTCATCTTGGTAGTTGGGTGGGTTCCTGTCCCGAAGGCCATACCAGGATCTAGCTTAATAATCTTTTCCCCAGCAGTCGCCTCATAGTCTGTCCAAGACGGCACGATAGTCAAATCATGAGTGATACGAGCTGGCTCATAGTATTTCTTCCAGTTGTCTGCCCAGTCTTCCTCAGCCAAGGCAGTCGTCCCCATCTTGACCTCACCCAAATCCATAAAATCTGTCAATTCTGCTAGGCGAGCCTGCAAGTCTGCCTCAACCACTGCCATATCAACCGTATCAGGATAGTAGGCTGTCACTACGATTTCTTCTTGCTGCTCTACCTCTGGGAAAATCTCACCAAAACGATCCACATTGCCCACATAGTCCATGCTATCTTCAATTGCTACCCCTTGGGCACCTAACTCAATCAAGAGATTGGAAACTAATTCCTCTCCCTCACGCTTAACTGTAACTTTTAACTCTTGCCATGTTTCCATCATTAAGATACCAAGCCCGTAAAACACAAAGCCAAAATATGAAACTCTCTGAAGACGTTTGTGTCTAAGAGAAGTTTATCTTTTTGGCACAGTGTTTAGGGCGGGTTCAGTTTAGAAATTTAACTGAACCATCCTTTCTATTTGTCAATCAATTTTTTCATGTAGACCATATCCATACCTTCTTTTTCAGGCTCGATATGGGTTTGATGGTAGCCATTCTTCTCGTAGAACGCGACCATGCCTGCATCCTGTAACACCGTACACAAATCCCATTGTCTAACGGTTGAAAATTCCTCTTCTAGCAAGCGTAATCCTTCAGATCCATACCCTTTTCCCTGATACGGAGGCAGAATCGCTGCGGTCCCCAACCAAGCTTCCGTTAACTCTTCATTGGTCTGAATTCGTAAAAAACCAATCTTCTCTTCGTTTTCTTTCACAAAGTAGTAATAGCTATTGGGACGCTCCACTAATTTCCATTTGATTCGCTCGCGATCTTCTAGATAGGGATCATATTCATCTTTGTATTTGTCATAGACTGCCTTAAAACTGGCTCTTTGAATGGCAATAATGGTTTCTAAATCCTCTGCTCCTGCTTTCTCAAGTGTTATCATAAACTTTCCTCCACATAATCGCGCACTCGTTCTTGTAATTGGGGAACGACCTGATCTGACGTCAAAAACTCTTCAAGGCTTACTAACTTATAGCCCTGTCCCTCGTCTCCAAAGACAATACTGTCAAACTGTTCCTGTGTCAATTTCCCAACTAAAAAGACGGATTTCTTATTCTCATCTAACATGCTGGGGTAGATCCAAGACCAAACTATGTCATCTTTCGACAGTTGGATATTTAATTCTTCATAGACTTCACGCGCTACACACTCAAAAGGACTCTCGTCCCCTTCGCGGCCACCACCTGGCAACTCCCACAGATTAGGCCAAGGAATGGTTGGTTTGTCATCGCGTAAGATGGTCAAAATTCGCCCATCACAAATCAAAGCAATCTTACAACCCGTAAAATCCAATTGTTTATCCAATAATTCCATGATGATGACCTTTTCTACCATAACAACTACTCTATAGGAAAACCCTAGCTAGCTTTCTTCAATCACCTTTTGGCACTCTGCATCCCAGTATGCCTGCCATCTGCCATGTTTTTTAGCAAAATAAACGGTAAACTCATCATTTACATAATCGGCAACATAGCGAAGATTAGGCGGATTTTCCTCAAAACTTAATACCCAGGGATGGAAGTAAAAAGTTTTCTCCCATCTCTTCTGAGTATAGCCGAGATCCTTGGCATATTGAGGAATAGGTTGCTGCATCTCACTTTCCAAACAAGACTGAATGGCATTGTCAATACTATTTAAACGAGCTAATAGTTTCTGAAACTGGTCTTCCTCTTCCGTCTTAAAACCAACTAGAAATTCAAATTCCGCAAAGTCTTCAGGAAATTCAAGTTCTGTGACTGTACCATCTTCTGCATAGCGTCCCTCCTCATTAACGAGGCGACGAGTTCCTGACTTCAATACTCGCTCGAAATCTAGATCCGCAAAGCGATTTCGAGGAAGGATCGACTCACGCTCTTGAGATTTTTGGGATTTTTTACTAAATAACCGCTTAAATATCTGAAGCATCGTACAGCTCTCTTTCCTTTTCTCAACTCACCTGAGTCTCTTCTTCCTGTATGGCTTGTTCCAACTCATCTAACCACTGCTGGTAATAGACTTTCTCATCCCGCAACATGCGACTTACATCCATTTTCTGTCTGGCAAGCTTGATCGCCTTGTGTGTCTGGGCCAAATCCTTCTTGACCTTAAATTGATACCAGGCTTGGACCGCCTGTATATTGGTCATTTTCATCGACAAAAAAGACTTGACTCGTCGAATGCTCGCGTATTCCTCTGCTTTCTCATCATCTCCTTCTAATAAGGCGATATGTAAGAGGGATAACTGGGCAGCCGTTTGAATCATCGGACTATCTGCCCTCTCCAATAAAGCCTGAAACTGCTCCTTAGCCGCCTCGCGATTGCCCTCTAGGATGTAGATTTCTCCCTGAAGGGCTAAGACCCCCTCTACAAAGCCTCCTTGCGCCTCCTCAGAAACAGGTCTAACAAAGTCTTTTAGATCGTAGTCTTCTGGCGCTAGCAAGGTCTGAGCAGAATGGCGCAGTCCGAGATAAGCATAGGGTACATTTTCAGGATGGCGCATCAATTCTAAAATTTTAGCTCCATCTGTAATCCCAAGGGGGAGAGCATTGGCCAAAATGAAGGAGAGATTGAGACAAATCCAAGTGCCTGCAAAATACCAACTCTGTGTCAGAACTCCAAAAAGGATGGATACGATAAGTAAAGTCAAATGAACCAATATCCCACCGGAAAGCATCAGAATCATTCGTTGGTCACTTTCATCCTCTTTTAGTCCAATATACTGGGCACCGACATTTTTCAGAGTGGCCGTGCGGCTAAGACGAAACTTCCCTGCTTTTTTAGTCAGGAGAAAATTTCCCAAGCCTAAAGCGACGAGCCGATAGCCCGTCAGATAGCCACAAAAAGCATGCCCCAGTTCATGGAGAATGAAAATGAGATAAATGCTAGAAAAAGTGAAGAGATAGCCCGGTACAAAAACCAGTTGAAAACCTAACTCCGTAAAGGCGATCGTCCCCAAGGCAAAAGCAGCCATCAAGAGAAGAAACGATAGACCGTAAACCAGGTAGATCCCAATTTTTTTCATAAAGTCTCCCACTATTCCTAATATCTCGGATAAGGGTAAAAGGTGCTTTCTTCTAGGCCGACTTTTCCTTCTTCAAAGACTTCTTGGTTCCAGACGATCTCAAAGCTCTCTGCCTCTTCGTCTGCTAAGAAATCCATGAGGTCATCCAAGGCCAGCTCGGCTGTATCTTTGAGGAAGGTCGCAAAATAAGCTAGAAACTCTCGAGACAAGCCTTTTTTCGGCTCATACGGAAGGGCTGTTAAATAGGCATCTTCTTCCACATGCGACTTGGCTGGATTGTAGAAGATGACGGCTTCTTCAAAGAAGATATCCTCGTCAGATTCTTCGCCCGACTCATCGACCAAGGCAACCCCTCCTGTGTTTTGTACTTCTAAGAGAAAAGCCACTTCTACCGCATGATTCTTCTTATCCCAATTGATCTCAAAGTCAAAGGGAAAGACCTTTTCCATTTCCTCTTCTAAAACATCCAAAAATCCATATTTAGACATCGTGTCCTCTTTCTAATTTCCCACTCTTAGAGCGGAATATGATACAATAGTTACTACAATCTTACCATAAAAACTGCCTCTTTTAAAGGAGACAAAGCTAGAAAGGAGACCCTCATGCCGGACAATCTCGCCCTGCGCATGCGTCCCAAAACCATCGATCAGGTCATCGGACAAGAACACCTGGTCGGCCCAGGAAAAATCATCCGCCGCATGGTGGAGGCCAATCGTCTCTCGTCCATGATTCTCTTTGGCCCACCAGGGATTGGCAAGACCAGTATTGCTTCTGCCATCGCCGGTACGACCAAGTATGCCTTTCGGACCTTCAATGCAACCGTCGACAGCAAAAAGCGCCTCCAAGAGATCGCAGAGGAAGCCAAGTTTTCTGGTGGTTTAGTCCTGCTTTTGGATGAGATCCATCGCTTGGATAAAACCAAGCAAGATTTTCTCCTGCCTTTGCTCGAAAGCGGTCTGGTCATCATGATCGGCGCAACGACTGAAAATCCTTTCTTCTCCGTTACGCCTGCCATTCGCAGTCGGGTACAGATTTTTGAACTGGAACCCTTGACCAATGAGCAAGTCAAAGAGGCTATCCAATTGGCGCTTAGCGACCCCGAACGGGGCTTTGACTTTCCTGTTACGCTCGACGAGGAGGCTTTAGATTTCATCGCCACTTCGACCAATGGAGACCTACGTTCTGCCTATAATTCTCTCGATTTAGCCGTCCTCTCTACCAAGGAAGGGGAGGATGGCGTTCGCCACATCAGTCTCGACATCATGGAAAATAGCCTCCAGCGGAGCTATATCACCATGGACAAGGATGGAGATGGCCACTACGATGTTCTCTCTGCTCTTCAAAAATCCATCCGCGGATCCGATGTTGATGCCAGTCTCCACTATGCCGCCCGCTTAATCGAAGCTGGTGATTTACCCAGCTTAGCTCGTCGCTTGACGGTCATTGCCTACGAAGATATCGGCCTAGCCAATCCAGATGCCCAGATCCATACGGTGACAGCCCTTCAGGCAGCCGAGCGGATCGGCTTCCCCGAAGCTCGCATCCTCATCGCCAACATCATTATCGACCTGGCCCTTTCACCCAAGTCTAATTCAGCCTACGTCGCCATGGACAAGGCCTTGGCTGACCTCCGGAAGTCGGGTAACCTTCCCATTCCTCGTCATTTACGGGATGGCCACTATGCCGGAAGCAAGACCTTGGGGAATGCCCAAGATTACAAATACCCTCACAATTATCCTGGCAATTGGGTCCAACAGGACTACCTGCCAGACAAGCTGAAGGGGGTCTCCTATTTCACTCCTAATGAAAATGGCAAATACGAGCGAGCCCTAGGGGCGACAAAAGAGAAGATTGATCAACTCAAGAAAAGGTGATATCGATTCCAAAAATTTGAGATTTTCCCTTGAAATTTTTTTGAAATGTGGTATCATATACATATAGAAACGCTGTGGTGTACGACTTCACACTTAAGTGTTGACCGACTATTTTTTGTATTATTAGGGAAACAAAGGACTTCTAACAGCATGCAGGCCGTATCACGCGGAAGCAGCTTCAGTTAGAGCAAGTTGCCCACCTGCTTAATTGCGCGGGTTCAATACAAACCGTGAAGTTTCGGCACCAATACAGCTTTTTTTTGCCTCCTTAGCTCAGTTGGTAGAGCAGTAGACTCTTAATCTATGGGTCGCAGGTTCGAGCCCTGCAGGGGGCATCTAAATCAACAGGAAAAAGCCTTGATTTAAAAGGCTTTTTTGCTTGTCTATAACTGATTTGCCCCATCATTTGCCCCACATTTTTTTATGAGCAATCTTTCCATACATCTCTGATTTGATTAAATTCTTCAAAAATTTTCTCCTCTAAAGTGTGTCCATATACTTCTACTAACATTGAAATATCTCTATGCCCTAAAATCTTTGCAATAACTCCAAGGTCAAAACCTTTGTGCCAGAGGTAGCTTCCATAGGTATGACGTGCTCCTTTTGTAGTGATAATTGGATAAATATCTAATTCATTTAAAAGAACACTCAAAGCTTTATTGACACTTGCAATGTCTGGTACCAAGTGAATATATCCATAATGCTGAAAAATCATTTTATACCTATTCTTGATTCCTAGATCTTTATTAGCCTTCTCCTGTTCAATTTTTAGGACTTGTAATATCTTAATACATTCTTCGTCTATCGGTACCATCCGAATAGACGTTTTATTTTTTGGAGGGACAAATTTATGAGAAAGGGTATTAAACCTCCTATATGTTTTTAGTAGTCCTCTGTCAAAATCAACTTCATTCCAAGTTAACGCTATTAACTCTCCAAACCTCATGCCTGTTTTTAATAGAAAATAGACGATATAAGGAACAATTGAACGTTGGTAATCAAATTTTCTCTTTACTGCTAAAAGTAAATCCAGATAGTCCTTTTCGGTATGTAAATATTTCTCTTCTGTCATCTGTTGTTCTTTGGATGAAAATAACTCGACATGTTGTGTAAAATCATCTATTAGAACTTTGTCAGCAATTGCCATTTGGATGCTCTGATGAATTCCAGTATTCAATCTACCAAGAAAATTTCTACCAACTGTTTGCCCATACTTATTCATTATTCTTTGGTATTCACTCGCACGAATTTGAGTGACTTTTTTATTTCCAAATAATCTTTCAATTGTGTTTTTACGGAGAAGATATTTTTTCTTTGTCTCTTCCGACCTACTACTCGGTAGAATTTTTAGTTCAAGCCATTCTTGATATAGATCGACAAGAGAAATATCTCTAGAAATTCTTTTCCCTAAACGAAGTTCTTGCAGAATCGGCTCAGCTTCTGACTCTGCAAGTTTTTTTGTTTTAAAACCGCTATTATGAGCAACAGTTTTTCCTTCGTTACGAATTTCATAGGTCCATAAGTTACTATCTCCTCGCTTTCGATAACGAACACTTGCCATATTACGCCACCTCTGTTCCTAGAATCTCATTTACAACACTTTTTGGAACAACCATCAAACGTTTACGATTATAAAATGTATAGCCTCGTGATACAAGTAATTCTCTTGCCTGATGGATGATATCATTTGCAGTGTGAGGGCGATAGCCCATTTCAATTAATTCTTTGTTGCTAATTAAATTATTATCCATAGTTATCCTCCTTATTTATTTTCTAAAGTCAGAAACTCACCTACGAGTAGTTGTAATTCTTTATTTAATTTAGGGAGATTCTGTATTAATACTTCTTTTAATTCTTCCGCAAATTGATTCGTTTCTTCTCTCAATAGTTTGCGGACTCTTGTTTTTTTCTTTTTGATGCTGTCTGATTTTAAATTTGGAAAAGCCAATGACAACAGTTCAGGATTGTTGAGAAAGATAATTGTAAATGCTCTTTGATCCACTCGAATATGATCTAGCTTATAAAACCCGAAATTATCAAGTCTACTCATAATATCTTGGACCATCTCCTCACCAATCGCTTTGGTTCTGAGTTGGAACTCTAGTCTCCACCAAAACGGATTTACATCCAAATCTAGCTTCTCTTCTCGCTTGTGAGCAATGATTTCTTTATTCTTATCATATAACCTAACTTGTACATTACTACCGCTAGAACCCCAATATTTCGTCTCTAATTCGCCACCTCGACCATAGAAGACCTTATGGGTAACACCACCTTTAATATGTTGCAAATTAACGATCTCAGGCCTGTTGAAAATGTCAAATGCCAAATCAAAACGAGACAAACGTACCGTCAATGAATTCAATCTGGCAAAGTACATTAATTGCCTCCATACTTTCATTCCATCAAATTCTTTTAAAGTGTTAGGATTGAAATCAATCCGAATCAATTGTTCACCTCCATAAGTGGATAATTGAAAAAATATAATATTGATTGAATCATACTCATTAAAATCTTTAGCTAAAGTAAAGACATCATCTCGAACATTATCGTATATTTCAAATGAATCAACTCTTGTACTTATTGCCTGTTTCAGATTTTTGAAAATCCGTCTTAGGGAACCAGTATCTGTATCCCAGATAACCGTTAGTCTATCAATACTGACATCTAACCTCTGTACTAATTCTCCTATTTCACATCGTTCTTGAATGCTTCTTAAATCTTGTATAGAAACCAACAAAATTGCCCCCCCTTCTTTTAGATTTTTTAGGTCTCGTAAACACCGTCAAATCAACGTTTGCCCGTTCCGTCGTTCTTTGGACGTTGTCCTAAGTGTACCTTTTTGCTGGCTGTTAGAATAGCCAGCTTTTGCTTGGCTAGAAATTGTCTGGACGGCAGTCTTCGGGACTTCGCCTGACTTCCCGTCAGGCTCGCCCTTGTCCTTGTCCACACAATTTCTAGCTCCAAGGCTTCGAATAGTCATAAGTCATAGTCTCGTCCTCAACTTCTTCCTCACTCACCAATCCTAAACTTACGAGCTATTTTTTGTATCATTTATAACTTATTTATAAGTTATAAATATATTTTATAAAAAATATTTTAAACAGTCAACTAAAAACTTGATTTGTAAGTTTATAGGTGATAAAATAAGTTTAAAACACAACGTAGGAGTTTATCATGACCTTTATTATTCAAAATTTTGGACCCAATTTGGCACGACTACGCATAGAAAAAGGAGTAAGTCAAACTCAACTTGCGGAAGATTTAGGAATCGGTAAACAGTCCATCTCTGATTACGAAAAACAAAAAAGCTATCCTACCTTTGCAAATTTGGATAAGATAGCAGAATATTTTAATGCAACTCCAACCCAACTATTTGGAACTAGTAAAGAGATTGAGTTAGAAAAGAGTGTTCTTGAAACTAATGAATACTCTGATAAAGTAAGTGAAATCTTAAAAGCTGTCAAATACATCGAACATTTTTTAGAAACTGATGGACAGTACTTAGAGGATTTACTTTACCTAACAAGAGGCAACCAACTATACACAGAAGATGGAGATGAATTGTATATGGATCCAACTTCTCCGAAAAGAACATTTCATAACCAATATGAACCTGGTTTTATTGTAGCAAGAGATAAATCTCCACTAGAACTCTTAATTGAAAATAAGGACCTATTAGATTAAATAAAATTCCTGTATTCCAATTTATCGCAATGGTAACAAGTCACGTAATAATTTTCTAAAAGAAAGATATAAAATGAACGATAGTATCTTAATTTCAAATCTTACCAAAAAATTTAAAGACAAAACAGCACTCAAGGAAATCAGTTTCTCAATAAGTAGTGGAGAAATATTTGGTTTTTTAGGACCATCTGGTGCTGGCAAAACTACGACAATCAATATTTTAACCGGTCAGTTGCCACCTGATGGAGGAGAGGTTAAAATCTTAGGAAAAGATTGCACCCAATTAACCTCTGACGACTTTTTAAAATTGGGAATTATGAGTGATAATGTGGGTTTCTATGATAGACTGTCTCTGTACGATAATCTTTTATTTTTTGCTAAATTCCACAATGTAGAAATATCATATCTAGATTATTTATTAAAGCGATTGAAGTTATATGATGATCGATTTAATAAAGCAGAGAAGTTATCAACTGGAATGAAACAACGAATGTTGTTAATTCGGGCGATTCTACATTCACCAAAAGTAATTTTTTTAGATGAACCAACTTCTGGAATGGATCCAACCCTATCTCAAATCGTTCATGAACTACTACTAGAAATTAAAAACTCTGGGGCAACTATTTTTTTAACAACTCATAACATGGATGAGGCGACCAAATTATGTGATTCAATCGCTTTGCTTCATGAAGGAAAAATCGTTGAACAAGGTTCGCCTCGGGAGATTATTGATAAGTACAGTCAGACTGATAAGGTTAAAATAAGCTATTTTGATGGAAGAGAGATAATTGTTCCTAAAGAGGAAGCTTATAAGTATCTAGGAGAGAATACTAAAACAATCAATACTCTAGAAACAAGCCTTGAGAGTATCTTTATTCAATTAACAGGAGACAAATTATAATATGCTTAAACGATTTTTTAGTTTGTTATGGTTACGGTATAGATACCTTCTTCATAACAAAATAATTCTATTTGTATGTGTATTCACACCAATAGTCGACTTCTCACTTTTAAATTTTATACCAGACGTTCGTGGTTCAGTCTTTTTAATGAGTATGGCGATTATTACCATCTATAGCCTGACTGCTGGAACTTTTACTACACTAATCATCAGCGAAGAAAAAGATAAAAAGAATTTAAGAACGTTGATTTTAACAGGAGTCAAAATTCCAGAGTATATTTTTTCTACAATCTTATTTCCATTTCTATTTTCAATTATAGGTGTTTGGGTGATGCCTATTACTTTTGGTATCTCAATACCTAATCTTGCTCTATATTCATTGGTAACCTTCCTTACGATACTTTGTTTTATTTTGGTCAACTTTACAATAGCTTTGTTCTGTAAGAATCAAACACAAGCATCTGCTGTAAGTCTAATATTCTATCTTGTCATTATGACTTTCCCTATGTTTTCTAGCATAAATAAATTTGCTAAATTATTAACAGATTTTTCTCTATTAGGAGCGCATAATCAATATTTTAACGATATCTCTGCCTTCAGTCTCTATAATATACAAATTTTAACATTGTTACTTTGGATTGTGTTAATGTCCGCACTTGTATATACGGGATTCGTCTGGAATAAGAAACATTGAGATGATGTAAGAAATTAATCGGGGCTAGGTTACTGATAAAATAATTTTTGCCCCACTTTTGCCCCATTTTTAAATCATGACATTGAAAACACCTAAAAGTACTTCCCTAAAATCATCTATATTTCAATATTTTTGATTATTTTCAATGCTCATCAAATTCATTTTTTTCAATAACATATGCCACATTTGCATCCTTATTGATCAAAGAACATATATCTATTAAACTACAAAAGCTCTCTGACCGCAAAATTCCGTTAATTTACAACCTTATTCCTACTTTCTATTTTACTTTTCTGACAGATAAGATTATAATAAGAAGTATTTATTTTCGGAGGTTTTTATGTCATTTCTATCAAAAAATTGGGCAGGACTGTTAGTCTGTCTGATCATTTCTATCATCTCTTGGGTTTTAGGAGGCTTTCTGCCTGTTGTGGGAGCACCTGTTTTCGCCATTTTTATCGGAATGATTCTCTACCCCTTTCTCACTCCCTATAAACAACTGGATGCTGGTTTGACTTATAGCTCCAAAAAATTGCTTCAGTATGCTGTTATCTTGCTTGGGTTTGGACTCAATATCTCACAAGTTTTCGCAGTTGGAAAATCTTCCCTTCCTGTCATCCTCTCGACTATTTCTATCGCTTTAATTATTGCTTTCTTTTTCCAACGATTTTTTAACATGGATACAAAGCTAGCTACCTTGATTGGGGTAGGCTCTTCTATCTGTGGCGGTTCTGCCATTGCAGCGACTGCTCCTGTTATTCACGCCAAGGAAAAAGAAGTAGCCCAAGCCATTTCTGTTATCTTTTTCTTCAATGTCTTGGCAGCTCTTATCTTTCCAACTCTAGGTTCTTGGCTCCATCTCTCCAACGAAGGTTTTGCTCTCTTTGCGGGTACTGCGGTCAACGATACTTCCTCTGTAACAGCCACAGCTAGCTCCTGGGATAGTCTGTATCATACCAATACTCTAGAATCTGCAACCATTGTCAAACTGACTCGTACCTTAGCTATTATCCCTATTACTCTCTTCCTCTCCTATTGGCAAAGCCGTCAACAAGACAACAACCAAGGAGTAAAGCTTAAAAAAATCTTCCCCGTTTTCATTCTCTACTTCATCCTAGCTTCTCTGCTAACTACCGTCCTTACTTCTTTTGGTGTTAGCAATAGCTTCTTTTCACCTCTCAAACAGCTCTCCAAATTCCTCATCATCATGGCTATGAGTGCTATTGGTCTCAAAACTAACCTCGTTGCTATGATCAAATCCAGTGGAAAATCTATTCTTCTTGGAGCCCTTTGCTGGATCGCTATCATCCTGACTAGTCTTGGCATGCAATTACTCATCGGTATTTTCTAAGAAAAAAGGGAGCCTAAAGGCTACCTCAGAACGTAGACAAACGTCATTTTTGGCGTTTGTCTTTTTGTATCTTCAAAGATATTTTGTCTTATCATCTACTATTCCATCCAAAAATCTGATTTAAAGCAAAATAAAAAGGGATATTCCCTATCCATTTCGATAATTTTTTCATTACCCATTCTTTATTACCAATCATCAAACACTCTGCCTGTGAGTTGGTACATGAGGTAAATGTGCTCCAAGGTTTTGACAATTCGCGTCACATGAAGTTATTTAAGCATCTCCTTTTCTCTCATTACCATTTTCTGTTATAATAAATTGTACTTCTAGAATAGAAAGGACTTAAGATGACAACTCTTATTAAACATAAACGTGTAGAATTTTCAGAACTTTTTTATGACCTAGTTTTTGTTTTTTCAATTTCAAAAGCAACTACTTTAATTGAGCATCTTCATAACGGTATTTTGACTTGGAATTCTTTCCTTGATTTTTTCATGGCTGTCTTGATTCTCACTGATTCATGGATGATTCAAACCGTTTATACCAATCGCTATGGAAAGAACTCTTTATTTAACATGGTAATCATGTTTATCAAAATGGGACTTTTACTCTTTATAGCCAATATGATTGGACCTGATTGGCAACAATATTTTCATTATCTTTGTTGGGCTGTTGGTACATTAACCTTTACCTTATTTTTACAATATTTGGTTGAATTTTTTAGAAAATCAACCGATAATGTTGAACGGGAAAGTATCAAAGGTTTTCTATGGATAACAGGTCTAGGAAGTTTAGGAGTCTATCTAGCAGCTCTTCTTCCTATTTACGTTGGAGTCTCTGTCTTATTTGCTAGTATTCTGCTAACATTTATTATGCCAATTATCTTGCTTAGTAAAGATAAGCATTACCAGGTAAATCTCCCCCATTTAATCGAGCGCATCTCCCTTCTTGTCATTATTACGTTTGGAGAGATGATTATGGGGCTAGCTAACTTCTTTACAATCGAGAATTTCTCGATTTATTCGGTTCTTTATTTCATTATTATGCTTTCTCTGTTCATGTTTTATTTTGGTCAATTCGACCATGCTATTGATGAAAAATCTAATCAAAAGGGACTATTTCTAATTTACAGTCACTATCCTATTTTCATTGGACTTATTATGATGACTGTATCGATGAGTTTTCTTCAGAATCCTGAAGCTAATCGTCTCTTTGCAACCATCTTCTCTTATATCGGATTTGGCCTCTTCCAAGTTGCTGTCCTAGTAAATGGGCCCTGTAACAAACACTATCTTCGCTATTCGAAAAGTTACTACTGTGTCCAAGCGACACTCTATCTGGCTGCCTTGATTCTCTCTTTAATCTTTGCTTCTAATCCTATAATAGTAGTGAGTATAACAACCATTTTAGCTCTAGCTATAGCCATTCATTTTATTTATTTTTATATGACACAGAATAAAAAATATTCCAAATCTAACTGGGGGATATTTTAATGAGTTTATAACATTAAAAAGCTTTGGGAACCAAGGCTTTTTTTTTCATTAATTTGTTTTTCCGTTTTATCCTCCGATTAGTCTCGCACTGATATTTATTGATAACAACACTATATTTCTAGTATAGCATAATCATTAGATATTATAGGTTTTCAAACCAAATGAGAGTCATTCGTTTTTGCCCCACTTTTGCCCCATTTTTAAATCATGACATTGGAAATACCTAAAAGTACTTCCCTAAAATCACTTATATTTCAATATTTTTAATTACTCTCAATATGAAAATCCTTTCCAAATCCATGCAGGGGGCATCCAATAAATCAACAGGAAGCCTGATATATCAGGCTTTTTTGTTTGTCATTTTGTTTTTTGTACCAAAATTTGTACCAAAAAATTTTACATTAACAAAATAAGCGAGTCTCATCCAAAGACTCACTATTTATCTAACACTCGTTTTCATCGAAAAAACCACCGCGAGGGTGGTTCTTTTTTATCAATCGTCAAACACTCCGCCTGTGAGTTGGTACATGAGGTAAATGTGCTCCAGGACTTTAACTTTATCCATATGATCCACATCTTTAAAGCCTCCTAATGCTAGGAGCGGGACAAAACCGAAACATTGGTTATAAGACAGAGCACCATGTTTTGACACAGCTTGTCTGTATAAATCAAGTTCAAATTTTTTTGTAATATATTCGTTATCTAAATATTGAACGAATAAATCCATCCCCTTACAAATAATATCCAAATCCTGAATATTATATTGGACAATTCCCACATAGGCGTTCTTTTCCCAAGTAACAATATCTCCAAACGCTGTTACGAACATAGGAAAAGCGACATCTCCTCTGAAATAACTATCTTGGAGAAGCTCAAGATAATCATCTGGATTGATGACTTTTAGATAACCATCTAAAAAGGTTCCAAGACCATCCTCTTGCCAAATCTGAACTAACTCAGCAGGGACTTGGTCCTTGTATTTTTCAATCACTTCTTGGGGCATATCTGCCACTTTGATAAAGTTGTCTAACATATTTTCCTCTTTCTAGTTAATAACTTAGGTTAATATTAAGATAAGTAGTCTTAAGTTCTTCCGGAGAGAGACCTGCAGCCAGTTTCCGGATTTGTTCATCCATATCATCAATCCGTGTTTTCCACTGAGAGCCCAGTGAAGAATTGACACGACGGTCACCCACACCTCTAATTTTTGTTGGATCTCCACCGGCAATTTGGTCAGGATCATGAAGAGCTGCCTGCTCCTTCATCCATTCCTTAGCTTTCTTTTCTGCAACATCTGGAGTATCACCAGACAACATAAGTTCTCGAATCTTATCTTCTAGCGCTTCTTTTCTCGCTGCTTTCTGAGCCTTACTGCCCTCTTTAGAACGGCCTTCCTTCAAGTAGCGCTCACGATTATCAAAGTATTCTTGAACTGTCAAATCATTCAACCCATCTTGTTGACCTTTTAATTGACGAGAAAATTCAGTTTCATCAAATTTATCTTTATACTTAAATTCGACAGAAACCTCATCCAAGCGAGGAATTTCTTCCCCAATATCATCAGCAAAATTATTGGCTGCTCGTTTTCCTGTCTCTGCAGTCTCTTCTAAGCCTTTAGCGACATCATCACTATGCTTAACCAATTGCTCACTTGTTTCTTGACTAAACTCTTGGCCAACTTTCTTACCAGCTTGTTCTGCAGTCTCTTTCAAACCTTTGGACACTTCATCGCCATGTTTAGCCAATTGCTCTGTAGCTTCTTGTCCAACCTCTCGGCTTGCTTTCTTACCAACTTGTTCAGTACTTTCCTGCAAAGTTTTAGAAACATTATCACCATACTTAGCAACTTCATCGCCATGCTTAGCCAGTTGTTCTGTAGCTTCATGGCTAAACCCCGTCGTCGCTTTGCGGGTATTTCTCATTGCATCATCGGCCATGTTATAGACTCGAGCACCACTGCGGTTGATATTATCACTATAGTTTGCCCCGGCATAGGCCATATTATCTCCAAAATTAGATAAGGCATTTCGGAAGTTTTCACGGAAGGTATTAAACTCTGGAGATCTTGCAGCTAAGTTATCTCCCCACTTGCCTGCAACAGATTTTAACTTGCTAATTCCTTCTCCAAGCTCATCACTCCAACGAGTAAAGGTTGTTTTAGAATCTGCGATGACGTTAATCATATTCTTCGCAAATGCCTTCGTCTTAGCAGGTCCACGTGTTGCAAGGTGTAGCAAGCCTTGAGCCATATCATCTGCATTTTTAACAGCATGTCTTCCGACTGTACTAGTAAAGAGACGGGCGCCCTCTGCGAACGTTTTTGCAGTCTTGGCTGCTGTAAGACCTGCTTTGACTTCACCGGCACCTACAAACCACGAACCAACTTCAAAAACAACTCCACCTGTATTATACCATCCATCTTTAGTAAAGTCATTCCACAGCTTTTCAGTTGTTCTCTTTGTATCTCTCCAAGCTTCTGCTCGTGTCCGTTCATCAGTCATTAACTTCCACGAGTAATCGAGTACCTTTTGCCCATTTTCAAGAGTAAAGGTATTCGTAAATGCATCCTTAAGAGCAACTACATTATTCCATGCTCCGTTAACATCTTTCTCCACCCAGTCTGGAGCAACATTAAGACCTGTCAGTTTTTCAGTTCCAACAAACAAAAGTTCCATAGTAAATTGTTGAACATCGAAATATAGGTAAGCAAGATCACCAACCAAACTAGAGGCACCACCAATGAAGCCTTCAGCAAACAATAGAGTCTCTCTAACAACTGGAATATCTAGATTTTTGGTGGCATTTATAACACCATCCCACCAATCACCTAATCCCTTTCTTGCGTCTTTAATCATTGCTTGAGCGGGGTGATTTTTTCTCCACTCTTCTTCTTCTTCCTTTGCTTTTCTCGCAGCTTCTTCCTGTTCCTTCTTCGCTTGAGTAATCTGATCATCAACCTGTTTGATTCCTTCAGCTAATTGTGAATAGGAAACAATTTCTACAAATCGAGGATCAGTGTAGGACAGCTCCTGAATTGCATTCCCAGCATCTATCTGTTGCTGCAAAGCTGTTAGGAGAGATTCTGTATTTAGTTCAGTTTGATCACTATCAAAAGCGTTCACCTTTGTAATGGCATCAGATAAAACTGTATTAGCCTTCGTGATTGAGCTAGAAACATTACTAGATGGCGAACTGAGACTGATCAGATCATTAATACTTGAGTAGATCTGACTAATATTCGTTTCGTAATCCGAATGCTTAGTATTGGCATCCGTCATCTTCGTCTTGGTCTGAGTCATGACTTCTTCATCCAAGATAGCCGTCTCTGAAGTCTCACCAACTCCGTCACGGAAAGCAGTTAGAGCCTGGGTATAATCTGCATCCATTAATGTATAGGCTGTTTTTAAGCCTACAATAACAGCGTTATGACTATTATTAATCTCGTTATTGATTGCCTTCCCTACTTCTCCATACATGGAATTACTTGTAATAATGGCATTCATTTTATCTTTCGCTGCATTTAGCTGTTCTTCAGCTTTTTCAGCAGATTCCAGATAGGTTTTTTTCAGATTGAGTAATTCCTCCATTTCGACATGGAATCCCATTAACTCTCCTCCTCTCCACCAAACAGATCTAGTATTTGACTGTCTGTCGCTCTTGTTTTGAAATATTCTAATCCTTCGTCCATTGGCATAAAGGCAGTAGAATTTTGTTCCTTAGCTAGCTGAGTTGCTCTCAAGACTTCCATACTGAAAGTTTCATCCAAAGGATGTTGCCATCCCATATGGACTACTTTACTAATCATCATATTAGATACTGTTATTGGTACACTGACTGGCAACTGACCAATTGGCCACAGATAAGCGTAATAATCAACTAGATAACGATCGAATGGTTTTTGCAATGGCGCTTTACGTCCTGTTATGACGACAAGCTCGGCAATACCAGAGTTTTTAATTTGCTCTTTAATCACCGGTGGCATCATTTCTTCATCAAGTTCAACTACAGTACCAATCGGCAAAATTTCCGAGTATACTGCATCAACTTTTGCTAAAAAGATCAGAAAATCATCTTCAGAAAATTTTACTGTTACTCGTTGACGCTTAAATGTTACTGTTCGATCTCCACCATCTTCTCCATAGTCAAAATAGACATCAATAGGTGCTCCAATTTTTGGTTTATGATGATACTCTAACTCTAGCTTCCGATATTTTTTGTAGATTTCTCGGAGAATCTGAGGATGACTCCCAATAAAATTCCCTAGAAACAATATGTCGTCTGTCACTTCAAACTTTATTTGAGAATCATTGTGAAGAATACTATAAAAAATTTTATTTTTATCTACAACTTCTTGTCCCATTATTTAAACCTCAAATTTGCTGCCTTCTTTTCGAAGTCTGCTCCATATTGAGCATCCTCATCAACAATTTTCTGTGCGACTTCCAACATTTTTTGGGTGCTTTTTGCATTATAGCCTTTATAATTTGTCAAAGTCTCTTCAACTTTCTTTTGCATTTCAATCAAGGCCTTAAAACGTGCTAGTGTCGTCTTCTCCAACTCTTGGACTGTGACGCCTGATACACCTGCCACACTACTTGCAGCACTGTTTACTGCGCTATTCCATTCTTCAGGAGATACTCCAATTCTTCCTGTGCTTCCCATACTTGCCTCCTATACCAAAGATTGAAAGAAGTTCGCAGCCATATCCCAAGCATTTTTCGCCCACTCAATCAAATTACCATTTTCTGCTTCTAGACTAGCAATTTTCCCAGATAGAGTAGATAAATTCTTCTGGTGGTGATTGATGTCTGAGTTGATATCTAAAACAACTTCATCTACTTCTTTTTTGAAATTATCCCGAATCACACCTTTAAAGTTTGAATCTGAAATCTCAGATTCAATCTTTTCGACATTATCCATGAAGGTATTATAATCTTGTAATGCAGCAACAAGTTTCGTTTTGGCTTCATTCAAGCGCCTGATTTTTTCATCATTTGCTGCTCTCTTGGCATCATATTCCCGAGCTTGCGCTTGACATTTCTCGCCTTGAGCACGATTGTATGCATTACGTTCGGCTTTATCACTTGCCATGTCATTTCCTCCCTACTTTCTTTATTGATTCAACTTAATATGCTTAATATCACGGACTTCGAAATAGTAAGCTTCATCTAATGGAACAATTGGTTCCCCTATACGGATTTTGACATTTACTAAGTTTTGATCTGTAACACGGGTTCCGAATATACCTGCAGGAATATTCGTCCTTAAGCGTTTATTGAACTCATCAAATCCGGATTCAATAGAACGTTGTATTCCTTGGAAAATAATATAAATTCCATTTCGAGGCCCTTGGGAAATCATCTTCTTAAATAACTCAATCGAAGTCAAGATATGGTTATTTAAAAGATGAGCGTCTGGAATATAGATAAAGGTTGGTTGTTGCCAGCCATTTGCCTGCCGTTCATCAATTTCTGTAGAAAGCTCTGTCAGGAAGGTTGCATATTCAGACTCCTCAACTAACACGTCTATATTCTCTTGGGAATTTGTAAATTTCCCACCCGCATTTAATACAACACGGGTCACTTTATCTTCCAGATATTTAAATCCTTCTAAGATTGTATGAGTAAGACATTCAGATTGTTGAGAAGTATCCTCTGCAATCAAGAAATATCCGTGTTTCTTCGGTTCAAACGCGACCACTTTTGTCGACTCTTTATCCAAGGCTAACGGAAGATGTAGCTGCTCCAAACTCTCTTGGACTTCCTTCTTCTTGTAGAAATCTGATAAGTAGATAACATTTGGTAGCATTGGAATAGCGGATGGCACTTCTCCATCCCACTCCTCAGACATAGCCTTAATTTCTTCTTCCATAGCTGTCAGACGCTCAATATCATTGGCTCCTGCACTTGGAAGATAAATTTGGAACTCATGCACTCCTTCTTCAGTCTTAATCTGACCACGACCAATAATCTCTTGAGCAATTAATGCTTCTCGTCCTACAACTTCACGAACCCCATTGTCTTCTACTAAGAATAATGCCATTCTGGTAGGCAAGTTACTATTAATCGCTAGTCTAAAGCTATTTGCTCGAAGAGCTGTCATCGATATATAAATACCTAAGCTAGCTCCTTCACGTAGTACTTGGGCCACGAGAGATTCTATCGGATCTTTTAAACTACTTTCTTGAATCGAATCAAAGGAATCTAGAATAATAGAAATGACCGGTAAGAACTTACCTGATTTCGCTTCGTACTGTGCTAAGCTTGCTACACCATGTTCTGATAGTAAGTCTTTTCGAGTTTGAAGCTCTTGTCTGATTCTCTTAATAAACTTAACAAGTTTCTCCTCTTCTTGAAGAGTTACAATGTCCGCCACATGAGGCAAGTTTTTTAAAGGTAATAACCCATTGGTTCCAAAGTCGAATAAATAGAAATGAAGTTGCTCTGGTGAATTCATTCTTGCCATGTTTAAAACGAAAGTTTGCAAGGCGGTCGATTTACCAAATCCTGCTGATCCTAAGATTGCAAAATGACTGTATTCTTCCAAATCGAAGTCAAAGACTCGTTGCTCTTGTTTTTCTGGTAAATCTAACAAGGCAAAAGGAATCGATAGGTGACGCGCTTCTTTCCAGTTAGTCTTATAGTCGATACTTGGTGTCACTATTTCGGATTTCAGTGGCGGTAACCAAGGTTTATCTGGAAGAATCGCATCATTCGACTCAGCTAACTCCGCAATCTCATCAATGACTGCTGTCAACTCTGTCTGCTCATCCTCAGAAATATCTTGGTAATCTTCCCCAGCCGACAAGTCCGAACTTAATAACTCTGCTTGACCAAGATCATTGATCAACCAGATCCGTTCATCTACTTTCTTCTCATTGCTACTATTTGGCTGGTAATTAGCACCACTCCAAGCTGATTGGAAGAGTTCGTAGATTTCATTGTTCCCCACTTGCAAGTAAGCTCGTCCTGGTTGGATGATACTTGCTGCATCTGGGGTCTTTATAATTTCTTTCGAATCTGACTCATCCGCCACCTTCAAAGCCAACTTAAAGCGTGAGTTAGACCAGATTTGATCATCCACGACACCACTTGGTTTTTGAGTAGCTAGGATCAAATGAACTCCAAGAGATCGACCAATACGTGCTGTCGATACTAGCTCTGTCATAAACTCTGGTTCATTTTGTTTGAGTTCAGCAAATTCGTCAGAAATTAGAAATAGGTGAGGGATTGGTTTGGTAGGATATTCCTTACCATCCTGAGAACCAGCCAATCGCTTTCCTTCTTTATACAGTTTTGTATATGCATTTATGTGGTTAACTCCAAAACGGCCGAACTCTCTTTGACGTTTTTGAAGTTCTGCACGAATACTCTTAAGAGCACGCGCCGAAGCGGCTCCGTCTAAATTTGTGATTGCTCCCATTAGGTGAGGTAATTTTGCAAATAAGTTTGCCATCCCTCCCCCTTTAAAGTCGATTGGAAGGAACCCTACATCTTCCGGCGCAAAGTTGACTGCCAAGCTCAAGATATAACTCTGTAAAATTTCAGACTTACCTGAACCTGTGGTACCGGCTACTAAGCCGTGAGGACCATGAGCACGCTCATGGAGGTTCAAATACACAACGTCGTTCTTTCCTCTTAGTCCCAATGGAACTGCGAGCGTTTTTGAAGTATCGGCTAAAGACCAACGACTAGAGATTCCGAGATCATTAACTGTCTTCGCCTGATACAATTCTAAAAAGCTGATCGCTTCAGGAATAGAATTTTTCTCTACTTCAACATGGTTCAGATTGGCGAGTTTATGAATAGCATCATTAATTCCTTTATCCCATTTGTTTGGAACAAATAATTGATTTACATACTCTCGATTATCATTGACCAAGGTTCCAGTTTCGTTATTTTGGTATTCGATAACAGCTGTCGCTGTTTCTGGGAGCATTGATAAATTCTCTTTTCCCCAGATTACAGTAACACCATATTGAGTCATGTCTTCTGCAAGAAACTCATTTAGACCATGACCTAACAAATAAGAATCATCTAAGATCGTTAACACATAATGAGGACTAAAATTAAGTTTCGCCGACTTAGAGGCGTTTTCTCGAACCATTTGTCTTCTCTTTACAATAATCTGATAAAAAGAGTTCAAGACAACGTCCCTTGTTTGCTCATTATGAATTAATCCTCGTAAATTTAAATTATCCAACTGGAAGTGAGGCAACCATCTCCAATAGTCCCAAGACTTCTTATAATCCTCATCTGACAATAAAGAAACAAACTGAACATCGTGATAGGAATGCATCGCTGCAATCTGAAAGAGGATGGTTTGGATAGCTGTATTTAAATAAACTAGTGATCCCGCCAACCCCAGTGTTTGATCACGTAAGGAAATAATAATCGGTCCTTGTGAAATATGTTTGTATTTCTCTACAATTTCTTTTTTTACAAATTGTTCCCACTCATCGGTCTGTTCACGCTCAGAAAAGTCCACATGAAAGCTGCTTTTGACATCTCCAATGCCCAGACGAACATTCAGAAAGTCCTCGTGGCTAGGCATTTTTTCGTAGATTCTTGAACGATACGAGCGTATTAGGGACACTAAATCGGATACTGAAGGATAATTGTATTCTAAAGCTTCCTTCTGTTTTTCAGCTAGCTTTGCTAGCTCGGATTCTTTTTCAACAAGATAATTTTGATAGTTTTCTTCTTGTTGCTTGTTCTCTTTTTCTGTTTCCTTTTTAGACGTCCAATAACTAGATACCGAAAAAGCTGCTGTTAGGAGACTCGCTCCTCCCATACTGAGCAGCATAACTGGATTACGACGGCTAATGATTGTAACAGCACCCGTCATGACTAACATTCCTAGTGGCGGTACAATCGTCCTCAGGATTTCTCCTCTCTTTTTTTCTTTCCTGTTTTTAGGAGAGTTCAGTCTAATTCTATCTTCGGCTGGTCTTAGAAAAATTCTTGGACTTCGTCTATAGTCAGGAAAATCAAGAGGGTACTCTTCAATTAGAGTTTCTTCAATAAAGAGCTTTGAATCTAATTGAAATTTCTGCAAAAGACCAATCATTTTAAACTGCTCTGGTCGTTTTTCAATCAAAACACCATCTATAACTAGCCTATCCCCAATTCTGAAAAGCCCGTCGAATGTATCAACTTTTTCTCCATTGAAATAAATATGAGATCCATTCGAAAAAACGGTTAATAGATGAAACTCTTTTGAAACTGGTTTAAAGCGAATAAAGGCTTTCGTAGCAAACTTGATTGCTGAAGAAGAGAGATTTGAAATGATAAACTCATTTCTCGGTATGTTTGTATAAGTCGGATTTAATTCTCCTAGGGAATAGGCTACACAATTGTGTAAAAAATCCCCAGACCATGCTTGTCCGTTAAACAATAACTGATTGTTTTCATCAATACTAATACACCCGTACTCCGTCTCAATTTGATTGAAACTTTTAGAAAGTCCAATATGTTTGAATTTACAGCCGAATACAAATACATCGTAAAACACATTAGAAGGTACTTCTCTATTACTATCAAAAATTTGGTTGGAATGCTTATTTTCTTTCATACTCGTCTTTTCCTTCCAAAAGTTCTTCGTAATTTTTAATTTGTTCCTTATATTCTTTTAGTTTCTCTTGTTTTTCAGAACCTTTCATTTTTGTATCCCCACTAACATGGCTATACAGTTTTCTATAAGCATATAAAATCAGTTGATTGTCCCCTATATTTTGGGCTACATCCAAGGTTTTTTCATAATCGCCATTCCCAATATAGATCCAATATAAGAGAATATTTTCATTAGTTTTCATGGAAATGTTTTTTAAGATATTCTCTTTTTGCTCGTTACTGAGATTGTCCTCTTTAATCGAACTAATCGCTAACATATATTGAGTACCCTTTGGAAAGTTTTTCGGATTATCTTTCTCCAAAACTTCAATGGCCTTAGAATACTCATTGTTTGTATAATAGATCTCACTTGAGATAATTCGATCTTTGTACGGAAGCGTATTAAATAGATAGAAACCTGCTACGAGTGAAAGAATTACAAATAAAGATCCAAACGCTATCATCCCCCACTTGTAAATCATAAACTGATTTTTAGGTGTATATATATTCTCTTCTAATCTTTTTTGAACCTGTATGGCAACTTGTTGATTCAATGCCTCATTCAATTCTTCAAAATTTTGTGCTTGCTGAACCTCTTGTGAGAATGGGTTTTTAATAGCACTTGAACCATTGATGAGGTCATAGAAGTCTAATCGAGGATTCAGAATATAAAGAATCAATGCACGATAGGATTTAAAGTAGTCCTCATTTTCTACGAAGGGCATTACAGAAGTAGAAAAGCCTCTATGCCCACTTTTTACGTATTCACCCAAAACAAAGAAATTGTCTGGATGAATATAAGGAACTACCAAGGTGTGAGAATAGCGAGAAAGAAACTGCATCTTTTGAGCCAATACTAGTCGATCAACCAAAGATAACTTTTCTAGCGCTTCAACTAGAGGAATTGAAGACTCTTCAACTGTATACGTCACTCGAAGTTCTTCTTCGCTAACTTCTACAACTTCACCTGCTAAAAAATGAGTATCCTTTTCTAAAAATGTTTGATACTGTGGTAAGTCATTTATTTTAAATTGATTAGCTTTCAAGCTCACCATCAAGTTCTTATCTTCCACATAGATATCTAACTCAGGATAATATTCTTTTATCTGTGACACAGGACTACCTCGCTATTCTACACTCGTAACTATTTCAAACTGATCACCATTTCCAATAGGATATTCAGATATTAGAGCTGAAGGTGCTAATGAAAAAGGTTTGTTTTTTAATACCAAATCAAATTGTTCTGGTAAATGAATTTCTTTTAAGACCAATGCTTCTCTTAACAATATTTTTAAGCGATTAATTGTTACAGCAGTTGGAATCATGACATCAAAATTTTGATTTCGAAATGCAAGTTCTATTGTAATTGTTTGGGGGTTCATCAAGACTACTCCTTGTTTTTTAATTGGAAATCTGAAAATACCTTTCCTAATCTCCAACCTATAAATGCTATAAGGGTTCCCCCTAGCAAAAATAAACTACCGAAGAAAATCTTTATCCAAGAATGAGATGAATCTTCTAAAGCATTTGGTATGAATTCTGGAACAGAATAATCTGACTGGAAAAGAATATCTTTTGATGATGACTCTTTTTTATGTCCCCAATCATCCTGAAAGACTTTGTCAGTTAATTCGTTCAAATAGCTACTTTCCTTTTGTTTAAGGTCCTTATTTTGTTCTTCTTTCTTTTCAAAAAATAAATCAGTCTTATTTTCATAGTGTTCATACTGCTTTTGTTCCTGATCTCCACCATAAATGACATCATTATGAATCTCAAGTGATGATTTGTCATCCGCAAAGACAAGATTGTGTGTCAATACTAATCCTGTCAAAACTATGAAAAGATGGAATACTGAAAGTATTTTTTTACTAGACATTAAAATCTCCTAAACAGACTCTTCCTTTAATGGTTTTATAAACAAATTTAGCAATGTTACTGCAAATGCAACTAATACCAAGATAAAAATTGTCATTCCTCCAACACCGATACCATTAATTAAGGCAACATAACCATTTTCAATATTTTGGAAAGGTGAGAAACGATAAAGGAGTGAAACTATTGTTCCCGGTTTTGTTGACGAACCAATAATTGGCATTAACAGCAAGTAAATACCTAGCAAGAATGTAAAGATATATAAGGTAAGTGTTCTTTCAAATTTTCGCAATAGGTAAACAAAAAGATTAATTAAAGCGAATACTAGTAAGAATGTATATAGAATCCATACTACTTTTGAGACGGATTGAAGGATTGTCGAAGTGACAATTGCGAATACCATCGCTGATATACCTGCAATTGAGTTGATCTTTACTGTATTAGGAAGATTGTACCAGATACGATTCGGTGTTTTAATTTTATCTCGTTTATCAAGACTCCGAGGATTAATCAAGTACATAGTAAAGAAACTAATCAAAATGGTAAGAAGAGCACTAACAACTGTCATATAATACGGAATAATAGAGACCTTTGCAGTGGATCCTTTAATGGCACTAACTTCAATAGGTGATGATAAGAAATTAAATACTTTTTGATTATCTGCTCCACCATTCTTAGTATTTGATAGCACTTTATTAAAGGATTCTACATATTTTTGATTGTCTGCTAAGTTAGAATCTGTACTAGATACGTATTTATTAACACTATTTAACACAGCATTCACTGATTCCTCTAATTGCTGCACATCTGTTGAAAAGCTTTTTACAACCTCATCCATCTTAGGCAGTCCACTAGCTGTCGTTTCAGTTTGCTTTGAAATATCTTTCGCTGATTTTTGGATATTTCTCAATTGAGAAGCAACATTCGTTAACTTGGCTGTATTTGCAGCATCTTGCTCTGTTCGAGAACTTGTATCAGACTTATAAAAATCATCTAGCGTTACTTTGGCATTATTGTACCAATCACCTAACTCTGCGATTAGTTGATAATAATCATTTTGACTAGGAATAGAATTTAAAAGACCATAGAGAGTAACTTCTTTCTCAGATGTTGCTGTATCATCCGGGGTTCCCAGCAATACTGTTAAATCTGTGATTCTCTTATTTAGTTCATTAAAGATATAATCGCCATCTTTTTTATAAGCTTCAGCAAATTCATCAGACACTGACTTAGCTAATGTCTTTTTATCAATATTATTGTAGCGATAATAAATAGAGTTTGGTCCTGCTAAATCTCCCAACGAAGTATTATTATTCTGTGCACGAAGTGCAAAAGAAGTGATTGACTCTGAAGGATCCGAAAAGATCGTTGTTATTTGTTGAGCCGCTTTATCCAAAGATGAAAAATTATTAAGAATAAGTGGCAAATCTTGGACAATTGTATCGTTTTTCGTGTCAAACACAGCCAGTTTGCCAGAAGAAATCCCACCTTGACTATTAGTCCATTGGTAGTCCACTTCATTATAAGAACGATTTTCTGTAGGTTGAGAGCTCCAGGATAAATTTACAGATACCGTCACCGGTAGAGAACTTGGCGCTACTGGTACCTTCACAACCTGAGTCCGGACTTGATTACTTGAAGTCACATCTTTTTCTGGGACATTCGTTTGTTTGTCTGTACCTTGATCAGCTTGTGGGTTTTCCACAGAAGTATTTTCTGCAGGAGTAGTCTCTGCAGTGGTACTTTCTACAGTAGTACTTTCTGAAGGAACACTTGCACCCGCTGTATCATGGATAGAAATAACAAAACCATTCGATGAAGCGGATACTGTAGCTGCTTTGTTGTATGGGGCAAGTTGCTGATTTAAGCTCGATTGAATCTGAGCCGCAACATCTCCACCATTTGAAATAGAAACACCTTCTCCATTTAATGAAATAGTATCTCCACCAGTACCGATGTTAAAGGTAGCTGTTGTTTGGAAGGAATTTGCCTTGTCAGACTCTTGACGATTCACAAAATTATATGATGTAGTAGTTCCAGTTCCTACTCCAAAATCACTTGCATAACGATTAACAAGAGCTAACTCACTTCTATATAAATTAGCTTGGTCACCAGTAATAACATTCTTCGTAACAAGCGCATCAATTAATGAAGATAACGAAGCAGTTGGAGTAGCTCCCACCTGAACGTTAAGCTGTGAGAGGTAATCTTTATCAAGCTTCGATCTCTTGTCAGGATTCATTAAAACGGCAATCGCTTCTTTTGCATTTTCAACAGTTGCTGTCTCTGGAGTTAATTTACTATCTCCGTAATATTTTGAAGAAATAACTTGTTGTAGGTTTTGAAGGTCACTAATTTGACCTTCTACCTTTTTAATATTTGTTTCTAATGCTGTTTTTGTCAGTTTTTGAGCACTTTCATACTGCTTAGCATTTTCTAAGAAACGAGTATAAATACTTTTAACTGGAGTCCCTTCAGAATCAACTGGTTGAGAAGGAGTTGCTGATTCTTCCGCACCTAAAATCATAAGACTCGCAAGCATTTTGTTGTAATAAATATCTAAACCACTATATTGATTGGTACTAGCGCTTGAATCAGAGGCATTTGTCCCATTGCCTTCTGGCTGAAGGGTATCTGCAATCCCCCCTGCTTCTTCAGCATTCCCGTCCATGAGTGACGTAACTGAAGAAACAAAACTTTTCTGTTCATTCTCAATAGCCGTACTGTTTGATTGTAAAGAATTGGTTATAGCTGATACGCTACTAAACGATTGTGGAAATGACTGAAAAGGTGTTTGAATATAGTTCTTCAAAAAGGTTGAGTTTTGGTATTCTGTATCTACTATTCCTGTGACATTTTGCTGTGCATCCGTTACACTTGCAACAACACTTGAAAAATACATTTGTACAATCTTCTTATTGAAATCATATAGAACTGTATTAATATTTTTCTCGATAACTTGTTGTGTTACCTGATTTTGACCATTTCTAATATGATATTCAATATTGGCTTTTTGTGGGTCTATACTTTGTAATGATAAAACTGATTGAGAAAAATTCTTAGGAATTACAATCATAGCATCATATTCACCACCCTCAATCCCCGCTTTTGCTTGGCTTCGATTAGAGGTCGACCACTTATGTTGTTCATCTTGAGAAACTAATGTGACAAAATCATGTCCCAGTTCATATTTCTTTCCTTCAAATTCCCACCCATCATCTTCGTTAACCAAAACATATCTAGTCTCAGAAGATTCTTTACCTAATACTTGAGTTACTGACGAGTCTTTAAATGCTATATAGACAAAAGTACTCGACACTGCTATTAGCGTAATTAATGTTAATATTATTGTGAGAACCTTTTTATTTATTGTTTTCAAACGAAACATTTTTTCTCCTAAAATTGTAATTAAAATAGCCAGCACTCAAAATAGAGCACTGGCAATAATAGTTTATCTTAGAAACCGAATGATGCCTTATCAGCTACATCACGCTCTTCCACAGTATTAGCATAAGCAATAAGCTGTTGGTTTACACTCACAAGGAGTTCTTCCATTTGTTTTACATTTGCTCTCAATTGTTCAAACTGCTCAAGGTATGCATTGAAAGCTTGACCTTGCCATGTTGATGCAATTGCGTCATTAGTACTTGAAACTTTTTGAATTTCAGCTTCAATACTGCTTGCAGCTGTTGTGTACACGCTCGCTTGAGAACGTAGTTCTTCTGGGGTAAGTGAAATAGCTCCTGCCATATCTTTTTCTCCTTCTCTTTTAAAGACATAAATATACTTTGATAAGCATACTTTTGACTAATGATACCCTAAAATAACAGCAATGTCAATTACAAAAATGTATACTATGTTTCGCAAATATTACTTTGACGTTACACTAATATAACTTTTTTATTTTTATTATAATATAAATGTTATATCTTCAACTCAGACGTTATAAATATTCAAATTGTGTATTAGATTGAATTGTAAACACTGACATTAACCAATATAATTTAAAAATCTTTTGCCCCACTTTTGCCCCATTTTTAAATCATGACATTGAAAATACCTAAAAGTACTTCCCTAAAATCAGCTATATTTCAACATTTTTAATTATTTTCAATATGAAAAGTTCATACAAATTCATGTCAAATACATCGAACATTTTCTACAAACTGATGGACAGTACTTAGAGGATTTACTTTACTTAACAAGAGGCAACCAACTATACACAGAAGATGGAGATGAGTTGTATATTGATCCAACTTCTCAGAAAAGAACACTTCATAACCAATATGAACCTGGTTTTATTGTAGCAAGGGATAAATCTCCACTAGAACTCTTAATTGAAAATAAGGAATTGTTTGATAAATAGAAAAAGCGAGGATAACCTCGCTTCAGATTGAAGTTAAAATCTTTAGAAGACACTTTTATAAGGACTTTGTCTTCAATCTGTGAAAAGGAGTGAAAACTCCTTTTCTTTTTGTAAGTCAGACTGAAACTTCCAAATTGTTTATTTATTTTATTGACATTTTCTATAAAAATAAGTACAATAGTTTTATTATCAAACTATACTATATAGGGGGTATTGAAATGAAATTTTCTAATCGTTTACTGCTATTCCTTGCAGGAGTTGTTTTTGTCCTTTTAGGACTTTTCCTATTTACAAACCCAGTAGCTAATCTTGTTGCTTACAGCTGGTGGATTGCATTTGGTTTACTGGTTTCTTCTATAGCAGCTATTTTAGGCTATTTCTCTGCACCAAAAGAGCTTCGCTCACCTGTTTATCTTTTCCAAGGATTTGTTAGTCTTCTCTTAGCTCTTTACCTCGTTGCTTATGGCTTTGTGACCCTGCCGGTCGTCATTCCGACCATTGTAGGAATTTGGTTAATTGTAGAAGCCATTATTGCTTTCTTTAAAGGCAATCGTCTAGGATTGATTTTCCCTATTATTGGTAGCAATATCACGTGGGTAGCCTTGCTTGAATTTTTACTAGGTCTAGTGATTCTGTTCAATCCAGTGGCTACAGGTGTCTTTGTCGTTTATGTCATTGCCTTTGCATTTTTAGTTACTGGCTTCACCTACATTATTGAGGTCTTTCGTAAATAGTCTAGTTGCTATTTCTATCGCATTCAAAAAAGCTGGGAAATCATATTCTCAGCTTTTTCGTCTCTTTAATTATCACTTTTTCGCATTCCATTCTGCGTAGAATTGCTCCAAGTATTCTTCCAAAAAGTGATGGCATAGTGCTCTAGCATTCGATAAGTTGCAATAATAACCGGTCGAGAACGGGGCATCGACTCAATCATACCGAAAATAAAAGAGCGAATGTTATCTGCAAAAAGAAAGCTTAGATTCTTTGCGATTTCAACAAAAAAAGCACTGTTTGTACTGACCCCAAAAAGTTAGACAAGTAATTTAAGTGAAGGATTTAGTTCTGTATTTCACAGGACTAATGTAAGTGGCTCATTTGGACTATCCTCCTGTTTTGTTTTGTCACTTACAGTATAGTCCTTTTAGGCTTTTCTTGTATTTTGAGTTTAACTAGCACCACGGGTATTATTTTTCCTTTTACTTACCAGATAGAAGTTAAAACTTAATTGAAAAGAACCATTTAATTTAACTAATGCATGTTCTTAAAATTTCCTAAGTCTACCAACAGCTCTATCTAAATCTTTCTTTTTAATCAAAATTTTAAAATTGCCTAATTTATAGAATATAAGTTTTTAAATAAAAATTTAATCTTTTTGTAATATATTGTATATTGTATAAAAGATTATTGTATGCTATAGTTCGCCTTGTATAGCAGTATTTTGTACTATTATACAATATAGGAGATTTTATTCTATCTCTATAAAGTAATAAAGTAGTGTAAGCCCATGGAAAATGTTGTTGTCTCAATTTTTCATATTGAAAGTGAAGCCTTTCAGGCCTTTTCAGAATTAAAACAGTTTGTTCAAACTGAAAATACCAAATTAGCTCAGGCTTCAATTGTAAAAGCTGAAAATGGTGTTGTTAACGTCAAAGATAGCTTTGATTTGATGAATTCCCTAGGAGATGATTATTTCGAAGGCGGATTAATTGGTAGTTTAATCGGAATTTTAGGTGGACCACTAGGTGTTCTCTTTGGTTTTGCTACTGGTGGAGCAATTGGCGCCTCCGTTGGTTCAGACAAAGAATTGATCAATTCGGCATTAATTACAACCGTTAGTAAAAAGTTGACTAATGGCGAAGTAGCTATTATTGCACTTGTACAAGAAAATGATGAATCTGTTTTAAATGCTATTTTTGAAAAGTATCAGGTTGACATTGCTAGATGGGATGTCGCTACTGTTGCGGCAGAGATAGAGTCAGCTCTCAAAATTCAAGAAGATTTAGAGCATCAAGCTAAAGCTCGCTTAATTGCGGATAAAAAAGAAGCTCGTCGTGAAAAATTTGATAAATTGAAAGCTAATATTAAAGAGAAATTTTCGAAAAAAAATTAACAGACTGAAGAGACTGAGGTAAAAAGATTTCGATTTTTGAAAATCTTTACTATTAAGCTATTTAAATAAATGGTTTAAATTAATAAAAAAGCGACCAAACGGAGATTTCTGGCACTTAAACTTCTGTTTGTTCGCTTTTTATGTTAGTCATGTAAATTTGTAGCTAATTTACATGACTTTTCTATATTCTCTAATAATAGGCACTGATGATTTATCATAGGTACACTGGTCTCCTGAATCAAAGCTTATAGAGTTATGGTTCGTCTGGATACGAGGGTCAACATATATAGGTATTATAGGTTTTCTAACCAAATGTGAGTCATTCGTTTTTGCCCCACTTTTGCCCCATTTTTAAATCATGACATTGAAAATACCTAAAAGTACCTTCCGAAAATCATCTATATTTCAATATTTTTGATTACTTTCAATATGAAAATTTCATACAAATTCATGCAGGGGGCATCTAAATCAACAGGAAAAAGCCTTGAGTTCCAAGGCTTTTTTGCTTGTCATTTTGTTTTTTATACCAAATTTTGTACCAAAAAGTTTATATTCACAAAATAAACGAGTCTCATCCAAAGACTCGTTATTTATCTCACACTCGTTTTCGTCGAAAAAACCACCTCGAAGGTAGTTCCTTTCTATCAATCGTCCATCACTCCGCCTGTGAGTTGGTACATGAGATAAATGTGCTCCAGGACTTTGACTTTATCCATATGTTCCACATCTTTAAAGCCTCCTAATGCTAGTAAAGGAACAAAACCGAAACATTGGTTATATGACAAGGGACCATGTTTTAACACAGCCTGTCTATATAAATCCAGTTCAAAGTTATCAGTCACATATGAGTTATCTAAATACTGAAGAAAATATTTCAGGCTCTTGATAATAATGTCGCAGTCTTGAAGATTTTATTTTACAATACCAACAAATTCATTCTCTTCCCAAGTAATAATATCTCCAAAGGCTGTTACGAACATCGGAAAAAGAAGTAAGGAACTATTCATAATAATAGCCGTAGCAAATCTTTGCATTTTTGCCTTATCTTATTTAAGATAGTACTATTAAAAAAAGAAAAGGTGAAAATCATGGAAACATATACACTTGCAAATGGGGTTGCTATTCCTAAAATTGGTTTTGGAACTTGGCAAATTGCTGAAGGCGAAGAAGCCTATAACAGCGTTAGCTTCGCACTTAAGGCGGGTTACACACATATTGATACCGCACAAATTTACGGTAACGAGGTTTCTGTAGGTAAGGCGATTGCTGATAGTGATTTGGCACGTGAGGATATTTTCCTAACTACCAAACTTTGGAATGATAAGCACGATTACGAGTTGGCTAAGACTTCTATCGATGAGTCTCTCGAAAGACTTGGTGTGGATTATTTGGATCTTTTGCTTATCCATTGGCCTAATCCAAAGGCGCTTCGTGAGAATGATGCTTGGAAGGCTGGCAATGCGGGTGCATGGAAGGCTATGGAAGAAGCTTACAAAGAAGGTAAGGTGCGCGCTATCGGTGTGTCTAACTTTATGCAACATCACCTAGAAGCTCTTATTGAAACAGCTGAAATTGTTCCACATGTCAATCAAATCCTCTTGGCTCCAGGTTGTGACCAAGAAGACTTAGTTGCCTATTGCCAAGAGCGCGATATCCTTATTGAAGCCTATAGTCCACTAGGTACAGGTGGTATTTTTGGAAATGAAGATGTTGAAGCAGTGGCTGAACGTAACGGTAAATCTGTGGCACAAGTTGCTCTGCGTTGGAGCCTTCAAAAAGGTTTCTTGCCACTACCTAAGTCTGTGACACCTAAAAATATAAAAGCTAACTTGGATATCTTCGGCTTCGACTTATCAGAGGAAGATATGGCGGTCTTGGATAAGATTCAAGGCATCAAAACTCAGGATGATCCTGACAAAGTTAATTTTTAATAGGATTTTAATCAACTCGTCAGGGTTGCTTTTTCAAGTAAATGACAAAAGAAGTCAAGGTTTTGACAATTCGCGCCACATGAAATTATTTAAGCATATCCTTTTTCTCTCATTACCATTTTCTGTTATAATGAATTGTATTTCTAAAGTAGAAAGGTATTAATATGACAACTCTTATTAAGCATAAACGTGTAGAATTTTCAGAACTATTTTATGACCTAGTGTTTGTTTTTGCAATTTCAAAAGCAACTACTTTAATTGAGCATCTTCATAACGGTATTTTGACTTGGAATTCTTTCCTTGATTTTTTCATGGCTGTCTTGGTTCTCACTGATTCATGGATGATTCAAACCATTTATACCAATCGCTATGGAAAGAACTCTTTATTTAACATGGTAATCATGTTTATCAAAATGGGACTTTTACTCTTTATAGCCAATATGATTGGACCTGATTGGCAACAATATTTTCATTATCTTTGTTGGGCTGTTGGTACATTAACCTTTACCTTATTTTTACAATATTTGGTTGAATTTTTTAGAAAATCAACCGATAATGTTGAACGGGAAAGTATCAAAGGTTTTCTATGGATAACAGGTCTAGGAAGTTTAGGAGTCTATCTAGCAGCTCTTCTTCCTATTTACGTTGGAGTCTCTGTCTTATTTGCTAGTATTCTGCTAACATTTATTATGCCAATTATCTTGCTTAGTAAAGATAAGCATTACCAGGTAAATCTCCCCCATTTAATCGAGCGCATCTCCCTTCTTGTCATTATTACGTTTGGAGAGATGATTATGGAGCTAGCTAACTTCTTTACAATCGAGAATTTCTCGATTTATTCGGTTCTTTATTTCATTATTATGCTTTCTCTGTTCTTGTTTTATTTTGGTCAATTCGACCATGCTATTGATGAAAAATCTAATCAAAAGGGACTATTTCTAATTTACAGTCACTATCCTATTTTCATTGGACTTATTATGATGACCGTTTCGATGAGTTTTCTTCTGAATCCTGAAGCTAATCTTCTCTTTGCAACCAGCTTCTCTTATATCGGATTTGGCCTCTTTCAAGCTGCTGTCCTAGTAAATGGGCCCTATAACAAACACTATCTTCGCTATTCGAAAAGTTACTACTGTGTCCAAGCGACACTCTATCTGGCTGCCTTGATTCTCTCTTTAATCTTTGCTTCTAATCCTATAATAGTAGTGAGTATAACAACCATTTTAGCTCTAGCTATAGCCATTCATTTTATTTATTTTTATGTGACACAGAATAAAAAATATTCCAAATCTAACTGGGGGTTCTTTTAATGAGTTTATAACATAAAAAAGCTTTGGGAACCAAGGCTTTATATGATATCAATCACCGACCACGAAAATGTTTAGCTTACAGAACTGCTAGTGAAGCTCTAGAGGATGAGTTCGAGTAAATGTTGCACTTATTCTTGCAATTTATCATTTACTTGATGCACGAACTCGATATTTTTTTCGTTAATTTGTTTTTGCCCCACTTTTGCCCCATTTTTAAATCCTGACATTGAAAATACCTAAAAGTATTTCCCTAAAATCAGCTATATTTCAACATTTTTGTTTATTTTCAATATGAAAAGTTCTTACAAATTCATGCAGGGGGCATCTAAATCAACAGGAAGCCTGATATATCAGGCTTTTTTGTTTGTCATTTTGTTTTTTGTACCAAAATTTGTACCAAAAATTTTTATATTCACAAAATAAGCGAGTCTCATCCAAAGACTCTCTGGTTATCTAACCCCCCGTTTTCATCGAAAGAACCACCGCGAGGGTGGTTCTTTTTTATCAATCGTCAAATACTCCGCCTGTGAGTTGGTACATGAGGTAAATGTGCTCCCGGACTTTGACTTTATCCATATGATCCACATCTTTAAAGCCTCCTAATACCAGGAGCGGGACAAAACCGAAACACTCATCGTAGGCCAATTCACCATGTTTGGCAACAGCTTTTTTGTAGAGTGGAATATCGAAATAATCGTCTTTGAAATCTTCATCATCAACATACTCTATGAAACGATCCATACGCTTAATCATAATATCCAAATCTTGAATATTATATTGGACAATTCCCACATAGGTATTCTTTTCCCAGGTAATAATATCACCAAATGCTGTTACGAACATAGGAAAAGCGATATCTCCTCTGAAATAGCTATCTCGGAGAAGTTCAAGATAATCATCTGGATTGATGACTTTTAGATAACCATCTAAGAAGGTTCCTAGACCATCCTCCTGCCAAATTTGAACTAACTCAGCAGGGACTTGATCCTTATACTTTTCAATGACTTCTTGGGGCATATCTGCCACTTTTATAAAGTTTTCTAGCATGTTTTCCTCCGATTTAATTTCCTATTCACGTTTAACTCTGCCTCTAGTATACCACAACTTATATATATCAGAGACTACTTAACAAGAAGAATAACAGTCTCATGCGCATTTAAGTATCTAAAGGAAAGATAATAAGGATAATGTTTTTGAAGCAATCTAATAAAGAAGCATGCCCGTATTTTACATTCATTTTTTGCCCCACTTTTGCCCCATTTTGAAATAATTGCATTTAAATTCTCTTTAATTATCTTCCGAAAATCACTTATATTTCAATATTTTTAATTTCTTTCAAGGTGAAAAAGCCTCCCAAATTCATGCAGGGGGCATCTAAATCAACAGGAAGCCTGATATATCAGGCTTTTTTGTTTGTCATTTTGTTTTTTGTACCAAATAATTATAAAAGTTTTCTAACGTTATCAAATTCTTCATTTATTTTCTCTTGTAGTGTATGACCATATACTGCTCTTCTTCTATAGCCTGAGACTCTTTTGATGAAAATAAATCCGCAGAAAAAGTAAATGCTTCTAGGAAAACATTATCTGCTCATACTGCTTTATTACATTCTTGGGTATGTAATAAAACCAGCACAATCAAGAAGAGATTCATAAATAGTAATACAAGTATTTTATTGTGTTTGATTTCCATAACTATATTATGGTCGGTCGCTTTCTTCTTATCAAAAGGTTTTGAAAAATAAATAAGAGAGTTTTCCAACTCTCTTATTTATTTTCTTATCTCACACAAATACTTCACATGTCCAGGCTCATCAAATTCATTTTTCTCGATAGCATAGGCCACATTTGTATCCTTATTGAGAAATAGTACCATAGAATATGGTGCCATAAAGCTTGCTTTCTCTTCTAAGAACCAAGAATCAAAACACTGATCACCTTCGTATAACACGATTCTTTCATATTCATCTACATCATCACTTTCTGAAACTCGTGCTCTTACTTCAAAATTAGCGCTGGGTTCTTTTCTCAAGATATCCCCGATCCAATAGGTTGCTTGTTGAAGCGAATAGAAATCAGCAATTCCCCAACGGAAATACTCACTCATTTTTTCATCTACAAATTCAAAATCTTCAGTGGTGTCCATATCTCTAAAACTTGTTATTCTCATATAGTATTCTCACTTTCTATTTATTCAACTTGTTCTACTTTATAAGCAACTGCAAGCAACAAGGTTCGCTTGTGATTTATAGGATATTATTAGTTTTAATAATTCACTTCCAACACCTATATAAAGTTATTATATCAAATTTATGTAATTTTGTCAATTTTGTCAGATTTAGTACACACTAGGATAACTGAGAGTCAATTCTCGACCAAGGAGATACACAATAAAAAACGCTTAATCCTTGTACAGAATAAGCGTTAAACTATGACTAGAAAAGGAAATTAAACATTGTCCTCAATCATCATCTAATTCCTTCAATGCCTTCTTATAAGCCTCACTGTCTTTCTTATAATAATCACGTTCCACACCGGATATATCTACAGTAAAGACACCATCTTTATATGTATAACTTGTTGTGTGATTTAACATTTGAGAACCCATCAGCTCAATTGTTTCATTCTTTTGATCGATTACAAAGTTATCAGCAACACTACTATCAAGTGTTCCCTTATTTCCTGAAATAGTAAATGCTCGTTCATTTCGAGATTCATTAACCCAATAATATTCGCCATCCAAAGTCTGGTTACTTTGATTAGAGCATGCAACTAAAGGCAAACTCAAAATCATCAAAAATAGTAGAGTCATTATTTTATTCATTGTAACACCTCCTTAATCGCTTATATTCTAACAAATTAGCATTAAATATCTATTACAATAGAAAATTAAGAAAACGGAATCAAAAACGCACTCTAGCCTCTATAGTAGAGCTAAGACTATAGAATTTAGAATGCGTTATTAGGGATTAACTAGTTGTCATTAAAAGATAACCATTAACTATTATTTGTCGTCACCTTTAATCATATTTTTAACGCCTTCGATTGCGCCTTCAACGGCATCTTTTGCGTCTTCTGCGACTTCTTTTACTTTAGAAATTACTTTTTCAGCAGTTCCTTCTTTTTCAGTTTTTTCATCGCCAGTCAATTTACCGACACCTTCTTTGATCGCACCTTTTGCTTGGTTTACTTTTTCTTCTGTAGACATAGTCTTACCTCCATGTGTAATATCTTTAAATTTTAATTATGAAATAATCTTGTGGATATTTGATTCTATATCAAAAGAAAATCGACTTTTCGCTTAAATCTAATGAGAAAATGTGTTACTACTCAATTAAATTGAAATAGTGCATTACTTAGGATTATTTGATTATATTGGCTTATAACCTTTTAATCTGATTGTTAAATTTATATGAAAAGAATTATAGAGAATATGTTGATCTAACACGAAAAATCGATTGTACTTATGACTTATTTGTCATCACCTTTGATCATATTCTTAACGCCTTCGATTGCGCCTTCAACGGCATCTTTTGCGTCTTCTGCGACTTCTTTTACTTTAGAAACTACCTTTTCAGCAGCTCCTTCTTTTTCTGTTTTCTTGTCGCCAGTCAATTTACCGACACCTTCTTTGATCGCACCTTTTGCTTGGTTTACTTTTTCTTCTGTAGACATAGTCTTACCTCCATATGATTTTTTATTTGTAAGTGTTTAATTATAAATTAATGAACACGTGGTTTTTCATTTGATGAAGAGTCAGTTACGGCTTCTACGCCTTCACCAACTTTTTCTTTAACTGCTGAGAATCCATTCCCTAAACCTGTTTTAACATTTTCAAACTGTTCAGATGCGAATTCACCTGTTGATTCAACTACTCCAGTTACACGATCTTGCAAGCTTACTGAATCTGCTTCATGTTGTTCTTTCGTTTTAATATCAACAACATTCACATTCACTTCAATAACTTCCAAGTCAGTGATCTTAGAAACTTGTGATACAACTACTTCTTTAATGTGTTTGTACAACTCAGGAACATTCTTTTGATATTCCACTACTACATTCAAGTCAACAGCGACTTGTTCTTTACCAACTTCAACGTTTACTCCATTACCAACATGGTCAGTATTGATGATCTTATCAGTTAGATTAGAGAAAAATCCTCCATCTACAGCCAACAAGCCATCTACTTTTTCTAAAGAAAGTCCGATAATTTTTTGAATGACTTTATCTTCGTAAGTCAATTCTCCTTTTACTGCATCTACTTTTTTAGTAGCTTCTTGTTTATCTACATTTGTTGTGTTTACATTTTTTTCGTTTGACATATGAAACTCCTTTTTTATTTAAATAGTCCTTTTTGTTGTATATAATATCCAACTCCAGCTCCTAAGACGGCGAAGATTAAAACAAACAATGTTTTAAAGAACCCATAGGACAGGATGCAGCAAGCTAAAAGAACACCTGCTAATCCAGACAGTAGTGGATACTGGTATTTTTTAAACCATTCCATTTTTTACTTCCTTACTTTACACGACTCACAAGTTTTTTTGTTGGTGTTTTAGGCTTATAATCTTTTACAGAAACATCAAGCTTAACACCATGATTCATTCCAAAAAACTGTGTTAATCCATTACCGATTTCATCTTTTATAGACTGAGTTCGTTTAATAATATTATCTGAAGGAAGAACTTCTCCTTCCACGTAAACTAAACATTTATTTTTCCGACTATTTACATGAACTTTAGGATTCTTAATGAAGTTGTTTTCATTAACTACACTACGAACAAATCCTTCAATAGCAGAATTTTTTAGTTTTAGCTCACCACCAGCATCTTCTAACTTTATCTCTAAATGTTGTTTAGGATAAAAGATGATTACTAGCATGAATAATAAAATTAAAATTGAGAGAACCAAGGTACCCCAGAAAAGATATCTTGAAAGATAATATCCTAAAAAGGAAATTCTCTTCCAGTTAACTAAGTGAAGTCCTAAACCGCTAACTTTATGGTAATCTAGCAAAATAGGAATCAAAATTGTCAAGATTAAAATACAAAATATAAGAGAAAGTATTTTCTTAGATTTTGACATATTGAATCCTTTCATGAATATAATCAAATCATAATCTTGCCCTGTCTTAAAGATTATGATTTATTCTTGAAAAAGAACATTATTCTTTTTTCCCTAAGAAAAACGACACTACGGAAACAACAATAACTGCACCCGCAATAGAAGGAAGCAAAGCCATACCTGCTAAAGACGGACCCCAGGATCCCAGAAGGGACTGTCCAACTGACGAACCAATTAAACCTGCTAAAACATTAGCAATCACTCCCATAGATCCACCTTTTTTAGTGACTCCACCCGCTACGAGACCGATAAGGCCTCCTATAATAATAGACCAAAGCATAATGGGCCTCCTTTCTATCTCAAAGAAAAGTTATTTAAACAATATTCAATAAGTAAGAATGAAGAATATAACATTTTAATTGTTTTTATTATTTTGATTTTTAGCTAAAAATTTCTTATTGAATAAAAATTCAAACGCTTTCTTTTCTAAGATTAATATAATCATACTGCATTATTTATGGCAAGTCAACTAAAATGTTTGCCTTTTTTAAATTTGTTAAATTATATTAAGTTATAAAACAAAAGCCCTAAATAGTAGCATTGTTTCCGCTTTCAAAGACAGCAAATATATGCTGAGTTATGTCGTTATATGTTGATTTATATATCTGTTTTATTTGAATATGTTTTTTATAATTCTTTGCTTTCTTCTATATTATGTATGTTTATTTGATGCATAAAATAAATTAAAAATTGTGTATTTTCTCACCAATTTATAAGTGCAACGCAGAGATATCGCCAATTGCGTATATCATAAAAAATCTTTTTTAGATTCCCTAAAACATACAGAATAGTAACATTTTCTTAAAACATTTGATTAAAAAGCACCCTAACTTCTATGATTGAGCTAAAACTATAGAATTTAGAGTGCTTATAAGATTAACTATTTACGATTGAAAGATAACTATTAACTATTATTTATCATCACCTTTGATCATATTCTTAACGCCTTCGATTGCGCCTTCAACGGCATCTTTTGCGTCTTCTGCGACTTCTTTAACTTTAGAAACTACTTTTTCTGCAGCTCCTTCTTTTTCTGTTTTCTTGTCGCCAGTCAATTTACCGACACCTTCTTTAATCGCACCTTTTGCTTGGTTTACTTTTTCTTCTGTAGACATAGTCTTACCTCCATATATTTTGTGTACGTTTTTTAATATCCAAATTAATGAACACGTGGTTTTTCATTTGATGAAGAGTCAGTTACGGCTTCTACGCCTTCGCCAACTTTTTCTTTAACTGCTGAGAATCCATTTCCCAAACCTGTTTTAACATTTTCAAACTGTTCAGATGCAAACTCACCTGTTGATTCAACTACTCCAGTTACACGATCTTGCAAGCTTACTGAATCTGCTTCATATTGTTCTTTCGTTTTAATATCAACAACATTAACGTTCACTTCAATAACTTCCAAGTCAGTAATCTTAGAAACTTGTGATGCAACTACTTCTTTAATGTGTTTGTACAAGTCAGGAACATTCTTTTGATATTCTACTACTACATTCAAGTCAACAGCGACTTGTTCTTTACCAACTTCAACGTTTACTCCATTACCAACATGGTCAGTATTGACGATCTTATCAGCTAGATTAGAGAAAAATCCTCCATCTACAGCCAACAAGCCATCTACTTTTTCTAATGAAAGTCCGATGATTTTTTGAATAACTTTATCTTCGTAAGTCAATTCTCCTTTTACTGCATCTGTTTGTTTAACTTCTTCTACTTTTGCGTTTGTTTCTTTAATATTTTTTTCGTTTGACATATGAAACTCCTTTATTATTTAAATAGTCCTTTTTGTTGTAAATAAAATCCAATTCCTATTCCCAAAATGGCGCAAATTAAGATAAATAACATCTTAAATAAACCAACGGATACAATTAGAGTTGCTAAGATAATAGCTCCTAATCCAAATAGGACTGGAAGTTTGTGTTTTTTAAACTGTTCCATTTTTTACTTCCTTACTTTACACGACTTACAGTTTTTTTAGTTGGTGTTTTAGGCTTATAATCTTTTACAGAAACATCAAGCTTAACACCATGATTCATTCCAAAAAACTGTGTTAATCCATCAGCGATTTCTTGTTGAATCAATTGACTTCTTTCGATAATGTTTTCAGACGGAAGAATTTCTCCTTCCACGTAAACTAAACATTTATTTTTCCGACTATTTACATGAACTTTAGGATCTTTAATGAAGTTATTTTCGTTAACTAAACCACGAACAAATCCTTCAATAGCAGAATTTTTTAGTTTCAGCTTACCGCCTTTTTCTTCTAGTTGAATTTCTAAATCCCTCTTAGGGTAAAAAAGTATAACTAGCATCAAAAGTAGTATCAAAACCGATAGAACCAAGGAGCCCCAGAAAAGATATCTTGAAAAATAAAATTCCAAAAAGGAAATTCGCTTCCAATTTACTAAGTGGAGACCGAGACCGCTAACTTTGTGATAATCTAGCAAAATAGGAATCAAAATTGTCAAGATTAAAATACAAAAAATAAGGGAAAGTATTTTTTTTGACTTTGACATATTGAATCCTTTCGTCAATAGAGCGTAAACTATAACCTCCTTGTTTAGAAAAGATCATAATTTATTCCTGGGAACAAAAGAATATTATTCTTTTTTACCAAAGAAAAACGACACTAGGGAGATAACAATGACTGCACCCGCAATAGATGGAAACAGTGCCATACCAACTAGGCTAGGTCCCCAAGAACCCAATAGTAATTGTCCAACAGACGAACCTACTAAACCTGCTAAGACTTTAGTAATTACACCCATCGAACCTCCCTTATTAGTGATCCCTCCGGCAACTAAACCGATAAGACCACCGACAACAGCGGATATAAGCATATCATCCTCCTTCCTAAAACAAAGAAAGGAAAAATTAATTAAAACAATACTCAACAATAATAAAAAGATAAAAATTTAAAGTTCGAATTTGTATTTTCAAAAAAGTAATTATTATTGAATATCTGTTCAAACACTTTTTCTTTTCTAAGGTTAATATAAGTATATATGCTTCGAAATAAGAAGTCAAACATCTTGCTCATAGATTTTTGCATTTTTAAAAAGATACATTTTGCCATATAATAATGTGGAAAATTGACGGATTCCTGAAATAATCATATAATATAAATATGTAAACCCTTACATAGTATTCCGCTTATACTTGATGAAATGCAAGTTCTTGAGTGTCTATGAACATATAGACACTCTGCTATTCATTAAGTAAAATAAAGAATCACGGAGAAAGTTATGGATATTAAAGAGACATTCAACCAGTTAGACAATACAAAATTTAATGATTTTAATAATCGCCTTGAAGGTTTTGAGAAACTTTTTAAAGACAATGATTTATTGGACATGCGTGATGATCTTACCAAAATCAATAAAGATGAAGTAATTGCTCTATGTGCTGAAATGAGAGGCTACAGAGCTGGATTTTTAGATACCTTACGTTTGATTGCTCCAGAAATTAATTTGGGAGATTCTAAAAAAGTCTTTTTAGAACTCTGGGAAGAACATAATTTCAATCATCGTATTGACGATTTACTCGCTCATTATCCATATACAAATATTGAGGAGCGGATTGATTTTAGATTATTTGAAGAATATGGAACAAGTTCACGTGAAGAAGTCGCAAAAATGATGATTGATGATCTAGATACATCATCTGATGGCGAAGCTAAAAAACTATTTCTTCAAGAGTTTTTATCTTTGCATAAGAGAGAAAACAATATTGAATAAGTCTTAAATATAGATTTGTAAATACACTTAATTAACTCTTTCTAGTGGTTGGGTTAGTCAGAGTAATTAATAGAAAAAGTGAGTAATATGAGATTATTTTTGTGTTCAAATTTTTCAAAAACAGGAAAACTAATACAAGATGAAGTTGAAGGAAAAAACGTACTCTTCATCCCCACTGCTTCAATTGAAGAAGAGTATAAAGGATACGTAAACTCTGCCCGTCAATTATGGCAAGAGATGAATGTTAATGTTATTGATCTTGAGTTATCAGCAGCCTCCTCTGATCAAATAGAAAAAGCCTTCAAAAAGGCAGATATCGTTTATTTTGCCAGTGGAAATACTTTTGTTCTAGTTGATCAGATAAAAAGATTGGGAGTTGATGAATTAATTAAGAAACATCTGAAAGATGGCAAATTATATGTTGGAGAATCTGCTGGAGCAATTATTTGCGCAAAAGAACTCTACTATATCGAACCACTTTACCATATCCCTGAAAACTACTCTCAGATTGGATACTCTGGACTCGGGCTAATAGATTTTTACATTCTTCCACATGACTCCCATCCATTATTTAAGAAAATTACCAACGATATCCTTGAGAAATTCCCAACATTGGATATCTGTTCTCTCACTAACTCTCAAGCTGTCTTAGTTGAAAACGGAACTAGAAAATTAATGAGTATTTAGATTATTCAATTATAGGGTGTAAAAAGAGGATAAAAACAGTTCTATATTTTAGAAAATTTTTGGAGACATCTCAATGAAAAAAGCAATGTTAATTATTAATCCAACCTCTGGTGGAGAAAAGGCATTAGATTACAAAGAAATTTTGGAAAACAAAGCTAAAAAGTATTTTGACGATATCGAAACAATGATTACTCAAAAAGCTGAGGATGCAACTCACTTTTCTGAAAAGGCATCTAAAGAACATTATGATGCAGTAATTGTTTTTGGTGGAGATGGAACTGTCAATGAGGTTATTTCAGGAATTGCTGAGAAAGATTACATTCCAAAATTGGGGATCATTCCTGGTGGGACAGGCAACTTAATCACAAAATTATTAGGAATAAGCCAAGATATTGATCAGGCAATTGAAGAACTGGATTTCAATTTTACTAATACTATTGATATTGGAAAAGTTAATAACAATTATTTTGGTTATATCTTTAGCATTGGTTCTTTGCCAGAAGCTATTCATAATGTTGAAATAGAAGATAAAACAAAATTTGGGATCTTCGCATATGCTTTAAATACCATGAAGTCAATCATAAAAGATGACGTGTTTAATATTCGTATTGAAACTGAAAATGGAAGTTATAACGGAGAAGCTAGTCAAGTATTAGTCTTATTATCCAACTATTACGCTGATAAAAAACTATTTGATGAAAATAAAGATGGATACGGAAATATCTTAATTTTAAAAGATGCCTCCATCCTTTCTAAACTATCTGCAATTCCAGATTTATTAAAAGGAGATGTTGTGGCTAATGATCACATCGAATACATTAAAGCAAGAAATATTAAAATTTCTTCTGATACTGAGTTAGAAACAGATGTTGACGGTGATAAATCAGATAATCTTCCTGTAAATATTAAAATACTTGGTAACCATATCAAAGTTTACTCATCACCGAAAGAATAATATGTTTTTACCAAAAATAATTTAAATGATGAAAAAGAGACTAACTTAATGTAGTCTCTTTTTTTACTATTTAGTTAAAACAATTCGATCTGACGGATCACGATCGAGATCATCAACTATAATTTGATTATCATTGACAGTATAAATTTTGACATCATCACTAATCGTCATGCGTTGATTTACTGAATCAAAAGTAACTTGCTTCACCTCTTTATCTCCATCAGGTTCCACTTCTGTCCATGTTCCGGTTGCACCATTCACAACCAGAATAATTTGGTCTTCTTCATCCACACCGTTATAAGTTCCATCAATATTTGTAGGCTGTGTTACTGGAGATTCAGAACTTTGATCTGTTTGAGACTGATTGTTGTTTGATGTCGATACAGAAGCATTTTGCTTAGCAGATTGATTGGATTGTTGTTGACTAACAGTCTGTTGAACAGGTTGAGCTGTCTGAGAACATGCAGTTAATAGGGCAATACTTGCTAAAGAAACAATAGAAATTGTAAGTTTTTTTATTTTCATAGTGAATTCCTTCCTTTTTGCGAACTAATTAAAGAAAAGTTCACTTTAGTTATCTACCTATACAGTATACCAACATAAAAATAGAAGTCAATTTATACGCTTATGTTTATCTTGTATGTATATCATTGAATTTAAGACAATCTCAACCAACAGATACATATGAGAGCTATTAACAATATTTGAAATAACAGAGAAGTTTTCGGAAAACGCCTCTTTTTCGGAAACATATAATTCTATACTTTATAAACTTATATGTTTATAAAATTGAAGTTTATTTGTACCAAATTGTATTTCAAATCACTTTTATTCGAAGAAAGATATTAATAAAAAAACCTCAATTTCAAGCGTCTATTGCTATTTTCTTCTACACTAAAATGAAGATTTTCTTGCAGGGGCATCTAATAATTCAATAGAAAACCTGATATGTCAGGCTTTTTTGCTTGTCTATAGCATATCTCTTTTTGTATACATTAACAATTAATAATTAATAATTGAGAAACAAATGGAATACAGTAAACAAATCCGATTCCTTCATACTCTACCAAACACCATCCCCATATTATCCCTCCACTTGTGGTATGATGGTAGAGTATATTTAGGTGCCAAGCTACTTGAGTACCTCCGTGCTAAAAGGAGAACGAATATGAAAATCGCATGGAATGAAATTAAATACCAGCCCAAGAAGTTTATCCTGATTGAACTCCTCATTACCATCCTCATGTTTATGGTGGTATTCTTGTCCGGTCTAACAAATGGACTGGGGCGTTCGGTATCGGCCCAAATCGATAACTATGGGGCCCTGCACTACATCCTTTCGACGGATTCAGAAGGGATTATCCCCTTTTCAACCATTACGGCGAAAGATTTAGAAGAGATCCAAAAGATAGAGGGAATGGACTATTCTGGCTTGTCGATCCAGCGGGCAACTATCTCAAAAACAGAGGTTTCCAATACTCTGGACATCACCTACTTCGCGACCGATCACAATGACAAAGAAATCCTCAATCCAATCATAGAAGATACAGAGCTCAAGATCTCCGACCTAAAGAAAAACGAGGTCATTCTGGACCATTCTTTCAAAGAGGATGAGGGAATCCAAGTCGGCGATCAAGTGATCGACAAAACTTCTAAGCAAAAACTCAAGGTCGTGGCCTTTGCGAAAAATGCCAAATACGGCTATAGCGAGATTGGCTTTATCAGCTCGGAGACCTATACAGGCATGCGACAAAAAACAGATCCAAGCTATCAATGGCAAGCCCAAACCCTTGTGACCAAGAAAAGCATCCCTTCTAGTGATCTAGCCAGCAACTTAATGGTGGCGGATAAGAAGCAAGTGATCGATAAAATCCCTGGCTACAAGGCTCAAAATCTGACGCTACGGATGATCACGTGGGTGCTACTACTCGCTTCTTCTGCCATTCTTGGGGTCTTCTTCTATATCCTGACCTTGCAAAAGTTGAAACAGTTCGGCGTCCTAAAGGCCATTGGCATGTCCATGAGCCAGATTACCTATGTCCAACTATCCCAGCTCACCATCATCTCCCTCATCGGAGTACTGCTGGGTCTTGGCCTGGCAACTATAATGGCGCCATTTTTACCCAATAGCATCCCTTCCTTTATGACCCTGAAAGACAACCTCACCATCTCGGTTAGCTTTATCCTGACCTCTATTTTGTGTGGTGCCTTGTCCCTTGTCAAAATCAAAAAAGTAGATCCAATCGAAGTCATTGGTGGAAATGGAGAATAAGATGGCCATTATTGCATTAGAAAATATCAGAAAATCCTACGCCGATGGCAGCCAGATGCACCATGTCCTCAACCAACTGAATTTAAGCGTCGAACCCAACGAATTTGTCGCGATCTTGGGCCCTTCAGGATCTGGTAAATCCACTCTCTTAGCTATCGCTGGTTTACTCTTATCAGCAGACGAGGGGCGGATTTCTATCGCTGGCCAAGACTTGACTGGCCTCAACCAAGGCCAGTGGACGCAAAAACGCCTGGAATTGCTTGGCTTCATCTTTCAAGATCACCAGCTCCTCTCCTATATGAAAATCGGTGACCAGTTAGAACTGGTGGCCAAATTGAAGGGGGAAAAGGACAAGAAAAAACGCCAAGAGGAAGTCAAAGCCTTGTTGGCAGATCTTGGCATCGAAGCTTGTTACCACCAATACCCGAATCAGATGTCTGGTGGGCAAAAACAACGGGCAGCCATCGCTCGCGCCTTCATCGGAAATCCGCAGGTCATTTTGGCCGATGAACCAACGGCTAGCCTAGACCCAGATCGAGGACAAGAAATCGCCCAGTTGATCCGGAAAGAAGTCAAATCCAAAAACAAGAGCGCTATCATGGTGACCCATGACCGCTCCATCCTGACCTATGTGGATACCATTTATGAATTAAAACATGGTCAATTGCTAAAGGTCGAAAAGCTTGATTAAATACAAAAAGAGGCTGGGACAAAAGTCCTAGCCTCTCAATTGTCTTTGCATTGTCGAGCAAGACGCAGTGGTTGAGTGGGCTCTACTACGCTGATTTCATCAGCTTTTATAGCCCTACTCAACTGTGCGGAGGTGGGACGACGAAATCGAATTCTAACGAATGACCGATTTCTGTCCCACTCTCTATTTTTTTATTCTTGAGGATCTTTAGGCAGTTCCATACGGAAGCGTAAGCCCATAGCCGTTTTATCAAATTGGTAGGCCAATTCTTCATGGTCCAGCAAGTGTTGGACCACGAAGAGTCCCAAGCCACCTTCCTTCTTCTGGCGGCTAGCGGTCATTGGCATCTCAGCTGTCCCTACCATTTCTTGGCTGGTATTTTCAACAGCCAAGTACGTCCCTTCTTCTTCGAGACGGAGCTGGATCTCTCCACCGGCATCCGAATGCTTGACGGCATTACTAACGACATTTGAGAGGACCAATTTCAGAATGGCTGGGTCCATATAAACTGCTTTGTCAGCGATTTGATTGTCAATCGTGAGCGCGCGGGATTGAGCCAAGACCTTGTACTGGTCGAGAATCTGCTCTAAGACTTGATCCAGCTGGATCCACTCCTTGTCTCCGGCCAATTCTTGGACAGAGGACAGAGATAGAATTTCCAGGACGATCTGGTTCATCTCATCGACGATATCGAGGGAGACCGACAGGTAGCGATCCCGATCCTTGTAGCGGCCAATCTTATCCCGCATATTTTCTAGGATAATCTTCAAGCTGGCTAGGGGAGTCTTGAGCTCATGCGAAGCCCCTCGTAGAAATTCGACCTTCATCTGCTCCAACTTCAGATTTTCCTGTTTCTGCTGCTCTAGATTGTCGATTACCTCTAGGAGATGGTGATAGAGGTCGTTGATTTGTTGCTTGAGAACGCCAATCTCATCCTGCGAATGAATGGGAAGACTAGCTGTCCGATCCAGTCGTTTCATCCGCTTGGTCATCTGCTTGATCTCAAGGATCGGAGCGGAAATCATGCGGGCATAGAGATAGGAGGCAATCAACGACAGAACAAAGGAAGCAAGGAGACTATAGGGAAGAAAGCCCAGACTGATGTCCCGCGCTTCCTTTTGCGAATCGATAGTCGCTAAGAATTGCAAGGTTAAGTCTTTCCCTTCCTTGGTCTGAATCTTTCTCTCTTCAATGACCAGGGAATTGTTCTGGCTATCAGGGTTCAGGAGCAGGTCATCCTTGACCTCTAGGGCATTTTGTTTTTGCTTTCCTTTGATAGACACCTTGATATCATTGGTCTTGGAATAAAGGTCGATGACCGACCCAATGGTCCCTTCTTCCTGGCCCTGGAAACTCTTAGCCAGAGCTTGCGATTTCTTCAAAATCGTCTGGCGCTGGGACTCGATATAGGTCGATGGAAAAATAAAGTAAACCGAAGCATGTAGAAGGATGACTAAGCTACTAAAAAGGGCAAAGGTAATCAGAAAGATTTTTGCAAAGATACTCCGTTTGGTCATGGTCTCTCCAATTTATAGCCGACATTACGTACCGTTACGATACAGTCCAGCTCTAGTTTTTTTCGTAGTTCCTTGATATAGACATCGATCACCCGGTCAAAAGGAATCTCCTCTGTCTCCTTCCAAACGGCATCGAGGATTTGAGAGCGGGTCCGGGCCTTGCCCTCATGCTGGAGCAAGTATTCCAAGATTTCCAACTCCTTGGCATTCATGGAAATGGCTTGGCCTGCTAGGCTGGCTGTGTAGCTCTCAAAATCCACCCGTGCCTCTCCATAGGTGAAGACCCGGGAAGGTTGAAGCTTTTTAAAAATAGCTTCGATACGGACCTTCAAGAGGGACAAGGAGAAGGGTTTTTCCAGATAGCCATCTGCCAACTCTCCAAAGGCTGTCAACTTATAGTCCTCGTCATGGAAGGCCGTCAGCATGAGGACAGGGACTGAGCTGGTCTTGCGAATGGTCTTGAGGACTTCCAAGCCATTGAGGATAGGAAGCTGGATGTCCAGCAAGACTAGATCCGGCGTCTCTCTGTGAAAGAGGTCCAGGGCCTCCTGCCCATCGCCTGCTTCAAAGACCTCATAGCCACATTCCATGAGATAGTCGCTCATCCCTTCTCGAATCAGGACTTCATCTTCTACGATTAGTATCTTCATACACTTTCCTTTTTATCTAAGAAACTTCTACCTCCTATTATACCCTATTTCTATTTTAGGAAACAATCTCTTATTCGACATCCACCAAGAGTTCCTTTGGTTTCTTATGCAAGAGCCATTGAGAAGAAAGGATGGAAACGAGAATCAAGAGAAGTCCACCGACTAAAACAATCACCAACAATTGGCTCGGTTGGATGTCCATATGGATATCTGTCAAGGTCTTACTGAAGCTTTCCGCCTCAGCTCCTCCACCAAGGTTGGCTGCAGAGGATTCTTGAGCCATTTGTTTGGCAATGCCACTGGTTACGTTTTTGAGCACCGTATCTCCTACTGCTTTGGCAAGAAGACCTGCGACTCCATAGGAGAGGAGGAAGGCTGGAATGGAAATCATGACCAATTCTGCCACGAATTGTCCCGCAATCTGTACCTTAGAAAGCCCAAGAGCCAGCAAGATACCCACTTCTCTGCGACGGGCATTGAGCCACAAGACAAGGAGAAGGGTGAGAAGCAAACTAGCAAAGATGAGGCTACCGATAAACAAGTAGTTCGCCACTTGGAACATACTGCTGATAGATTTTTGCAAGGCTGGGTAGTTGGAAGAGCTCTTAACCAAATCATAGTAATTCCATGGGATATCCAAGGCTTTGATTTTTTCGATCAATTTATCCAGATCCTGATCCCCTTTTGCAAAGAAGGTCGCATCCTCATAGGTAGCTGTTTGGACTGTATTGCCATAGAGTTTGGCAGCTGTATCCAAGTCAGAAATGAGTGTATCTTCATACAATTATTGGGCGTAAGTTAGAGGAGCTTGGTTTTTTCCTGAGAACAAGCCTTTAATGGTCACTTCTACGGTTTCATTAGCCCCTTTTTCATTGTCAGCATCATAGAGATTGGACTTGAGGCGCACCTTATCGCCTACCTTGAGGCCATTCTTTTTCGCCAAATCTTCGTGCATGAGGATTTGGTTTTTGTCCTTATCAGTCAGGTGCTCCCCTTGGACCAGCTTGTAGGCTCCGGAGACAAACTTATCTTCTTTTGAAGAGTCATTGACCCCTGTCACCATCAAGGTATTCTTGAAGTGCTTAGCCCGCTCTGGAGATTGATTTTGCAGGGTTTCTTCGGTCTCAATGATCTCGTGGTCTAGGATATCCGCGATGGCATTGATCCGCTTGATGGAGGAGGTGATCCCCTCTACCTGGCTGATTTTTTCGATATCTTCTCCTCTGAGATTCCCAGCTCCCCGAGGGGTTCCCGGATTGGTCCGGCGGTTGATCTGCATGGAGAAGCTATTGGTGATGGATCCCAGGCTTTCCGATGAAGCTTTTTGGGTCGCTCCCTTCATAGAGAGTCCGATCAAGCTCAAGGTCCCCATGAGGAGAATGATGGCAAAGAGCAAGAGAGACTTGGGCCATTTACGTGTGATATAAGCAAAAGCATTTCGCAACATAGCATTCCCTCCTTACTTGCTCTTCTCAATGAGGCTACGGCGACTCAATTCCAAGACCACATCGGAGGCCTCTGCCACTTCCTTGCTGTGGGTGACGACGATGACACATTTTTGGCGCTCCTTGGCCAATTTCTTCAAAATGGCAATGATATCACCTGCTGTCTGCTCGTCTAGGTTGCCCGTCGGCTCATCAGCCAAGATGACAGGTGCTTCTGAAACGAGCGCACGCGCAATGGCCACCCGTTGCTGCTGCCCTCCGGATAGTTGGAGGACATTGCGTTTGATTTGCGTTTCATCCAATCCCAATTCCAAGAGAATCTCTTTCCCAGCTTGTTTGTTGACCAGGCGGACATTTTCAAGTGGTGTCAAATAATCAATCAAATTGTAATTCTGAAAGACTAGGGAGACATGGTGCTTGCGGTGGTAGCTAGACCCTTTGGTCTGAATGTCCTCCCCATCAAAGAGAACCTGCCCCTTCTTGGGATTGTCTAGACCAGCCAAGAGAGAGAGGAGGGTAGATTTCCCAGTTCCTGACTGACCGATAATACTGTAAAATGTCCCATTTTCGAACTGATAGTTCACATTTGAGAGGATATCTTCACTATAGCTTTGGTAACTATAGGCTACATTCTTGAGTTCTAACATATGTGTCATTTCTCCTTAACTCATTTTTGTTAATATTTCTTTTGGGGTCTTGCGCCAGATCATGCTGGTAGTTACACCGAGCGACAGAAGGATCAAGCACAAGAGGCTAGCATAGGCGATTCCTAAGGAAAGGCCTTGAGGGATTTGGTTGAGCAAGTCTAGGGTCTGCTGTTGACCAGTCTCTCCGACAAACTGCTCTAAGAAACGATGGCTGACCATCCGTCCGATGAGAAAGGCTGGGATCACCGCTAGTAAGGATACCAGCACCACCTCCAAGAGGAACTGTCTAAAGATCCGGCCCTTGCTCTTCCCAATGGATAAGAGCACCCCGATTTCATGGATCCGCTCCCGTGTCCAGAGACTGAGTAAGAGCGATAGGGCACCGGCTCCTGTCACTAGGAGGACGATCATCATGATCCGTACCAGGCCTTCTAAGGTCTGAGAGGATTCCTTCATCTGGTCAAAGGCCTTGCGATCTTCGACCACGCGCAGAGATTGCCAATCCAGATCCAAGCTTTTGACTTGCTTCAAGAGGGCATCGATTTTCTCAGGATCTTTGACTCCAAAGGTGACCTGGGTCACTTCTTGCTGACTGAGACCTAGAAGCTTAGTCGCATCCTCATAAGGGAGGTAGACTTGGTTTTCACTCAGATCAGAGGTCATTCCTGTAAATTTTTCCTGTTTCTTACCTGAAAAAATCCCTACGATTTCAAAGGTTTGCTCTTTGGCAGGAGTCTCTCCCATCTGAAAGCTGGTTAAGGTCAAGGAATCTCCGACCTTTAGCTTGTTCTTCTTAGCCAACTCTTGGTGGATCAAGATCTGGCCGCGAGCCTTGTCGGATAAGTGCTTGCCTTGCACCAGTTGGAAACTACCACTGCGGAAATCCAGGTGCTGGTCTGTCTTCTGGGTAAAGACAGCGCCTAGCGCTTGCTTGGCTTCCTGACCCAGATCCTCCCGCTCTACCGACTGCTGTCCCGTCACCGCTTCTTTATCAAGAATACGAACGGGGCTTTCATATTGTGGGACCATGGATCCTACCCCAGCTAATTGCTGCACTTTTTTAGCCTCCTTCAGAGCAAAGGGAGTATCCCCTTGTTTACTGGTCAGGGCAAAACTAGTTCCAGCCGACTGCTTGATATGATCCTCCAGCCTTCCTCCCACTTGCATCAGTGAAAAACAGAAATACAAGCAAGAGAGGATCAAGAGGAGAATCAGAAAGAGGACCAGATTCCTCGTTCTTTTTCGAGAAATATAGGCGATTGCCTGTTGCAAGAGAAACATCTCCTACCTCCATCTAAAAGAAAGACTCCCCAGTTTATTGATAGCAACTGGGCTCGCTTTCATCATTTGTTGCTTTCATTATAAAGGAGAAATGTGAAATGTTTATGAAATACAAAAAACTCCCCCAGAAAAATCTGGAAGAGCCTTAGCAAGGGGTGGATGAAAAAGTTTAATATGAAAAAGGTCGATAAAAATTAAGAATCAAAAAGTTTTAATTAATTCGATCAAGTTTTTGTCTTTAGACATGTATGTGGGAAGTATTCCCCCCTTGCTCTAGTGTAGAACATTTATCTACTTCCTATATTTTAACGCATCTTTGTTACAAAATAAAGGAATTTGTATTGCAATTTCATTCCAAATATCGAACAGGCAGGTTACTCCAAAATATCTACTATCTATCTACCTGCTTCAAAGGGTATCATCCCCGTGATTTCACTATATGTAAACAAAAACCCGCACCTCAAATGACTGCTCTGATCCTCATCGAATTAATCTCAGTTCCGTCAAGCAAGGAAACCGATCTGTAGAAAAAACAGGCTTCAGCCATATTTATTTCACAAACTTTTGTAATATATATAAATATGCACTCTCGCCCCCGCAAAGAAGAGATTAAAGCAACCCGTTCGTCCTATGATTATTCGAAAATTGAAAAGGTTCTACTAACCCCTTTTAGCTAGTAAGACGTTTAGCCAAGCCACCTGATAGTGGTTGGCATCAAATGATTAGAAGCGAAGCCTCAATCAAGCACACAGATTACGACAGAAAATAAAGAAGGCCGATAATGCCTTCCTTGTTTTCTTAGCAAGACACTTCGGCAAGGTACCATAGTGCTTGCCGTAAACTACAAATCCACCTAATAAATTGACACGGGGTTACGACGTGAAAAGGGAGCGAGACAGAACGAATATTTTAATCATTCGTTCGTTGTCTCGCCCCCGCAAGGCTGATTAGGACTCTTCCGAGCTTGGAAAAGCGAAGGGAGAAACCAATCAGCTACTGCGTCAGACAGTTCATCCAATGATTGATTGAGGATTGGAGACTTGCTAACCTCTTTAAGCTAGTAAGACGTTTAGCCAAACCGCCTGATAGCGGTTGGCGTCAAATGATTAGAGGCAAAGCCTCAATCAAACACACAGGTTACGACAGAAAATAAAGAAGGCCGATAATGCCTTCTTTATTTTCTTAGTAAGATACTTCGGCAAGGCACCATAGTGCTTGCCGTAGTCTAATGAGGTGCTTCAGCATCCATTAGACTACGTGTGTTACATCATCCCACCCATCATGCTTGGATCCATAGCTGGTGCTGCTGGAGCTGGTTCTGGTTTGTTGGCTACCACTGCTTCGGTCGTCAAGATAAGGCTCGCTACGGACGCTGCATTTTGAAGGGCTGAACGGCTCACCTTCACTGGGTCGATAATTCCTGCTTCAATCATGTTGACCCATTCACCTGTTGCAGCATTAAATCCTGTTCCAAGCTCAGCATTTTTTAGGCGATCAATAACAATCGAACCTTCGTAACCCGCATTGTGAGCGATTTGGCGTACAGGTTCTTCCAAGGCACGAAGCACGATATTGCGTCCTGTTGCTTCATCCCCTTCCAATTCAAGGGATGCAACTGCAGAAATAACGTTAGCAAGGGCCGTACCACCACCTGCAACAATTCCTTCTTCAACCGCTGCGCGTGTCGCATTGAGGGCGTCCTCAATACGGAGTTTCATTTCTTTCAATTCTGTTTCGGTTGCAGCTCCGACCTTGATGACCGCTACACCACCAGACAATTTAGCCAAGCGTTCTTGCAATTTTTCACGGTCAAATTCTGAAGTGGTGGTTTCAATTTGTGATTTAATCACCGCTACACGGTTGGCAATAGCTTCAGGATTACCCGCACCTTCTACGATGACTGTGCTATCTTTGTCCACTGTCACTTTACTTGCTTGACCGAGCGCCTCGATGGTCGCATCTTTCAACTCAAGACCGAGATCTTCTGTAATAACAGTTCCACCTGTCAAGATAGCGATGTCTTCTAACATGGCTTTACGGCGATCCCCAAATCCTGGAGCCTTAACAGCTACGACATTGAAAGTTCCACGAATCTTGTTCAAGACAAGAGTTGGGAGGGCTTCTCCATCCACATCATCCGCAATAATCAAGAGCGGACGATTGCTTTGCAGGATATTTTCAAGCAATGGAAGGATTTCCTGGATATTTGACACCTTCTTATCGGTGATCAAGATATAAGGATTTTCAAGGTCTGCCACCATTTTTTCATTATCAGTGACCATGTATTGAGAGAGGTAACCACGGTCAAACTGCATTCCTTCCACGACTTCCAACTCTGTTTCCATTCCACGAGACTCTTCAATCGTGATCACCCCGTCATTGCCCACTTTTTCCATGGCTTCTGAGATGTACTCACCGACTTTTTCAGAGCGAGAAGAAACAGCCGCAACCTGGGCGATGGCTTCTTTATTGGCAACTGGAATGGCGTTATTTTTCAAGGCTTCAACAGCAGTCGCAACCGCTGCTTCAATCCCACGACGGATACCGATTGGATTCGCTCCTGCTGTAACGTTCTTGATCCCCTCACGGACGATAGCTTGGGTCAAGACAGTCGCAGTCGTTGTCCCATCACCAGCGATATCATTAGTTTTAGACGCCACTTCTGATACCAATTTGGCACCCATATTTTCGAAATGGTCTTCCAATTCGATTTCTTTTGCGATGGTCACCCCATCATTGGTGATCAATGGTGACCCAAATGATTTTTCAAGCACCACATTGCGGCCTTTAGGTCCCAAGGTCACCTTAACGGTATCTGCTAGGATATCCACCCCACGGACCATGGCTGCACGAGCATCTGATGAAAATTTAATTTCTTTTGACATAGATCTTTCTCCTTTCTGATTCTTTAGGCTTCAACAATGGCGAGAATACTTGCAGTCCCAACAATCGTGTACTTCTCATCGCCGTCTTTCACTTCAACGCCTGCATGATTTTCCACCAAGACAGTATCACCGACTTTGACGCTTGGTGCTACCAACTCACCACTGAGGGTCCGAACCCCCTCACCTACAGCGATGACTTCTGCAGTTTTGGTTTCAGCTTGACTTGCTTTTGCGATAACAAAGCCGCCGACTGTTTGTTCTTTTTCTTCTACTTTCAAGACCACGCGGTCTCCTAATGGTTTTAACATATCGTTCCTCCATTCCTGTATTTTAGCACTCTTTTATATCGAGTGCTAACTCATGTTTCTATTGTATCACTTGGTCAAAAATAGTCAAGAAAAAAACACCTCAATCTCTTCGAAGTGCTTTCGATTTTTAGCCAACCAAATTCAACTTTTGTTGGTAAGCTTGGATGACTTTTTGCAAGTTGGCTCGACCACGATACATCCCATAGCCCACTAGCAACATCCCTACTAGCCCAAATAGGGCTATCAAGCTACCTAAGATCAAAAATAGTAGAGAAGTTTTGTGAAAGAAATAAATCAGCAGTCCACCAATACTGGCCATGAGAAAGAGCACACTAAACCAGCGACCCAAGTTTTCCAACATATAGCGTTGGTAGCGAATTTCCGTCTCATACCCCTTTATTAATTCTTGTCTGGTGTGCATAAATGCCTCCTTCAATAAAAATTGAGAATGAAGTATTCGTAAAGGAGGTCACATACTTCATTCTCAATGCTCCGGTTGCAATAAACTGTTTCTAGTTTTCTCTTAGTATTTGAGACCTGGATCAAAGATTCCAAGAGCTACCCCAGCCAAGGCGATGATGACCAAAAGAAGCATGACCTTGTTTGGTGAAACTTTCTTCTTCGCCATTAACCACCAGCAAAGAGTGATAAAGGCAGCAGTTAAGAGACCTGGATAAACACCATCAATCTTTTCTTGGATTTTAAGGAAGGCTTCTCCGTCAGCATTTTTGAATTCGAGGGCTGTTGTAACAGAGACCCAAGTCGCTGCTACAGCACCGATGACCATACCACCGACTACACTAATCGCTTTGCGAAGGGCTTGTCCTTTTGGTCCTACAAGGAATTCTACAGCCTTGTCCCCTAAGTGATAACCTTTGAAGAAGGCGAAACGCATTCCCAAGTATACCAAGAGGTTCCAAACGACGATGTAGAAGAGAGCTCCTGTAATGTTTCCGTCTTTAGAAAGACCAAGGGCTATCCCGAGAAGTACAGGGATTAAGGTCCCAACAACCAAGGAGTCACCAATCCCGGCGATTGGTCCCATCAGACCAGCACGCATCCCGTTGATGGTTTCGCCATCTACTGCATCTCCATTGGCACGCGCTTCTTCCAAACCAGCTGTAATCCCTACAACCAGTGATCCCAGTTGTGGTTCGGTATTAAAGAAGGCAGTATAGGTTTGCATAGCTTCTTTTTGTTCTTCTTTGGAATCATACATTTCTTCTACGATTGGAAGCATAGAAGTCAAATACCCAAAGGTTTGCATGTGTTCTTGAGAGAAACAGGTCAAGTGACCATAATACCAATGATGGAATGCTTTGGTTAGCGTTTTCTTTGAAATTTTCTTTTTATCAGCCATCTTAGATATCCTCCTCATCATCGTCAAAGTCATTTGCTCCAGCAGGGACGACTTTCATTGTTTTAATCACTTCAAGTTCATAGTAGATTACCGCAAAGATCAATGAAACCACCGCACTCGCTACCAAGTTCAAGCCAAGAGATTTTGCCAAGGTAAATCCAACAAAGAATGGAATGAAGTCTCTCACTTCTGTAACGATTTGCTTCAAGAGGATGGCAATACCGACACATGGAAGAAGAGCACCGACTGTAAAGAGGGCTTTCATCCAGTAACCATCCATTGGAAGGTATTGTTTCATCAAATCCACCATGTTTTCACCGTATTTGGTGATAATCATCGTTGGAAGGAAAGAAAAGAGGAAGTGAGAAATCCATGGGTAAACCCAGTCAACTGCGTAGAGTTTTTTGAAGTTTCCTTCTTCAACGGCTTTCCAACCGATGTGTTGCCAAAGCAAGTTCATGGTTGCAGTACCGTAGAAAAGAACGGTACCGATGGTCCCAACGGCTGCACCGATAGGGGCTGCTGCCGCTGCAATTGCTGCCTCACCCGTGATATTGTTGGCATGAACAAATAAGATAGAAAGAGGAATTCCGATATAAGAGATAGCCCGCACATCGGCAGATACGGTACCACCAGGTGTTACCAAGGCGATATAAACGACTTGAAGGGCAACCCCGACCATGATACCGGTTGTCACATCTCCAAGGATCAACCCTGAAATCAACCCTCCGACTAGAGGACGTCCAAGAGTATAGTTCCCGATACTGGTACCACCCATACCAGGCATTGAAGACAAACTGGCGAAAATACCAAGCAAGATTGCTTGAATCCATGAAACTGTCATAACAAATGCTCCTTTTGTTTGTAAGTATAGTTTAGTGACGAAGAGCTAGGATGCTCTCCCCCCTAGAATCCGAATTTTGATTTAAAATCATCCCAATAACCGATGGAAACATCTGGCAGCAACTGGAATTTCACCTTGTAGCCGGCAGCCTGAATAGCTTCAATGGCTTCTGCTTCTTCCTGGGTGATGGATTGGTTGTTCCCCAATTTCACAGCACCTGGACGGTCATTTGCAGGACCAACAATGATTTCTTTAACATCCCCTGGGACAAACCCTTGGTCGACCAAAATTTCTTTCATATCGATGGGGTTCTTGGTAATCAAGAAATAGCGAGTTTCTGATTCCGTTACTTTGGCAGATTTTTCTTTGAAAGCTTCCTTGGTCCAAACAAAGGTTTTCTTATCTGAAGCCCCTTTATAGGCTTGAATCAAGACCTTGTTGGAAGCTGCTGCGTCGTTGACGGCGATCAAGCCATCACAAGGCTTTTCTTTAGCCCATCGAGTTACTGTTTGACCGTGGATCATACGGTCGTCAATCCGTACAAATGATACTACCATTTTCTAACCTCCCTTAGTTAAATATCATCTTCTTCATCATCGTCACCCTCTACCGGGGCAAGGGTAAATTCTTGCAAGGCTGTGGAAGCTTCGGATAAAATCAACTGGGCTAAATCAGCCCCCTCCATCATGTCCTTCATCACAACTGCTGTCAGCGCCATGGTCAAGTTCATTCCACCTAAGATTAAGGCTGTACTCAGCTTTCCTTGCTCCTCTAGCACTGTCGCTGCCGTTGTCAAAGGACTGCCACCTACAATGTCTGCTAGAACTAAGACAGAGTCCTCATCTGTTAAATGGGAAATCGCCTGACGAAAATCATGAGCAAAATCATCTACCGATTTGCCTTCTTTCAGTCCGACCGCAATCACCTGATCTATCTTATCCCCAGCAAACATTGCCAGCGAACTTTTTAGACCTTCTGCCAGTCCACCATGACTGACCAATACCAGATACTTCATCCTTTCTCCTCCTTTATGATGACCTTATTGTATTGTTTTTGAAAGCGTTTTACTATTGTCATTTGTCACAAAGAAAAGTTGACATCTGTCAATAAAAAAATGACATCTGTCACTTGACAGATGCCTAGTTGCTCTTAACGAAACTTCTCCCGAAGCATTTCCTCAATAATCTTTTGAATTTGAGGCAATTGGTTATCAATATCCTTTGCTTTTAGAGCATTATGAATCAAATAATCCAATCGATCCCAGATATCATCGGGTAGGTTGCCAGGAGTACTTAGGACAGCCTTTTTCATAATCTGGTCCAGGGTCCGATTCGTCAAGGAATCAACCCCGAAATCATCCGCTTTAAGAAGGTCCCGACTTTCCGAACTATTGACCACCGAAGGGAGGACAGAGGTCCCCTGCGACTGCCGGAAGAGTTCCTGCTGGACCTGCTGGTCCTGGGTCAAAAATTCCATGAATTCCTTGGCCTCCTTGCTAGCACTGGCCCGAGAAGACAGAGCAAACAAGGACGTATCCACTAAGGTTGACGGAGTTGATCCAGAAGCCCCGGGCATAGGGATACAGGTCCAAGTGAAATTTGAATATTTGGCAACATGATAGGGATAAGGTTTATAAGTTCGGTACTGGGCCAAGGTCATCGGATAAAAAGCGACCTTGCCTTCATCAAAATCCTTAGAAGTAACATTGAAATTCCCATGAAGAGCTTCGAGTTTTTCGACAAAATAGAGCGAGCGCTTCATTTCTTTACTCGTCAGATTAATGTTATCCTGACGGAAAAGCTGGCCACCATGGGCTGCCAAGGCCTCCCTCCAGGTATAATCTGTACTTCCAAACTGATCTAGCTCACCATCTCCATCTGTATCCCGCGTCACTTTTTGACAAATCGTATAAAATTCCTCCAAAGTCCACCCCTCTTTCGGAATAGCAATCCCTTCCTTTTCCAATAAATCTTTATTGACACACATCAAAACAGGATTGCTCTCAAATGGGAGGGCATACTGACGGTTCTTGTATTTACCTGCTTCTAGGGCAACTGGATAAAAATGAGAAGGATCGACCTGTTTGTCCATCAAGGGGGTCAAATCTTCTACCGCCCCACGCGCAGCTAACACCGGGAGCTCAGTACTGGATACCATATATAGATCTGGCTCCTGTCCATGGAGGATCTGATTGGCTAACCAGCTCGCATACTGATTCTTCGGAATCCCGCTTTCGTAGACAATCTTTACCCCTGGATGCGTTTTTTCGAAACGAGCAATCGCTTGGTCCAAGACTTTTTCTTCCGTTTGGGTGGGCACATCCCAGCTAGATCCAGCGTAGACCCCCAAGCGGACAAGCTTAGGCTGACGCTGCCACCAAATCCCTCCAGCAAGTAGAAAAAGAAAAAGCAAGCCTAGAAACAATCTGGAGCCTCGAATCTTACGTATTTTCTTCATCGGCTATCACTTTCTGTTCCAAAATCCTTAGTGGTCACACCTTTTTGAACAGACCAAATAGCCAACTGGGTCCGATCCCGCAGGTTCAACTTAGACAAAATGGTTGACAGGTAATTCCGAATCGTTCCCTCAGATAGGAACAATTTGGCTGCGATTTCCTTATTAGACTCCCCAAAACCAACCTGCTGGATGATCCGCCATTCGGTCAGGGATAAGTCGCTCACATATTCTTCAGAAACGGAGATTGTATAATTGCTCTGAGCCATCTGAGAAAAAATCTGAAAAACCTTACTGGCAATATTGGGGTTAATCATAGCTCCCCCATGATAGACAATTTGAATGGCTTGGTAGAGTTCCTCTGTGGAAGCCCCTTTGAGCAAATACCCTGAAGCTCCATATTTCAGAGCCCGAAAGATGAAATCATCATCGTCGAAGGTGGTTAGAATGATGATTTTTACCTCAGGGAAGCGTTCCTTGACTTCTTTTGTCGCCATCACACCATCCATCTTGGGCATACGAATATCCATCAATACAACATCTGGTCGATCTTGGGGGATTCGCTCTAGCACCTCATGACCATCTGCCACTGCAGAAGTCACCTGAATATCTTGATGAGCAGACAAAATAATTTGGAGCGATTCGCGAATCAGCGCTTGATCATCCGCAATCATTACTTTGATCATAAAAGATTTCCTCCTTTTTCTTTGGGCAATTCAATTCGTGTATAAAATCCATTTCGATTGGCAAATTCGATCCTTCCTCCCAAGATAGAGACCCGCTCTCGCATTTGCTTCAAGCCGTAGCCGACCTGCAGGTGGTCAAAGCCAACCCCATTATCTTGGAGAATCATGACATAAGCATCTTCCACCAAAAAGGAAATCTGCATATGGCTGGCATGACCGTGGCGGACAGAATTGGTCATGGATTCCTGAATCACGCGAAAGACGGTATCCTCCACCATGACATCTAGATCAACCTCATCCCAGTCATAGGTGAGATCGACTTGCAGGTGGGAGATGGCTTGGTATTCGTGAACCAATTTCAAAACCGCATCCCTCAAGGTATGATCCTCTAGGGCACCTGGCCGAAGCTTGTTCAAAGAGCCCCGGACATCCTTGATTCCATCCCGTACCACCGTAGAGACCGATTGCAGCTGGGTCTTGGCACGGCCAGGGTCAATATCAATCAGAACCCCAACCGCATCAATCCCAGCAGAGATGCCGGTTAAGGCATGGCCTAGAGTATCATGAATTTCCCGTGCTATCCGCTTACGCTCCCGGTCCTCCGCAATCTTTTCCGAAAGGGCCATGTAGCTATTTAATTCCGTATTGACCTGCGATACCATTGCTAACTCTTTTTCGATCCGATGGTGCTCTGCTACTACCGATAAAATGTAAAAGAGAAGAGAAATAATAAAGACAACCATATTTAAGGAAGCTAGCGCATTTTTAGCAAATAGAATAAGCATCCGAATCGATGAAGGATAAAAGGCAATATAGGTATCCAGCGAAGGCAACTGCACAACGAGAGAGAGAATGTCATAATTGGTCACAAGGAGGACTATGAAACTCAGAAGGATAAAGGCAAACCAGTAGCGCCTGTCCTTGGAACTACTAAACTCTTTAGAACCATAAAAGATATCAGCAAATACCAAGAGGATGATCCCATTGTAGGAAAAGCTGAGGGACATCATGACACCTAACATCAGCAATATTTCTAGGATGTTCCACTTGTCAAAAACTGACCACTCCTGTGTCCCTGGGCGCATCCGATAGAAGGTAATGAAAAGGATCCCTCCAAAGAGGAGGATGGAGATCCAAAAGTTCTGAGCTGGAGAACTCGGTATTTCTCTTAATTGCTCCAACAATTGATAGCCTTGCCCCTTAGCGATGATGTAATTGGTCGCATGTAAGTAGAGCGAGCTACTAAATAAGATGGCGATAAAATTAATGATTTTTAACAAAATCAAACTATAACGAATGCCACGAAGCTTGGTCATTACTGCCACCCGTTGACATCGTATCGGTCAACATTATCCTTATCAATCATCTCAACTGGAATCTTATATTGCTCCTTGTAGGATTTACCTGTCCTCATGCACTCAATCACTTGCATCACCTGTCTCCCCATTTTAAGAGGAGATTGGGCAACCGTCCCTTCGATATCATCCGTCGTTGAGAGCAATACCTTCATGTCTGGAGAACCATCGATTCCATAGATAGAAATCGGCATGGCTAGTTGGTTTTCCTTGATTGCCGCAAGGGCTCCGATAGCCGCTCGATCATTTAAGGCTACGACGGTATCAAATACTAGACCATCCTGAATGACCTGGGAAACAGCTGGCAAGGCCAATTCTGTTTGACCACGAGTCTCTTCTCTCCCAACAACGTGATAGGCAGGCTCCGACTGAATCGTATCTAAGAACCCTTGAATACGTTGCTCAGCCGACACTGTCCCCTTATGCTCTAAGAGTAGGATTTTCGCCCCATTTTTCTGCTTCATCAGGCGCTGGGCGACCAAGACCCCTGCCTGGTAATTATCCGACACCACACTGGCATCCACCGTGAAATGGCTGAGCTGACTATCCACTGCAATGATTTTAATCCCTGCTTGTTGGGCTCTCTTCAGGGAAGCAATGATTTTAGGACTATCTCCTTTTACAGGATTAATCACAATCACATTGACCTTTTGTTGACGAAAATAATCAATCTGTTGACTTTGTTTTTCTTCGTCTAACTCTGGATTACGAACTAGAAGCAAGTCCCCTTTTTCGTCAGCCACTCGTTCAATCTCTGCATTAAGCGTTTGATAAAATTCATTGTTCATGGTCATGTAAGTCACGCCAATCCGCATTTGACCACGAACAGGCTTTAGTTGACTAGCATTCAAGTAGATGACCACTACCACAAAAATCAGGCTCCAAAATATCGCATAAATCATCGCTCGATTCCGTTTCTTTTGAACGATTTCCTCTTCTAATTCCATCTCTTCTCCTCTTAAAAACGGATTATTTTGCTACATCAAACATTTTCGTTCGCATTTAATACCTTTTATTATAGCATTTTTTACCAAGAGCTTGAAGGTCTCTCGGAAATGAATGCGTTTTACGTCTCTATCTAGATAATAACTTCTCCCTACAACTTCAGTAAGAAGTTTCGAAAAAGAAAAAACGACACAGCTGACCAGCTGCACCGTTTTCTTCTGTTAAAATGGAAGCTCTTCCTCTTCGAGGATCAGATCCGCTAAATCTCCTCCTGCTCCATTAGCCCGCATCGCTCGTTGAGCGCGACTTTCTAAGAGCTGGAAGCCTTGACAGAGCACTTCTGTCACATATTGGGTCGCCCCATTCTTCTCATAACGTCTGGTTCGAAGCTCGCCATCTACTGAGAGCAAGCTCCCCTTGTTGGCATAGGATACAAGGGTCTCTGCTAATTTCCCCCAGACCACTAGGGTGATAAAGTCCGCCTCACGCTCGCCATTTTGATCCTTGTAACGTCGATTGACAGCCAGGGTCGCACGCGCAACAGACTTGTCCGTACTGGTCTTATGAAGCTCCGGATCAGCCACTAGACGCCCGATTAAAATTACTTTATTGTACATATTTCTTCCTCCTACTTATATAATTCGTAGTTTTCTAGCCATTTGAGGAAAAAATAAAAAAAGAGAGTGGGACAGAAATCGGTAATTCGTTAGAATTCGATTTCGTCGTCCCACCTCCGCACAGTTGAGTAGGGCTGTAAAAGCTGATGAAATCAGCGTAGTAGAGCCCACTCAACCACTGCGTCTTGCTCGACAATCCAAAGACAATTGAGGGGCCGGATTTCTGTCCCACTCTCTTATCCTTGCCAGTGACGGGCGGGATCAAATGGAGTTCCCACCTCTTCTGTATCTTGCAATTCAATAATACCACGTTTTTGTGGCGCATTTGGCAAGTGCAATTCGCGTGGGCTACACATCATGCCAAAGCTCTTTTCTCCACGAAGGGCTCCTGGGAAAATCAAGCTGCCATCTGGCATCATCGCACCTGGTAGAGCCACGATTGTCTTGAGGCCTTCACGCGCATTTGGTGCACCTGCTACGATCTGAACCGTCTTGTCTGGTCCAACAGCCACTTGGCAGATGTTGAGGTGGTCACTATCTGGATGAGCAACCATTTCAACGATTTGCCCCACGACAAACTTAGGCTCCTTGTCATTGACCAAGACCTCTGCAAATCCTTCGGCTTGTAATTCTTGATTGAGGCGTGCAACTTGCTCATCACTCAAGAAAAGTTGCCCCTTGCCATCAAGGGCAAAGAAAGCCGAAGCCTCAAAAATATTCCAGGCCACTGTTTCTTGCTTGTCTTCACGGTAGACACGGGCTACTTTGCCTTTGCGCTCTACTGCTAACTTGGCATCCCCACTATTTTTCAAGGTGATCATTAAGACATCACCGACTTGTTCTTTATTATAGGTTACAATCATTCTTTCTCTTTCTCCTACTTCAATCCTGCTAAAAATTCTGAAATCTGAGCCTTGGTTTTGCGATCACGATTGACGAAACGCCCCAGTTCCCGATCCTTGTCTAGGACCACTAAACTCGGAATGCCATAGATATTCCAAAGCTTAGCCAAGTCTAGATACTGGTCTCGGTCGACCAAAACGAAGGTAAATTCAGGGTTTTCTGCTTCAATCTCTGGCAAAAAGGGCTGGATATACCGGCAATCGCCACACCAATCCGCTGAAAAGAAGAAAACCTTCTTTCCTTCTTGCTCGACGTAGCGGGCTAATTCCTCTATAGAGTGTGGAATGATCATAGTTTTTCCTCTTCATACTGAAGGAGGCCCTCTTCATAGACAAAGCGATAGTGGCGCTCATCCTCAAATACGATCCCTCCTACCAGACGCTCTTCGCTTGATTCATAGAGTTCCACATAAAGGGTCGCAATCTTTCCCATATTCTCCATCTGCTCACGGACTTCTGCGACTAACTCTTCTTGCGTCCGCAAACGTTTTTGATCTTTGGCAATTTTATAGGCCCAAAGGGCAAGAGCACTTGCACTAGCTGCTGCAAGGCTGGATAAAATGATTTTTTTAGCTTTCATACCTCATATTGTAACACAAAATACAAGCTGGGACAACGAAGGAGAATAGTTCTCCCCATCATGACGATCTGCTTTCATTCCCGTCAACTGCCACTACCATCTCGACTAAAAAAGTGATAAAATAACAATCAGAAAGAAGGTAACTTATGACTGATTTATTTTCTAAAATCAAAGAAGTAACAGAACTTCCTGCCATCTCCGGCCATGAAGCGCCTGTTCGCGATTATCTACGCAAACAGATCACTCCACATGTGGATGAAGTGGTCACAGACGGCTTGGGAAGTATTTTTGGGGTACGCCACTCAGAAGCGGCTGATGCTCCTCGCATCATGGTCGCCGGCCATATGGATGAAGTTGGCTTTATGGTCAGTGAGATCAAGGCAGACGGCACCTTCCGCGTGGTTGAAATCGGTGGTTGGAACCCTATGGTGGTCAGCAGCCAACGTTTCACCCTTTTGACACGCGATGGCCATTCCTACCCTGTCATTTCTGGATCTGTTCCTCCGCATTTGACGCGTGGCGCAAACGGTCCTGCCCTTCCAGCAATCGGGGATATTGTCTTTGATGGTGGCTTTGCCAACAAAGAAGAAGCCGAGAGCTTTGGAATCCGTCCAGGCGACACTTTGGTCCCTGAAAGCACTGCAATCTTAACAGCCAATCAGAAAAACATCATCTCCAAAGCTTGGGATAACCGTTATGGGGTCTTGATGGTCAGCGAATTGGCACAAGCCCTCTCTGGACAACCCCTAGCAAACGAACTCTATGTTGGAGCGACCGTGCAAGAAGAAGTCGGACTGCGTGGTGCAGGGACTTCTGTGACCAAGTTTGATCCAGAAGTCTTCCTGGCTGTTGACTGTTCTCCAGCTGCAGATGTCTACGGAGGCCAAGGAGCCATCGGTGAGGGAACCCTCCTTCGCTACTTTGACCCAGGTCACCTCATGTTGCCAAATATGAAGGACTTTCTCCTCACCACTGCTGAAGAAGCCGGCATCAAGTACCAATACTACTGTGGAAAAGGCGGAACGGATGCTGGAGTAGCCCACTTACGAAGTGGTGGTGTGCCATCTACTACCATCGGAGTCTGTGCGCGCTACATCCACTCCCACCAAACCCTCTATGCCATGGATGACTTCCTTCAAGCCCAAGCCTTCCTTCAAGCCTTGGTTAAAAAATTGGATCGTTCAACCGTTGATTTAATTAAGAATTATTAATATTTTCCCAAAATAATTGTTTTAAACCCCCATTTTGGGGTTTTTTTGATATAATACTGAATGAATATTGCAACGGGTGTTCTTTTGCACTCCCCTTTCCTTACGTGGAAGGCGGAGCGCCACTAAAGACCACCCTCGCTTCTTTATTGGAGGTTTAAATGAAGAAACAAGCTTTTAGTTCCGAAAAGTATTTGAATTTGCAACGCGATCACATCCTCGAACGGATCAACCAATTTGATGGTAAGCTCTACCTAGAGTTTGGAGGAAAAATGCTGGAAGATTTCCATGCTGCCCGCGTCCTCCCTGGTTATGAACCGGACAATAAAATTAAACTTCTCCAAGAACTCCGTGATCAAGTGGAGATCGTCATTGCTATTAATGCCAGCAACATCGAGCATTCAAAAGCGCGTGGTGACCTAGGAATCTCTTACGACCAAGAGGTCTTCCGCTTGATCGATAAATTCAACGAATTGGGCATCTATGTAGGCTCTGTCGTCATCACTCAGTACTCTGGTCAACCTGCTGCAGACCTCTTCCGCAAACAGTTGGAAAAGAATGGCATTGCCTCTTACCTCCACTACCCAATCAAGGGCTACCCAACGGATATGGACCATATCATCTCTCCTGAGGGAATGGGGAAAAACGACTATATTCAGACCAGTCGCAATCTCGTTGTCGTGACAGCTCCTGGTCCTGGTTCTGGTAAATTGGCTACTTGTATGTCCAACATGTACCATGACCAATTGAATGGCATCAAGTCTGGTTATGCTAAATTTGAAACCTTCCCAGTTTGGAACTTGCCTTTACATCACCCAGTGAATTTGGCCTATGAAGCTGCTACTGCAGACCTTGACGACGTCAATATGATTGACCCCTTCCACCTCCAAACCTATGGCGAAACAACGGTCAACTACAACCGGGATATCGAAATCTTCCCTGTCTTGAAACGGATGTTGGAACGCATCCTCGGAGAATCTCCTTACGCTTCCCCAACAGATATGGGGGTGAACATGGTCGGCTTTGCCATCGTGGACAACGACGCAGCGATTGAAGCCTCTAAGCAAGAAATTATCCGCCGTTACTACCAAACCATTCTAGATGTGAAAGCAGAGCGTGTCGGAAACGGAGCTATTAAGAAAATTGAACTCTTGATGAATGACTTAGGCATTTCACCAAAAGACCGCCAAGTCACCGTCCTTGCCCGTCAAAAAGAGGAAGAAACCGGTGAACCTGCCTTGGCCCTGGAATTGCCGAACGGAGAAACCGTGACAGGGAAGACTTCTGACTTATTTGGTCCAACGGCAGCTGTTCTCATCAACGCCATCAAGAAATTGGCCCATATTGATAAAGAAACCAAGTTGATTGAGCCAGAATATGTGAAACCAATCCAAGGCTTGAAGATCAACCACTTGGGCAGTCGCAATCCTCGCCTCCACTCAAATGAAATCCTCATCGCCCTCGCCATTACCGCCATGAACCATCCAGAGGCAAATCTTGCCATGCAAGAATTGGGTCGATTGAAAGGGAGCGAAGCCCATTCAACAGTCATGTTGACAGACGAAGATAAGAACGTTCTTCGCAAACTGGGCATTCATGTGACCATGGATCCAGTTTACCAATACGATCGCTTGTACCGCAAATAAAGAAAAGCAAGGCTAGACCGTTGGTCCTGGCTCCATATACAAAAAATCCCCTGAGTGCCTGAACCAGTTGGCACCCAGGGGATTTTTCATAGTTTAATTGGATGGAGAGTTACCTCTCCTTAAAGAGATAGAGGCCCACAATCAGTATCGGGACAAGGAGAAGGGGATACACTTCTTTTGGCAGTAAGTCCGTTTCCAAACTCAACCAAAGGAAAAAAACAGCCAAGACAATCGCGATCAACCATTTTACAAGATAAGATTTCATGACGCCCTCCTACTCCTAATCTATTTATGCATAGTATACTCCTGCTCAATTAACCTGTCAAGGTAAAAAAGGTAGTTGACCTAAGGGTCAACTACCTTATGTTTCTTTCACAGCCTCCCACAGTTGTCGGATCTGTTTTCTTTGGACAGGATCCACAAAGTAAGGAGCAATTTCATTCAAGGATTCTAGGACAAATGCCCGTTCTGCCACATACGGATGAGGGAGAATCAAATCTGGACTATAGAGGATCAAATCCTCCATATAAAGGAGATCCAAATCGATGACCCGTGGTCCCCATTTGATCTCACGAATCCGGCCCATTTCTAGTTCGATTCCTAGCAAGGTCTCAATCAAGTCTTGGGGCGTAAACCAAGTTTCGACCTCTACGACTTGGTTGAGGAAGCTATCCTGCTCGACCCCTCCCCAAGGTGCTGTCTCAATCTGAGAAGAGGTTTGGAGAATCGTAAGCCCCTTTTCTTCTAGTCTAGATACAGCCGTCTCCAACTGTTGTCCCTTATCGCCCATATTGGTTCCCAGACCAATAAAGGCTCGTCTTTTTTCTCGTTCAATCGTGACCGAACAAGTATCCAAAGGTAGAGGAACTGGCGCCCAAGGTTTTTTCAGCTCAAGTCGAACCTTTTTGACAAAGTCATAGGTTGCAAAAATCTTCTCCACAAGCTGAAAAGCTACTGTCTCAATCAAATCAATTTTCTCAGCTTGAACCCAATTTGTCAGTTGCTCTGCTAAGATTCCATAATGGATTGAAGCCGTCAAATCGCCCGTCCGAGCAGACTTTGTCATCTCATAATCGACACAGACATCCAGGACAAAGCGTTGCCCCAATTCCTTTTCAGCGGAAAACACACCATGATAAGCATAAATTTCCAAATCTTTGATCCGTAATTGATCCACCATCGTCACCTCAGTTTATCTAGGGATTAGTGTCCCATCAGTTTATAGGCTTCGTTTTTCAAGTCTTTATCTGTCTCGAACAAGCCACGCGCTGCTGTCGTTACAGTAGCTGTCCCTGGTTTGCGTACCCCACGCATGTTCATGCACATGTGCTCTGCTTCCACCCAGACAAGGGCTCCCTGCGCTCCCAGATACTCCATCAAGGCATCCGCGATTTCCACTGTCAAGCGCTCCTGGATTTGAGGCTTTTTGGCGTACACTTCCACTGTCCGAGCTAGCTTAGAGAGGCCCGCTACGCGCCCATTTGGGATATAGGCAATGTGGACCTTGCCATAGAAGGGCAAGAAATGGTGTTCACACATCGAGTGGAAGAAGATATCCTTTTCTACCACCATATTGTTGTCCACAATCTCAAAAGATTTTGATAGGTGGACTTCCGCAGTTTGGTTGAGACCTGCAAAAATCTCTTGGTACATCTTGGCAATACGTTCTGGTGTTTCTTGCAAGCCCTCACGGCTTCCGTCTTCACCGACTGCGTCGATAATCATCTTCACGGCTTCTTGAATTTTCTTTGTATCCATGTCATCTCCTACTGATTTCTTCGATTAGAAAGGCTCTCACTTGAGCCAAAAAGTACAAGGATCCCGTCACTAAGAGGAGATCAGATTGTTGCGATTTTCTTTCTAGATATTGGGTTAAAAACACCTTCCATTCTTGATAAGGCAGGCCTTTTTGATGGGCTATTTCCTGCATGTCTCTCACGGAATAGGCGCGTGAATCCTCAAAGGTCGTCAAGGTTAATTGACTCTTTTCCAATCCGCTCCATAGTTCTAGCATCTCCTCAATCGCTTTAGTCTGGATACAGGTAAACAAGACTTGTTTGTCCAACTGTCCATACCGTTCTTTTATGGTGGCTACAAGAGGGGCTACTGCATGCGGATTATGGGCGCCATCTAGAATGATGAGGGGCTGGGTCGAAATAACCTCTAGGCGTCCCGGCCACTGGACCCCTTCCCAAGCTTGGAGGATTTCTTCTCGGCTTAAGAAAGAGAGCCCCTTTTCTTGACAGAAGGTATCGCAGAGAGCCAGGGCCAGTCCAGCATTGTCGACTTGATGAAGTCCCAAGAGCCCTGTCTTTAGTTGCATTTCTTCCCGATACTGGCTCTGATAGCCAAAAACTTCCCCGTCTGCCAGTGACTCTTGGTAGCTAACTAAAAAGTCCTGACCTAACAGCTCTACTGGTGCCGATAAGCAGTTCGCCCGCTGCACAATGACTTCTTGGGCTTCCAGTTCCATCCGGCCTAGCAAGACCGGAATCTTTTCCTTGATGATTCCCGCCTTCTCTCGAGCAATGGAGGCCAAATCCGGCCCTAAGAGAGCCACATGGTCCAAGCCAATCGTCGTGATGGCTGTCAAAATAGGCTGACAAACATTGGTACTATCGAGACGACCACCCATGCCCACTTCCAAAATGACCACATCCGGCTTTTCTGCTGCAAAATAATCAAAAGCCAGGACGGTCATCAACTCGAACTCGGTCAAGCCCAGCAAGGTCTGATTAGAACTGTTTTTTGCAAGCAAGTCCTGATAAAGGGACAGATAAGTTTCTAAATCCTGATCTGAGATGGGAAACCCATTAATACTGATTTGCTCATGAAAGGAAACTAGATAGGGAGAGGAGAAAACACCAACTCGCAACCCTTTTGCCTCTAGTAAAGACCGTAAATGGGCTAGGGTCGATCCTTTTCCATTGGTCCCAGCTAGATGGATTACAGGACAGGCTAAGTGTGGGTTCCCCCTCAAGGCCAGCAAGGCTTCCATTCGCTCCAAGCCAAAATGGGGCTCAGAAGAACGATAAGTGGCTAACCAACTGAGATCTACTGTCATATCTCTTCTCTTTTCTTTAGCGATATTGTTTCAAATGAAGGTCCTGCGCTTGATCGGCTTGGTAGACCGCACTACCGATAGCTACCGCCATCTTATGAAGAGGGATATCATGCACACGTACAATTTCCACCCCTTGGCTGGCAGCCACACTCGTCAAATGACTGGAGGCCAAATCCCGATTGTAGAATCCTTCTTTCGTTTCAGGGTCAGTCTCAAATCCCTCTTCTTCCAGAATATTAACCACAAAGCGCTTCCGAGAGACTCCTAAAAAGATTGGATACCCCTTAGCATGAATGGTTTTTAAGTCCTGCAAAAGTTGGAGGTTTTCCCGCTTGGTCAAGCCAAAACCAATCCCAGGATCTAAGAAGAGTTGATCCGGACTCAATCCCGCCTCCTCTGCTCGCTCAAGGCTCTTAGCAAAGAAGGTCCACATGCAGTCTTGAATAGAGAGACCTTCAAACTGCGCCAACTCCTCTGATGAAAAGGCCGGCTCAAAACCAAAGGTCGGAAAAATGACGGAACTCGGATGATGAGGACGAGCCATGACTGGATTAAACATAAGAATGGCTCCAGCATGAGCTTCTGCAATCACCCTCGCCATTTGTGGATCCCCTAACAAGCCTGTAATATCATTGACCAAGTCTGCACCAGCTGCTAGGGCGGCACGAGCAACCTCTGACTTCCAAGTATCAACCGAAATCAAGATATCACTCTCCGCTCGAATCGCTTCAATGACTGGCACGACTCGCTGGATTTCTTCCTGAATTTCCACAAAATGACTCCCTGGACGTGTGGACTCCCCACCAATATCCAGTATCCTTGCTCCTTCTGCTATTAACTTTCGAGCTTGCTCGAGAGCTCCTTCTACCGTTTGGTAACGCCCCCCATCTGAAAAGGAGTCGGGGGTGACATTGAGGATGCCACATAGAAGTGTCCGATCCTTGCCTAGTTGTCTCCATTCACTCTTTGACATATCTTCCTTCATCTTTCTAAGAAAAACCAACCAAGCATAGAAAAGAGGTTAGAATCTTTCCAACCTCCGAGTTTGTCTCTATCTGCGCCTAGATGCTTCTTTGGTAGCTTACCAAAGCTTCTGAATAAAACCCATTGGTCCTATCATTCTACCATATTTTAAGCGGGAAGAAAAGAAACCAGGATAGTTATCAGAAAGGCAAAAGCATTCATGGTAAAGTGCAATAAAATCGAATATTCTACTCGTTTGTAGCGGTAGGCAACCCAAGTCAAGATGAGGGACATGCCCCCATAGATGATCCAGGAACCAAGATTACTTGGTGTATGTAAATAGGCAAAAACAAGAGCCCCAACCAAATAACCAATTTTTTCGTGCCCCTTAAAGATCAAGCGGGGAATCACAGCACGACAGATAATTTCTTCTCCTAAAGGTGCCACTACAACAATGAGCAAACCCATTGCCAGCTGAGGGGCCAAGGAAGCCACCCCTTGGATGGTCTCTTGGTTAGCTGTCGTCGCCTCTCCCAACTGTCGAAGAAGGTTAACCCCAAGAGCATTATTGGCCAGCAACAGGAGAAAATAAAGGAAATTTCGCCCAATATCTCTGCCTTTGATTCGTGAAAAATCTAGTGAATCAAGTGGACTCCATTTCATAAACCACCAAAGCAAATAAACGAGGAGCATGGTAACCCCAAGGACTAGACTATTGATCGTCCAATTTGACCAAGCATTTTCAATCCCCAAGATCAAAGCGATCATGGGTAGTTGAGTCGCTATAAATAACGGTATTCCAATTAGTAACCACAGACCATTTGAAACCCATTTTTTCTCCATCCAATTTTCCATTATTTTACCTCGATTATCAAACTATTTTTCTAGTATAGCATAGATGAGCTACTGGGGCAAGCCCAAGTAGTAGTCACACAATAGAAAAAAGAGGCGCTTCAAGTCAGCCTCTTCTCTCTTGTTTTTTTAGAATAAAAGTCTTATCCCTTGTTTTTAAAGCGTTCAACATCACGGGCAATGACTAATTCTTCGTCCGTTGGGATGACCAAAACTCTCACTTTAGCATCCGCTGTTGAAATATCGCCTTCTGCACCAAAGACATTCTTTTCTGGATCAAGCTCACAACCAAACCAAGTCAAGCCGTCAATGACTTGTCCACGGATCGTCTTAGAATTTTCTCCAATTCCAGCTGTAAAGATGATGGCGTCTGCTCCATTCAAGACAGCAAAGTATTGACCGATGTATTTCTTAATACGATCAACAAAAATGTCGTTGGCCAAAAGTGCCTTGTCATTTCCACTGCGCATGGCTTCGTGAATATCACGCATATCGCTAGAAAGCTCAGACACCCCTAGAAGACCAGATTCACGGTTCAAGATACGACTGATATCTTCTGGACTGTTGAAGTCCTCTGTGTGCTCCATCAAGTAAGGAATAATGGCAGGGTCAATATCCCCTGTACGTGTTCCCATCATGATGCCACCAAGTGGTGTGAAGCCCATAGACGTATCGACAGAAATCCCTTTGTCTACCGCTGTAATAGAGGCTCCATTCCCAATGTGGCAGGTGATTAATTTCAACTCTTCGATTGGTTTTCCAAGAAGCTTCGCTGCTTCGTGGGCTACATACTCATGACTAGTCCCGTGAGCTCCATATTTACGTACCTTGTTTTCTGTATAGTACTTAGTTGGAAGAGGATAACGATAAGCTTTTTCAGGCATTGTTGTATGGAAAGAGGTATCAAATACAACAACGCTGGTAATATCTGGTAACAATTCTTTAAAGGCACGGATCCCAGCAGCGTTGGCAGGGTTGTGCAATGGGGCCAACAAAGAAAGTTCCTCAACCTTTTGAATGACTTCTTCATCTACAAGAGCAGACTCTTTGAAGTACTCACCACCTGCAACGACACGGTGCCCTACTCCAGTGATTTCATCGTAGGAAGCAATAATATTAAAACGAATCAAATCATCGAGAAGGATTTTAACCGCTTGTGTGTGGTTCTCAATATCTAAAACCTGTTTTTCTGCTCGACCATCGAATTTTACTGTCGAAATGGAATCTTTAAGTCCAATTCTCTCGATGAGCCCTTTTGCCAAAACTGTTTCTTCTGGCATTTGGTATAATTGCCATTTCAAACTTGAACTACCTGCATTAATTGCAATTGTTTTCGTCATTTTTTTACCTCTTTAAGCGTTTTCACTCCTATTATAGCAAAATTTTGTTTAAATTTCACTTTCTTTATTCCAGTTTTGAAAACTTTCACGGAATTTCATGAGGTCTTCCTGGTCTTGCAAATCAGTCAAAGGATAGACAAATGGTTGGACCACCGCTTCTTCTTGCTTGCGGAAAACAAAGATGGTTTTTGCTAGATTGGCTGATCGAAAGAGGTTCTCTGGCAAGGTCACCATGGCCAAGACCTGAGCATGATCCTGCATCCATTTTTTCAGCAGAGGACTCTGCTCACTCGTCAAGAGATCATTCGGAGCTAGAAAAATAGCGACGCCACCTGGTTTTAAGTATTTTAGCGATTGTTCAATCAATAAATGATGGGCATAGGTGTGGCCCTGAGGGGAAGCGACCTGGTAACGACTCGCAATGGCATCATCTGGATAATAACCGACAGGTAAATCGCTGATAATCACATCGCTCTCTTTCAAAACTTGTGGACGAATGGCATCACCTTGGGCAAAATTCACATCCGCCTTCATCACTTCTGCCATACTAGCCGCAAGGTCAATCAAGAGATCATCAATTTCCAAGCCCAAATAATCTAAGGAACGCTGACAGTTGTTCATCAAGGTTTGGGCCAAGTTCCCTGTTCCACTCCCCATTTCTAGCACATCCACTTGATCGGAACTAGCCAACTGATCCACTAGGAAGACCAGAAGAAATCCAATCCCATCTGGCGTAAATTGGTGATTGGCCTGTAGGGGCTCTGTTTGGGCAGCCTTCATCAAAAGATACTGGAAGGAACGACGCCACTCTTCCTTGTTTAAGTTCAAGTCCTTCAGGCGCTGGTTGTTTTCCTTCACTAGAGTCAACTCTGTTTGCCCATCCAGATAGATGGCATTCTGCTCCACTAGAGCATCATAAAAGTTGGTCTGTAAATCATTTTGGATAGTTTGGGTATTCTCTAATAGGTAGCCGTAGGCTTTCTCAATTTTTTCGAAATTCATGCTTTCCTCCATCTCTTAATCATATCAAATTTTAAGAGTTTTCGCTATGCTTTTCGAAGGCCTGAGGCTTCTCTTCCTCAGTCGTGGTCGGGTGGTCTGTGGCTGAATCTGGAGCCTGCTTCTCCTTTTCCTTCTTGTCGGTTTTTTTCTTTTCCCGAGGAGGTAGAGCAAAGGTGAAATGGTAGCTTTCCCCATCTTGTAAGTGACTCGTTACGTTGGCAAAGCCCGATTTTTCTTCCAAATCGACTCGACCAGTTGAGAAGGTTATGGTTTTTTCTTCCCGATCCCAAGTATCAATCGCCAATTGAGCTTGCGCATAAGCCTGGATCCGGTGCTGACTAGCAAGGAGGATCCGTCTCTCTGTCACTTGTCTATTCAGATAAAACTGAAGCAAGAGACTAAAAACCGCCGACATAAAAAGGGCATAAAGAAGGATCCCGGCCTCAATCTGCTTCTTTTTTATCCTTTTCCACCACACGGTAGACCACCTCCCTTTCTAACCCTTCTTCAAAGCGCAGTTGAATAGATACCAGATCCCCTCTTTTTTCAATCCAGGCTGATTCAACTCCATCTATCATCGGTTGATAGCCACGGCCAGTCGCATCTGTCTTTCGGATATCTCCTCCCTTAGCCAGTCCAATGGCTATGGGTTTTTGATCCTGAACAAGATAGAGTTTGTTGTCTCTGACCTCTTCAAATTGGCTACGAGACAATTCAATGTCCAGCTGGTCCTGAAAGAGAAGCCATTCCTCTTGCTTGATGTGACTTTGGTACTGGAGTTCTTGACGCAAGAGGCTTGTCAATCCTTGAAACACCAATAAACCACCGCTAATGACGAGCAGGGCAACCAAGGCCTCCAGTAAAGTAAAGGCTGGCAGTTTAGTTCTTTTCAACAGCAATCACAACCTTTCCTTCATGATAGACCTTTAAGGACTTGGCAGACCTCTCCACCTGGACACTGACCTGATTGATGCTCAATTGATCCTGCCTGGTCTGGATCGCCATTTTTGCGACTCGCAAGACTTCTCCTTGTCTCAACTCTTCTAAGCGCTGCTGTCGCGAGTCCCCTAGCTCTCCCAGCACAAGGGTCGTGAGGACACCAAACATCGCTAAGGCAATCAGTCCTTCTAACAAGAGACTAGCGGGGAGCCGTCGATTTTTTAATTTTTCCATTCCCAATTGCCAACTGATAAGTCACCACCTCTTTCTCTGTCTGAAATTGAATCTTGGTCAGGCTTGAATTGCCTCCTGCTGGATCAAAGGTCAGTTGCTTCTCTCTGACCACTTCCACCCCTTTTGGAAGCGGTAATTCTTGATAGGGACTATGAACCCCACCGTGGTCGATGGAAAGGAGAGCTCTCTCCTCTTTTGCAATACTCATCTTTTGTGTCTCCTGATAGACCCGTTCAAATTCCGAGAAAAACAATGTTTCTTCCACCTGCCCAAAGGCTTGATGGACTGACCCAGCTAGCAGCCAACATAGAAGACTGACGATACCTAGAGTTAGTAAGCTCTCTAGAAGGGTGAAAGCTTTAATCTGCAACCGCACGGTGATCACCTGCATTCTTCACATAGTGAGCACGGTAGGCTTCTGCTTGTTTTTGAGTGATTTGTCCTTCTGCGACTAGCTTAGAAAGACTAGCTTTTTCATTCTGATGATTGAGTTCATAGAGCTCAGCCTGGCTCTCCACGACTTTGACGACTGCTCGATTTCCTGTATCTGTTACCGAATCTTTCTGCTTGGTCAAGTTCGGAACAAAGAGCAAGAGAAGAACGCTGATAATGAGCAAAACAACTAACATTTCAATCAGAGTAAAAGCTTTTACCTTGAGTGTGCGCAATGATTTCATAAAGGAACCTCCAAATTTTCATAAATTGGCAGCAACATGGCTGCATAGAGCAAAACAATCATAAGAGCAACAAAGACAAAGACCAGTGGTTGAACGATATTCATGGCCTTGTTCAAACGATGGAAAAAGCCTGCCCAGGTCTTGTCTGCATAGATTTCCAGCTCACTACCGAGCTTGGACTTGGCCTCCCCATATTCAATCATAAGGGCCAGCTCTCGTTTAAAGAAAGGATAAGTCTGAATATGGTCAGAAAAAGACTTGCCACGAGCCAATGCCCGTTCTAAATCCTGTCCAATCTCTCGAAAGAGACGGGAACGTTGCCCCTGCATCACAGGAAAAATTTGATTCAGCTCCAACCCTTGGGCAATCATACTTCCCCATTCTCGAGCATAAAAAGCGGTCAGATAATCCTGTAAGAAGGGGCGAAGAAAAGGAAATCTAGCCAAACATGAAATCAGGGCCAGCCGTTTGGCACGACGGCCTAGGAAAAGGAGCATCAAAACTCCAATCGTCAGCAACACACTCCCTAACAAAACATACTGGGGAAAGATACTAATCAGTCGTGTCGCCCCATTTTGATTCTCCAACTGAGGCAAGAGATAATTTTTCAGCCCCAGCATAATCAAGATCAAAAATCCCAACAAGAGCACGGGATAGGTCGCCACCTCAACTAGTTTCTTTCGAACCTGGGTCAGATTTTCCAAGTAGCTACGGATCTTTTCTAAACTTAAGGTAACATTTCCATGCTGCTCCGCCAATGCCAATTGAGTTGTTACCTGATCGGAGAAACCTAGATCAGAGAGAATGGCTGACAGGGGCTTTCCGTTGGCAAGTCCAGCTTGCATTCTTTCAACAAAATTGGCTTCTACCAATTGACTGCGCCGAAGAAAGTCGATGACCTCTGATAGATGAAAGCCACTACTGTAGAGATTGTGAAAGAGCTCAATGACATGTTCTTGCTTAGCAATCGATAATTTTTTCGGCTTGCGCCTGATCCAGCTCAATATGTCCCGCTTCATAAAGCGCGTCCATTTGCTGGTTCCACTTTTGACTGGAGTGGTTTTGGTAATCTTGGATGGCAAAGTCAGTGACACCTCCTCCCTTTATCAAACGCTGGTAACATATCCCTTGAAGGACAATCCGTAACTCCTCCTCACTCGCCCCCAACTCCAATAGGCGTTCATAAACCCCAGGAATGCTCTTGGCATGGATGGTGGAAAAGACTGTCACACCTGTCAGACTAGCCCGAATAACTGCGCGAGCTGTCTCCGTGTCACGGATTTCTCCGATGAGGAGGAGATCCGGGCGATGACGCAGAGACAGTTTAATCAAGCTATCATAGGTCATGCCAATCGCTTCATTGAGTTGCAGTTGCAGCATCTCTTCTTGCTTAATTTCTACCGGGTCTTCAATCGACATGACTTGTTGCCCCGAAAATTTCTTCTTGGCCAGGGCATGCATCAGTGTCGTCTTCCCCGATCCGACTGGACCCGCAAATAAGTAGAGCCCCCGCTTACTCACCTTCTCTTCTAGCTCTTGAAGTTGGTCGAACCAGAAACGGAGCTCTCGGTCCTCATTATGGAGCAGGCGAATAACCAAACTCTCGTATCCCCTATAGTCTCCCACAGTAGACAAGCGTAAGGACAAGACCTTATCCCCTAGAGAATAGTCACAGGAGCCCAATTGACTCCGGCGCCTTTCCCCCACATTCATCCCTGCCATAAACTTAAAATGGCTGATGACCGCTACCATTTGTTCTTGCGAATAGGTCTCGACAAAGCGTCGCTCATCCCCAACCCTTAGAAAGAGCTGATAGTCTGATGCTCGAGGAACAAAATAAATATCCTGAGCTTCGGCATTCGATGCCATTCGAATTATGGATTGTGCAATTTCTTGAACCATATTTCCTCCTTTCACTATATAATTCGCAATTAATTGGCCAACTAGCGCTGGATTTAGAAAAAAGAGCAAAAAAAAAGAAACTCAACTGCATATTGAATTTCTCTTCCTATAGATTATTGCTCTCGTAGTCTAGCTTACAAGAGCGATGAGCCGTGTGGGCATTCCCTTTTTCGTAACCTGGACGACGCTTGCTTCTCGGAATCTTCTGATCATTTTCTAATAAGGCAACTGAATGATATTGTTGCACGTATTCCGCACACTCTTCACACCAGCGCTGATCCTCGGGATCCCAAAAAATCGTCATTAAATCACTTCTACTTTTAAATAATGGAGATTGCTCTCTTAAAAGTAACCATTGGCGTTTGTAGTATTTTAGGGCTTCATAATAGTCATCAAAACTCTGACTAGTGACAATGTCCTTCTCCCAATCTTCTAAAAACCACCAGGGTTCGTAATCTCCATACATTTCAATTACTTGATACATATTTCTCTCCGTCCTTTGTATCCAATATTATATATAAAATCCTTTGATAACAAAAGAATTCTGCTTATGAAAGAAAAATACAGTAAATTTTCCGAACGTTTCCATAATTTTCTTTCAAAATCTCCCCTTATGGAGGAGAGACAGGCTATTTTTTGACAAGAAAAAACTGAGAAACCTAAAGTTCTCAGTTTTTCAAATGATGATCCATTAGAACAATTGAAGGGCAATCATGGTTGTCATGGTTGCATCGTAATAATTTTCTGTTGATAGATCTTGCATAAAGATAAACTTGTTCTGCTGCACCAATTTGAGATAGCCATCTCCATTTTCAGCCGCATAAGATACCGGAGCAATGAAGCTAGCTGCTTGGTACTGATGAAGGGCATTGCCTTTCAGATCATAGCCTGCATAGATATTTCGTTGCTTCATGAAGAAATCCAGCATCTTCTTGGCCAATTTTTGACTGGTCTTGTCCTGGCTTTGAGCCAAGTTGTATGGCAGACGACAAGCATTGTAAGAGTAGGCACCATCATACTTGGATTCGATGGTATCCGGATCCGCTACACGCGCCCCTTGTTCATCGACCCACATAAAGTCTGGCAAAAGGCCTGTCTTAGTTTGCGAACTGATGGCGTCAAGCTGGGCCAACATCTTCTCTTTAATACTTAACCATTGTTTATTTCCAGTCAACTCATAGAAGGATTGGAAAAAAGATGGAAGGGTATCAGAAGTTCTCATCAAGTGATAGAATTCGGAATCTTGATCGGCCCAATTCCCAACTGTCAAGACACCCGTTGTCTCATTGTAGTTGTACTTGAGAATGTCGTCCAAGATAGCCTTGGCTTGATTTTGATAGCCTTCACCTTTCTCAGGCCACTGTTTTGCAGCCTCCATCAAAGCATAGGCTATATATAGATCACCATCCGTCGCATTTTGATGTTCAGATGAAAGCTCCCCTTTTTTGATGGTTTGTTTCCAAGCCATCAATTGGGTATCATCTAAGCGATTATTTTGATAATACCGATACAGACGGTCAAAATCCTTTTGGTCGGCAAGGTCTTTCTTAGCCGCCTCTACTGTGATCAGCATGCCATAACCTTGCGCTTCTGACAAGACAACCGTTTCTTGGTTGCTATTGGTCGTACGAACATAGGATTGCTTCCCATCCTTCACGAGGTAGTGTTCCGTCCATTGACGATAGAGGCGGTTCCGCATCTCCACCTTACTTCTTGTCCGAGCTAAGAAGAGGGTCAAACAAAAGACTGCCAGGATGACCACAAACCATAAATATTTCATTTTCTTTGTTCTCATAAGTCCTCCTAACCAGCAAACCGTTTCGTTTTCACCCACTTGGTTCCTTCACGGTGAAGCAATTTATCCATGATGATGGATGAAATGGAATCAATCGAAACAATGATGAAGAGTTGGGAATAGCTGAAGTAGGCTGCTAGGGCCAACCAAATCTGTTTCACCGTCGCCTGACCAAACTGAGAAGCCATGGCAATGTTGATTTGCAACAAATACAAACCAATCATCAACACCCAGTTAAAGAGCATCAATTGGGCAATATAGATATTTTCCGAGTCAAAAGCAAAGGGAATCTGTACACCTGGAGCGAAGAGATGGATAAACATGGCAAGGACGTTAGCAAAGAAAATCAAATCAGAAAGAATAATGGCAAAGTTAAACCAAAAGAAGATACAAGAATAGTTGAAGACTTATAATTTTACCCGCCAGTTTCCTTTTCCAAATAAGTGTTTAAAGTTGGAAAGTACAACCTCGTAGTTCCCTTTTGCCCAACGTTTCCGTTGCATATAGTAGGTTTTTAGAGTCTCTGGCTCTTGTTGGAAGGCTTCAGAGTTGTAGGCTAAAGCGATCAGTTTCCCGCTTTGCATGATCTTGAAGGAAATATCCGTGTCTTCCGTCAAGGCACCATTCTTCCACCCACCGATACTTTTGACAAATTCTGTTTGGATAATAAAGTTGGTTCCTGGAATCCGTCCAATTTTGAAGAGATTCCACATCCCGACGTGATGAACCCGTTGGGTCACGACGATTTCTTGGTTGATACAACGCGTCAAGAAATTTTGGTTGGCATTTCTCGTCTTGTTGCGTCCAAATGAAGCCACATGACGTTCTGGATCTTTAAGAACTTCCTTGACCAAGAAATAAAGAGCATTTTTCTCAGGCATTGCATCCGCATCATAGACACAGATATAATCTCCTGTCGCCATCTTCAAGGCATCATTCAAGACCCCAGCTTTCCCACCTGTACCAGTACGGTCAATAATGGTCACATCCCGTCCAGCGTATTCAGGAAGGGCTTTGACAGCCAGACACTCCTCATAGGTACGATCTGAGCAGTTATCAGCAAAGAGAAGCAATTCCACACGATCATGAGGGTAATTCATGTCCAAAATGGCCTTAGCAGTTTGTGCAATCACAACATCTTCGTTATGAGCAGGTACCACGATGGTTACTTTTGGATAATAGAGAAGCGGGCTCGTATCCACACGGAAATCACTGTGTTTCAACCAGAATTGAACCGCTGAAATCAGGATCACCAAGCCCCAGGCTAGAGATAACCAGATAGAAATCAAGGTGAAAATCATTAAAATTTGACTAATCATGGTCCACCGCCTTAAAGTTTTTGTTTACCCGATGGTAGATGACCAAATAGGCAATAAATAATGCACAAAAGCATACAGCAAAGAATAGACTAATCCCTAGGGCCAGCCCAAAAAATAGATTTGTAAGAGTCATCGGTCCCTCCTAATATTCCACAATAATATCCGTTTCAAGTTGACGTTTCAAGTTACTAATGGCTTCCTGGTAGCTATGAAATTTCGTCCGATTGGTCGAATCCACCACCAGGTATCCTTTTTGGAATTGAATAGCTTGATCGCCATCTTCTCCCTTAAAGACCAGAGATTCTAATTGATTTTTTAAATACAGCTGATAATATTCTTGCAAATTTCGTTGCTGACTATTCGTAAGTACTAGGAAATTGCCGTCTGAAACATAATAAAGTCTCTCATCCTGTATCAGATGGTGACCAATCAGATAATGAATTTGGTTTAGCGTCCGATTGTATTCACGAGGATGAATTTGATAGAAGAGTTCCTCATGAGACCAATGGATCAATAGGGCTTGTAATTTCTGTTCCTGTTGAACATCTGAGTGTTCCAGTAAGCCACGGTAGGTAACTTCAGCGTCTTCTTCTTGATTTTGAACCTTTGCAACTTCTTTAAATAAGTAGTAGCGGATTTTTGATAGCATTCCAACCAGAATAGGGAAAGAGAAAAGTAATAATAGTCCTTGGTTTGCAGGGATATACACGACCCCTGCTACCAGAAAGACAATTCCTAAACCGACTGAAATTAAAATCGTCCAAGTAAGTAACAAATTGGATAGGACCAAAGAAGCAAACAAGGCTAGCACGAGGAAGAGAGCTTCCTCTATGATAATTTCACGTGCAAAGAATAGACAGTAGAGCAGGATGGCCAATTCAAAACCGACCAAAATAAGCATCCAGTCTCCTAAATGATTCCTTCTTTTCATTCCTAAACCTCTCCCTCTCTAAGTTCAGACACCAAGGCAACGAGGCCATAATAGTGTTGAATGGCTTGAACAATCCGCTCAGATGCCTTCCCATCTCCATATGGATTTCGGGCCGAAGCCATTTTTTGATACAGATCTGGGTCCGTCAACAGAGCAGTCATTTCTTCCTTCACGCGCTCAGGATCGGTTCCGACCAATTTTAAGGTTCCAGCTTTGACGCCTTCTGGACGTTCGGTCGTATCCCGAAGGACTAAGACAGGCTTGCCTAAGGAAGGGGCCTCCTCCTGAACTCCTCCCGAATCAGACATAATAAAGTAACTTCTCGATGCGAGGTTATGAAAGTCAAAGACGTCCAAAGGCGCAATCAAATGAATGCGATCGTGGTCTCCTAAGATGTCCTTTGCCGCCTCTTGAACAGCTGGACTGAGATGGACTGGATAAACAACTTCCAACTCCGGATGAGCATCCACCATTTCTCTCAAGGCACCAAACACTGCTCGCATCGGTTGGCCTTGGTTTTCCCGACGGTGCATGGTCACTAAGACCAGTTTCTTCTCCGGATCTAACTGATCAAGCACCTGGTGGTGATAATCCTCTTGTACTGTCAATCGCAGGGCATCAATCGCCGTATTCCCCGTAATGAAAATGGCCGACTCTGGATGATGTTCCATAAGAAGATTGGCCTTGCTTTCACTGGTTGGGGCAAAATAGAGATCTGCCAGGTTATCCGTCATTTGACGGTTCATTTCCTCAGGGAAAGGCGAATACTTATCGAAAGTCCTGAGACCCGCCTCTACATGACCGATACGGACTTGGTTATAAAAGGCAACAAGACTGGCCGCAAAAGTCGTCGTTGTGTCCCCATGAACCAAAATCATATCCGGATGCACTTCTTTCACCACTGGGTCAAATTTTTCAAGGATTTTAGCCGTAATATCTAGAAGAGATTGGTTTTTCCCCATAATATCTAGATCGTAATCCGGTTGAATATGGAAGGTCTCTAGCACTTGATCCAGCATTTGACGATGCTGAGCAGTTACCACTGTTATCGTTTCAATGGTCTCACTTTGCTTTTGGAGCTCTAAAACCAGGGGAGCCATTTTAATAGCTTCTGGACGCGTCCCAAAAACAACCATCACTTTAATCTTTTTCATCATCTCACCTTTTTCATCTTGTGATTTTTTTAACAAAATCAATAACATTTTTCCCATCCATTCTACCTCCAATAGCTTCAAAAGTCAAACTATCTCAATACTTTCGTAATACATTTAATCGAATCTTAATAATCTGTAATTTATGTGTAATATTCATAAGTTTAAAATCCGGAAATTCCTTGAAATAACTGGATTTTATACCATATTTATTTTAACAATCAAATGATTCTGAAAGCACTTTTTGAAGTTTGTTTTATGCATTTTTATCAATATATATTTATTTTTTGCATTTTAATAGATCGGTATTATAGGAAAAACTTGAAGTACCGCTCCCATTTTCAGGCAGAAAAAAAGAAGCCTACTGTCATTCAGTAAACTTCTTTTATGATTAATTTTCTTCCACTACAGTTGATTCAACCATTTCAGTTACTGCTTCAGTAACAGGAACTTCTTCGATAATTTCGACTTCATTGACTGCTTGTGGTTCCAAGTTACGGTAACGAGCCATACCTGTACCAGCAGGAATAATCTTACCAATGATAACATTTTCCTTAAGTCCAAGGAGATGGTCTTTCTTACCACGAATGGCTGCGTCAGTGAGGACACGGGTTGTTTCCTGGAAGGAAGCTGCTGACAAGAAACTATTGGTTTCAAGAGAGGCCTTGGTGATTCCCATAAGGACTGGACGAGCCGTTGCAGGAACCCCACCAGAAATGACTACATCACGGTTAGCATCTGTAAAGTCTGTGATATCCATGAGGGTACCCATGAGAAGGTCTGTATCTCCTGGATCCATAACACGAACCTTACGGATCATTTGACGCACCATTACCTCGATGTGTTTGTCACCGATTTCCACCCCTTGGCTACGGTATACTTTTTGTACTTCCGCAAGGAGGTAAGTTTCAACAGACAAGACATCACGAACGGCAAGGAGACGTTTTGGTTGGATAGATCCTTCTGTCAATGCCGCACCACGAGAGACTTGATCTCCCACTTCGACTTTCATGCGGGCTGTATAAGGGACAACGTATTCTCCCTCACCTGTCGCACCACGAACAAAGACTTTCTTGGTCCGTGTAGAAGCATCTTCTTCAATGGCTGTGACTTCCCCTTTGACCTCAGTGATGACCGCTTCCCCTTTCGGATTGCGGGCTTCAAAGATTTCTTGGACACGAGGAAGACCTTGCGTGATATCGGTATTTGAGGCAACCCCACCCGTGTGGAAGGTACGCATGGTCAACTGTGTACCAGGTTCCCCGATAGATTGGGCAGCGATGGTTCCGACTGCTTCACCAACTTCAACCGCATCACCAGTCGCCAAGTTGATACCGTAACAGTGACGGCAGACACCATGACGGGTGTTACATGTAAAGACAGAGCGGATAGTCACTTCTTCAACACCAGCATTGACAATTTCACGTGCTAGGTCTTCTGAAATCAAAGTATCTGGACCAACGATGACTGCACCTGTTTCAGGATGTTTAACCGATTTCTTGGTATAACGACCTGTCAAACGTTCTTCGAGGGGCTCGATCATTTCCTTGCCATCAGTAATGGCACGGATCACAAGTCCACGGTCAGTTCCACAGTCATCCTCACGGATAATAACGTCTTGGGCAACGTCAACCAAACGACGTGTCAAGTAACCTGAGTCGGCTGTCTTGAGAGCCGTATCGGTCATTCCTTTACGAGCACCGTGAGTAGAGAAGAACATTTCGAGTACTGACAAACCTTCGCGGAAGTTTGACAGGATCGGCAATTCCATAATCCGTCCGTTTGGAGCAGCCATCAGACCACGCATACCGGCAAGCTGTGAGAAGTTGGAGATGTTACCACGGGCTCCAGAGTCCATCATCATAACGATTGGGTTCTTCGGATCTTGGTTATCTACCAAGCGTTTTTCCAGTTTCTCACGGGCTGCACGCCATTCGGCTGTAACGGCATTGTAGCGCTCATCATCTGTAATCATCCCTTTACGGAACTGTTTCGTGATTTGTTCTACACGTTTGTGAGATTCTTCAATGATTTCAGCCTTATCTTCAACAACTGGAATATCGGCAATCCCCACTGTCAAACCAGCAAGGGTTGAGTGGTGGTAACCTAAGTCTTTCAAACGGTCCAAGAAAGCAGATGTTTCTGTTGTACGGAAGCGTTTGAAGATTTCTGCGATGATATTTCCAAGATTTTTCTTCTTGAATGGAACGTTTAATTCCAATTGCTCAATCGCTACTTTGACATCTTGACCAGGCTCCAAGAAGTACTTAGATGGAACGCCTTCTGTCAAGTTGGCATTGTTTGGCTCTTGAAGATATGGAAGCTCTGTAGGCATGATATCGTTAAAGAGAATCTTCCCAACAGTTGTCAAGAGAATCTTGTGTTGTTGAGCTTCTGTCCATGGCTTGTTCAAGCTATCGGTCGCAATTCCGACGCGGGTATGCAAGTGAACATAGCCATTGCGAAGGGCCATAACCGCTTCATCACGGTCTTTGAAGACCATTCCTTCGCCTTCACGACCAGCTTCTTCCATGGTCAAGTAGTAGTTCCCCAATACCATATCCTGAGATGGGGTAACAACTGGCTTCCCGTCTTTCGGGTTCAAGATGTGCTCAGCAGCCAGCATCAAGATACGAGCTTCTGCTTGGGCTTCTTCTGAAAGCGGTACGTGGATGGCCATTTGGTCCCCGTCGAAGTCGGCATTGTAGGCTTCACAGACAAGTGGGTGCAAGCGAAGGGCTTTCCCATCAATCAAGACAGGTTCAAAGGCTTGGATTCCCAAACGGTGAAGGGTCGGTGCGCGGTTCAAGAGAACTGGGTGTTCTTTGATGACTTCTTCTAGGATATCCCAGATACGCTCATCTCCACGTTCTACCAAGCGTTTAGCCGCTTTAACGTTTTGTACGATATCACGCGCAACGATTTCACGCATGACAAATGGTTTGAAGAGCTCGATGGCCATTTCACGTGGCACACCACATTGGTACATCTTAAGAGTTGGACCAACGGCGATAACGGAACGTCCTGAGAAGTCCACCCGTTTACCGAGCAAGTTTTGACGGAAGCGTCCTTGTTTCCCTTTGAGCATGTGGCTCAATGATTTCAGTGGGCGACTACCTGGTCCTGTGATTGGACGACCACGACGACCATTGTCAATCAAAGCGTCAACCGCTTCTTGGAGCATCCGTTTTTCGTTTTGCACGATAATCCCAGGAGCATTCAACTCAAGCAAACGAGCCAAACGGTTGTTCCGGTTGATCACACGACGGTAAAGGTCGTTCAAGTCAGAGGCAGCAAAACGCCCACCATCCAATTGGACCATCGGACGAAGATCTGGTGGAATAACAGGAAGGATATTGAGGACCATCCATTCTGGTTTATTCCCAGATTTGTAGAAGGCATCTAAGACATCCAAACGGCGAACAGCCTTCACACGTTTTTGACCAGTTGCAGTCTTCAATTCTTCTTTCAAGACAGCAATTTCAGCTTCCAAATCCACTTGTTTCAAGAGGTCTTGGATCGCTTCTGCCCCCATCTTGGCAACAAAGGAACCTGGTCCGTATTCACGCAAGCGTTCACGGTATTCACGTTCGGTCATGATAGACTTGTGCTCAAGCGGTGTATCTTTTGGATCGATGACCACATAAGCTGCGAAGTAGATGACTTCCTCAAGGGCACGAGGACTCATATCCAAGGTCAATCCCATACGAGAAGGGATCCCTTTGAAGTACCAGATGTGTGATACAGGTGCTTTCAACTCAATGTGCCCCATGCGTTCACGACGAACCTTGGCACGTGTCACTTCCACACCACAGCGGTCACAAACGATTCCTTTGTAACGGATCCGTTTGTATTTTCCACACGCACATTCCCAGTCTTTTGTAGGTCCAAAGATGACTTCATCAAAGAGACCTTCGCGTTCTGGTTTCAATGTACGGTAGTTGATTGTTTCAGGTTTCTTGACCTCTCCATAAGACCATGAACGGACCTTGCTTGGAGAAGCTAGGGTGATTTGCATACTTTTAAAACGATTTACATCAACCACTATTTCTTACCTTTCTTTATGTTCATTCTCAATTGTATGTTCTTCTGCTTTTGGTGAAGGAGAGAAGGAACTTCCTTCACACCTTCAACCCTAAAGCTTGGGGATAGAGAACCTTCTCAGGTCTTCTCCCCTCTTGAACTACATATTTTATTAATCTTCTTTCCCTTCAGCTTCGAAAGCTGCGCGAGCTTCCTTAGCTGCTTTTTCACGTGCTTTTTCTAGATCATCTACGTGGATGACATCGTCGTCTTCCCCTTCGTCAAGATCGCGAAGTTCGACTTCCTTGTCATCCTCATCCAAGACACGCATATCCAATCCAAGTGATTGCAATTCTTTTACGAGTACTCGGAAGGACTCTGGCACACCTGGTTTTGGAATTGGTTTTCCTTTGGTAATCGCTTCATAAGCTTTCAAACGTCCGTTGACATCGTCTGACTTGTAGGTCAAGATTTCTTGAAGGACATTAGACGCACCATAAGCCTCAAGGGCCCAAACTTCCATTTCCCCGAAACGTTGTCCACCAAACTGAGCTTTACCTCCGAGTGGTTGTTGGGTAACCATTGAGTATGGTCCGACAGAACGAGCGTGCAATTTATCATCAACCATGTGGTGAAGCTTGATCATGTACATGACACCGACAGAAACACGGTTGTCAAATGGCTCACCTGTACGGCCATCGTAAAGAATGGTCTTGGCATCGCTATCCATACCTGCTTCACGAACAGTATCCCAGAGGTCTTCTGAGCTTGCTCCGTCAAAGACTGGTGTTGCGATGTGGATGCCCAAGTTACGAGCCGCCATACCAAGGTGAAGTTCCATAACCTGACCGATATTCATACGTGATGGCACCCCAAGTGGGTTCAACATGATATCAACCGGTGTACCATCTGGAAGATATGGCATGTCTTCAACAGGAACAATACGAGAAACAACCCCTTTGTTTCCGTGACGACCGGCCATCTTATCTCCGACGCGGATCTTACGTTTTTGTGCGATGTAAACACGAACCAACATATTGACACCCGATTGCAATTCATCTCCGTTTGCCCGCGTAAAGATCTTGACATCGCGAACGACACCATCTCCACCATGAGGTACACGAAGAGAAGTATCCCGCACTTCACGAGATTTATCTCCAAAGATAGCGTGGAGGAGACGTTCTTCAGCAGAAAGGTCTTTTTCACCCTTCGGTGTCACCTTACCAACTAAGATATCGCCTTCTTTCACTTCCGCACCAATACGGATAATTCCCATTTCATCAAGGTTTCTGAGAGCATCTTCCCCAACGTTTGGAATTTCACGAGTGATTTCTTCAGGGCCTAACTTAGTATCGCGCGTTTCTGATTCGAATTCTTCCAAGTGAACAGATGTATAGACATCTTCTTTCACCAAGCGTTCGCTCATGATAACGGCATCTTCGAAGTTGTAACCTTCCCAAGTCATGTAGGCAACGATTGGGTTTTGACCAAGGGCCATTTCCCCTTTTTCCATCGATGGACCGTCTGCGATAAAGTCGCCTTTTTCAACGACATCGCCAACTTTTACAAGGGTACGTTGGTTGTAGGCAGTTCCTGAGTTTGAACGACGGAATTTTTGGATATGGTAAACATCAAGGGATCCATCTTCCCGGCGAACTTCTACCTTGTCTGCATCCGCATAAATAACCTTACCATCATGTTGAGCAATGACTGCAGCTCCTGAGTCATGGGCTGCTTGGTATTCCATACCTGTACCCACGTAAGGCGCTTTTGGATCGATCAATGGCACAGCCTGACGTTGCATGTTGGCACCCATGAGGGCACGGTTGGAGTCATCGTTTTCCAAGAACGGAATACATGCTGTTGCAACGGCAACTACCTGTTTTGGAGATACGTCCATGTAGTCGACTTGATCAGATGGGAACTCTTGGTTGTTACCACGGTGACGTCCCATAACGATTGGCTCAGAAAAACCACCTTTTTCGTTCAACTTAGAGTTGGACTGGGCCACAATGTACTCATCTTCTTCATCAGCCGTCAACCAAACGATTTCGTTAGTGACCACACCTTTTTCACGGTCTACTTTACGATATGGTGTTTGGATGAAACCATATTTGTTCAAGTGTCCGTAGGATGACAAGTTATTGATCAAACCGATGTTTGGTCCTTCAGGTGTTTCAATTGGACACATCCGACCATAGTGAGTGTAGTGCACGTCACGGACTTCATATCCAGCACGGTCACGTGTCAAACCACCAGGCCCTAAGGCAGACAAACGTCGTTTGTGGGACAACTCAGAAAGCGGGTTGTGTTGGTCCATGAACTGAGACAATTGTGAAGAACCAAAGAATTCTTTGATTGCTGCAGTTACTGGACGAATGTTAATGATTTGTTGAGGTGTTAACACTTCATTATCTTGAACAGACATGCGTTCACGAACGTTACGTTCCATCCGTGAAAGTCCAAGACGCACTTGGTTGGCAAGCAATTCACCAACGGCGCGGATACGACGGTTTCCAAGGTGGTCGATATCATCCACGCGGCCAAGACCTTCAGCCAAGTTCAGGAAGTAGCTCATTTCAGCAAGGATATCGGCTGGAGTGATGGTACGAACCTTATCATCTGGATTCGCATTGCCGATGATGGTGACAACGCGGTCTGGATCAGTTGGAGCCACAACCTTGAATTTTTGAAGAACGACTGGTTCTGTCAATACTGCTGAATCATTTGGAGTGTAGACAATCTTGTTCAAGTCACCGTCCAAATGTTCTGAGATGCTTTCGATGACATCGCGGGTCATCACTGTACCAGCTTCTACAAGGATTTCTCCTGTTTCTGCATCTACCAATGGTTCTGCAAGAGTTTGGTTCAACAAACGGTTCTTGATATTAAGTTTCTTGTTGATCTTGTAGCGACCAACTGGGGCCAAGTCATAACGACGTGGGTCAAAGAAACGGGCTACCAACAAGCTACGTGAGCTTTCCGCTGTTTTTGGCTCACCTGGACGAAGACGCTCATAAATTTCTTTGAGGGCTTCATCTGTGCGAGAATCCATTGGGTTTTTGTGGATATCTTTTTCAACAGTGTTGCGAACCAATTCGCTATCCCCAAAGATATCAAAAATCTCGTCGTCTCCAGAGAAACCAAGGGCACGAACCAAGGTCGTAAATGGAATCTTACGCGTACGGTCGATACGAGTGTAAGCAATATCTTTTGAGTCTGTTTCAAGTTCTAGCCAAGCTCCACGGTTTGGAATAACCGTTGATCCATAGCCAACCTTACCGTTCTTGTCCACCTTATCATTGAAGTAGACACCTGGTGAACGGACGAGCTGAGATACGATAATCCGCTCTCCACCGTTGATGATAAAGGTTCCCATTTCGGTCATGATTGGGAAATCACCAAAGAAGACTTCTTGAGTTTTGATTTCGCCAGTTTCCTTGTTGACCAAACGGAAGGTTACAAAGATTGGGGCAGAATAGCTCGCATCATGGATACGTGCTTCTTCCAAAGTATACTTTGGTTCTCTGATTTCATAGCCGACGAATTCCAACTCCATTGTGTCTGTGAAGTTCGAAATTGGCAATACATCTTCGAAAACTTCTTTCAAACCATGATCCAGAAAATCTTTAAATGAATCCGTTTGGATTTCAATCAAATTTGGTAAATCAAGAACTTCTTTGATTCTTGAAAAACTACGACGGGTCCGATGTTTCCCGTATTGAACGTCATGTCCTGCCAAAGTTTTAACTCCTTTTCTATACTAGGATACCAGCTAGGGGAAACCCCTCTCTGAAGATCCGGTTTCTAGATCGCTTCTGACTACATCAGAATAGTTCTCATCCAGTCGAAACGATGTTATGAAGGGGTGTGATCTACATCACGTGAGAAGAAATCTCCTCCGTATCATTCATCCTTTTTGGAATTTTTAGAAAGATTAAGTTTGTGTGACAAGCCCGGTTTTTTCTAAAAATAGGCACAAAAAGAGCAGCTAAATCGACTTTTATAAAGTTTGATTTAACTGCTGTAAGCTTCTATTTGGACAATATTTCAAATAAAGCGCACGACAAATTACTTATTCTTATTATATCGTACTTTCACAAAAAACACAAGGTTTTCTCTAGACATGAAAACGATTTTATGGTATTGCACCTCATTATTTTTATCTGTTTTGTCCACTAGATGATGAACTAGTTGTCGTGTTCGAACTGCTTGGCGTACTAGAATTGTTTGTCCGGTTGCTATTGCGATTTCCATTGGAAGGATTTGCTGAACCGCCTAGAATTCCAGCCCAGGCACTAGCATAATCACTATCCGATCCACCAATTGCGAAGCGGTAGGTCGTTTGTGGAGCGCCATTTTTAGCCCAATAGCTGGTAACCGTCGCACCCGACACATCGATATCACGACCATTGACATTGACACGATCAGGTCGTTGTCCTGTAGATTTCAGAACAGTCGATGAAATAACACTGCTATCTAGGGTAAAGCGATCTTGCACCCCCCAAGCAGCTGGATCCGCCTGGTAGATGGCATTGGCTAAATAGGCCATGTAACTTGCGTTATTATTGTAGCCTGTCAACGGAGCCATGGAAGCATTGTTGTCATGTCCAATCCAGCCACCTAAGGTAAGATTTGGAGTAGACAGCATGAGCCACATATCTCCATTCTCATTGGTAGTTCCGGTTTTCCCAATCCAATCGGCATTTGCAAGAGTTGGATTGACCTGACTGATTCGGCTCTTAAAGGTCGTTGTCGCACCAGAGCTGATGACACCTCTTAACAGGTCTTGCATGATAGTCGCAGTTGCTGCTGAGTAGACGCGGGTTGGTTTGCTCTCATGTTGGTAGACCACTTCCCCATTGCGATCCATGATTTTTTCAATCATGTAGCGTTTTTGGTAATTTCCATTATTTGCAATGGTTTGATAACCGTTTGTATGTTGGGCGACACTTACTTCGATCCCGCCTCCCATTGGCAGACTTTCAATGCCGTACTCAGCGATATCGTAGCCCATTTTTTCCATATAGCCTGGGACATCGACACCCTTTTCACGGAGAGTACGATAGGTCCAATAAGCTGGGATATTCCATGAGGTATTGAGGGCCTCTCGAAGGTCCATCATCCCAGTCCCCCGGTTATCCACGTGCATAATTGGCTCTCCACTAGAGAAGTTAGTTGGGTAATTGGAGACGATGCTATTGCTTCCCATCAAGCCTTGGTCAATGGCGATTCCATAAGCTAGCAAGGGTTTAATAGTAGAACCTGGAGAACGCTCTGTGTCAAAAGCGTGGTTATTCTGATTCCCGTCAAAATTCCGTCCCCCAACAAAGCCAAGAATCGCTCCTGTTCGGTTGTCCATAAGGACATTCCCGACTTCTACCGTACCCGTTCCATCGTCCAAGATGCCTCCATAATTGGCAACTGCTTCTTGCATGGCATTGTAGATAGCTTTGTTGATAGTGGTTTGGACCGTATAGCCACCCTCTCTCAATTCTTTCTTCGCCAACTCTTGATAAGATTTAACTGTCGAATTGTTTTTTAGGTCATGACTCGAAACATTGTCCCTCTTGATTAAATAGTCATACATGGCCTCTTCCGCTTCACTTACGGCTTGGAAATACAAGTAGTCGTGTGGCGTCTTCTCGATGCCATTTGACGGAAGGAAATCCTTACTTAAATCATATTGACTATATTGGTCGTACTCTTCCTTAGTGATAGCCCCTGTTCGATACATGTTGTACAAGACATCCTTGGCGCGATCCAAGCCTAAAGCTTGATTTTCTGGAGTTTTGAGACTTCCATCAGAGGCATAAGGCGAGTAGACAATTGGGCTCTGTGGCAGACCAGCAATAAAGGCCGCTTGTGGAATGGTTAAGTCTTTGGCAGAAACTCCAAAAATCCCTTGAGCTGCCGCTTCCACTCCAGCAATATTTTGTCCACGGTTGTTTCGTCCAAATGGAGACACATTGAGGTAGGTCGTTAAAATTTCGTCCTTATCCATTACCCGCTCAAGAGCAAGGGCATCGATAATCTCAGCAGCCTTCCGTGAGAAAGTCGGTGCATCTCCCACAACTTGTTGTTTAATCAACTGTTGGGTCAAAGTCGAACCCCCACTAGAGGAACCGACTCCAGCAACTGAACCCAAGGTGGCCCGGATTACGGCTTTCGGAACAACCCCATTGTGGCTATTGAAATTTTCATCCTCTGTGGCAATAACAGCCTTTTTGACATTGTCCGAAATTGCATCCTTTTGCACAGGGATCCGAATCAAGTCACTGTCAATATCAGAAATAATGCTCCCATCTGAGTAGGAAATCTTTGAAACGCTCGAAATATTTTGTACTTGTTGAACCAATTGGGTTGGATCCGGTGTTTCTGTCGCATTAAATAGACTGGCCGCATACCCAATCGCAATCCCTGCTCCAAACAAGAGGCCACCTAAAGCAAACACCAATAACACATCCCAAAGGAGCTTCATGGTTCGGAGAACTGTCGCTACGAAATCTCCTAGTGACCAGCCCTCCTTGTCTTCTTTCTCATTGACTTCAACAGTCATCTTGGCAAAGAAGCCTTTTATTTTCTTCCCGCACTTTGTAAAAAATTCTCTTATTTGACTCACTCTATTTCTCCTTGTCCTTCCTATTATACCAAATGGACCACTTTCTTTTCAATTCCTAAAGTTGAGAACACTGTTTCCAATCGGATTTTTTTCGTCCTTTCATTGCTATTTCAAGTCATTATGGTAAAATAGAGAGAAACCATACAGATACTGGACTGTTTTCATCGATCCGGCCAGTAGCTTAGAAAAGGAGAGAACGATGCACATTTTTGATGAGCTAAAAGAACGTGGTTTGATTTTCCAAACGACTGACGAAGATGCTTTGCGTAAAGCCCTAGAAGAAGGACAAGTATCGTATTATACTGGCTACGATCCAACTGCTGATAGTTTGCACCTTGGGCACCTTGTTGCAATCCTGACCAGTCGTCGCTTACAATTGGCAGGCCACAAACCTTATGCGCTTGTCGGTGGTGCGACCGGACTCATTGGAGACCCTTCTTTCAAAGATGCCGAGCGCAGTTTACAAACTAAGGAGACTGTAGATGGTTGGGTCACTTCTATCCAAGGGCAATTGTCTCGTTTCTTAGATTTTGAAAATGGGGAAAACAAGGCTGTCATGGTCAATAACTACGACTGGTTTGGCAGCATCAGCTTCATTGACTTCCTTCGTGACATCGGAAAATACTTTACTGTCAACTACATGATGAGCAAGGAATCTGTGAAGAAACGGATTGAAACAGGGATTTCTTACACTGAATTTGCCTACCAAATCATGCAAGGCTACGACTTCTTTGTCCTTAACCAAGAGCACAATGTCACTCTGCAAATCGGTGGTTCTGACCAGTGGGGAAATATGACAGCTGGTACAGAGTTGATGCGCCGTAAGGCAGACAAAACTGGTCACGTGATCACTGTCCCCCTCATCACAGACGCAACCGGTAAGAAATTTGGTAAATCAGAAGGAAATGCGGTCTGGCTCAATGCAGACAAAACTTCTCCATATGAAATGTACCAGTTCTGGATGAATGTCATGGACGCTGACGCTGTTCGCTTCTTGAAAATCTTTACCTTCTTGTCACTGGATGAGATTGAGGAGATTCGTAAACAGTTTGAGGCTGCTCCACACGAACGCTTGGCTCAAAAGATCTTGGCGCGTGAAGTGGTCACCCTCGTTCACGGTGAAGAAGCTTACAAGGAAGCCCTCAACATTACGGAGCAACTCTTTGCAGGAAATATCAAAAACCTTTCTGTCAAAGAACTCAAACAAGGACTTCGTGGTGTACCAAACTACCAGGTCCAAGCAGACGAGAACCTCAACATCGTAGAATTGCTTGTAACTTCTGGCGTAGTCAATTCCAAACGTCAAGCTCGTGAAGATGTCCAAAATGGTGCCATCTACATCAATGGCGACCGCATCCAAGACCTTGACTATGTCTTGAGCGATAGCGATAAATTGGAAAACGAATTGACCGTTATCCGTCGCGGTAAGAAAAAATACTTTGTTTTGACTTATTAAAAAGAAGACCTCTGAAGCTATGACTTTCAGAGGTTTTTTGGTACACTAGAAGTATCATGACGATCAAACCAAAATTACAACGATTTCAGACTGCAACGGCTTTTGCCTGTCCCATCTGTCAAGAAGCCCTTGACCTGGTCCAACAAAGCTTGGCTTGTCCCAACCGCCACTCCTTTGACCTTGCTAAGTTTGGCTATGTGAACTTGGCGCCACAAGTGAAGGCCTCCAAGGACTATGACAAAGAAAATTTCCAAAACCGGCAACTCGTTCTAGAGAATGGTTTCTACGACCATATCCTTAATGCCCTGTCAGAATGCTTGTCTCCACTGGCCCATCCAGTCAACATTTTAGATATTGGTTGCGGGGAAGGCTACTATTCGCGCAGCTTACAAGAGCGGCATCCAGACCATTCCTTTTACGCCTTTGATTTGTCGAAGGAATCGATCCAACTGGCTGCCAAAAGCGACCAGGAATGGAAGGTCAAGTGGTTTGTCGGAGACCTGGCTCATCTCCCTCTTTTAGACCAGAGCATGGACCTCCTCCTAGACATCTTTTCGCCAGCAAATTATCAGGAATTTAAACGGGTCCTGGCCCCAGATGGTCGCCTCATCAAGGTCATCCCAACTGCCACCCATCTGCAAGAGATTCGTCAAAAGGTGAAGGACCACCTAGACCAGGTAGATTACTCCAATGAGCAGATTATTCAACATTTTTCTGATCATTTTACGATTGAAAATACCATCCATTGCCAGGAAAGGTTCGAACTGACTCCAGCATTGCGGGAGGCTCTTCTGAGCATGACGCCTCTCCTCTTTCATGTCGATCCAGCTCAAATTGACTGGACCGATCTGACTCAAGTCACGATTTCTGCTACGATTTTGATCGGAAGAAGCAACTAAAAAATACCCTCCATTTTTAATCAATGGAGGGTATTTTTCATGTTTACAGATTAATCACTTTCCTCTACGCCGATTTGTTGACGGTAGGCTTTAGGAGACTTGCCACACAACTTGCGGAATACCTTGTAAAAGTAACCGACATTGCTGTAGCCGACCTCATAGCAAATATCTTCAATACTTTCCGTTGTGGATAAAAGCAACTGTTGGGCAGCTTTGATCCGTTGTTTATTCAAGAGTTCTGCAAAGGTGGAATTGGTCTCACGTTTGATCAATTGCCCTAAATAAACGGGATTGATATAGAGATCTTTGCTGATATCCTTGAGCGACAGTTCCTTCCGATAGTCGCGTCCAATTACTTCTAGGACGGTCGCCACATTATTGTTCATCCGATATTGAGAGAAGAAACTCTCCAATTGGTTCCGAACGCAGGTAACAAGATCCTCGAAAGTCGGTGTATCATGAACGGCTTTCACAATTTCTGTCAGGTCATCACCGTGCAGGTGTTCAAATAAATGAAAGACATCCATAATGAACTGAATAAAGAGTTGCTTGGCTATCGCCACTTTTGGAGTATGGCTTTTCACAGTTTCTTCTAACCAGTTTAACTCCTCCAAAATTTGCTGGATATTCCCCTGAATGATGACACGGTAGATGGGTTCATAGTAATTAAAGACACCATCTTCTTCCTCCAATGGGAGATCCCCATAAAACAGACTTCGTTCAACAAGCTCTTTAAATTGTTGAAAATGTTCCTTATAAGGTGCTTGGAAACGGCGCTGTAGGAAAGCTCCTTCATCCTCATCGGAAAGATAGAGTTGAAGATTTTTCCCTAAGACCTGATAAGACGAACTGGCAAAGCCTTTCCTTTCCTTATCCACTCCAATCCAGAGTTGTTTTCTTCCTCGGATGGCTTGTTCGAACTCTTCTTCTGACCAATCTTCATGAAGGAGCCGATTGGCCGTCGCTTGATCTGGTTTTTTCAGAGTTTGGGATAATTTTTCTAGGATATTCCCCAGCTCCACCTTATTGACAGGCTTTAACAGATAGTCTGCTACCCGGAGGTTTAAGGCTTTTTTTACATAAGCAAAATCTTGGTAACCTGACATAATGATATAAGCTGCATGGGGAAGCATGGACTGCATTTGATCAATCATTTCCAGACCTGTTTTTCCTGGCATATTGACATCTGTAATCACGATATCCACTGGATAATCCGCAACATAGGCCAAGGCTTGATCTGCATCCTCTGCTGTGTAAACAACCTCCATGTCCCATTTTTCAAAGGGAATCAGTTTTTTCAACCCCTCAGTAATCATATATTCATCGTCAACCAATAAGACTTTATACACGATTCTTTCCTCTTAAGTGTCCTCGATGGTAATCGTATAGAGAACACCTTTTCCTTTTTCTGATGTAATTTGAATGTGGTAACGATCCCCAAAGTAGAGAAGGAAACGCTCGTGGACATTGACAATCCCAATGGATTGCCGTCCCTTACTCTCTTCTACTTCCTCTCGAGGATCCCTATGACTCAATATTTGTTGGATCCGTTGCAATTGGCTCGATTCCATTCCTCTCCCATTGTCTTGAACACGAATTTCCACCGCTTCTCCAACACGACGGACTTTGATACTAATGACATTGTCCTTGCGCTTGTGATCAATCCCATGGACGAAGTAATTTTCCACTAATGGCTGAAGAGTAAACTTCGGAATGACCATCTCTTCTAGACCGGGTTCAATTTTAAAGCCATAAGCAATCGATTTTGGATAACGTACCATACAGAGATAGCTGTATTTTCTACAAAATTCCAACTCATTTTCGATGGTCGTCTCCTTCTCCTCTGAAATATTGTTTCGAAGAAGACTACTAAATTCGTAAATAATATCGGCTAATTCTTCTTGATCCTGCATGACTGCATACATGCGAATAAACTCCATGGTATTATACATGAAATGCGGATTAATCTGCGCTTGCAAGGCTTTCATATTGGCATCTTTTTGACTCAGTTGTAGCTGATAGATATCCCGGATAGACTTGTCCATATTGTCTAACATGGCATTGGTCGTTTCTGCAACTAAAAGGAGCTCCTGCTCTTTGGTATCCACATTGATCCGTCGCTCAGAATCCCCCTGGCTGATAGCTTCCATGGTATCTACCAAATCCAAAACTTGTTTTTGGTAATTACGGAAAATTCGTTGCAGCAAGAGATACAAGACCAAGAACAGGATTAAGGCGACCGAAATCATCCAGGTAAAACTAAACAAGGCTGTTCGAACCGTGTAAGAGGTCGGAATCCCAACCCAGATTTGATAGCCGTAAGCAGTATCTCGCACAATCCACTGACTATGATCTTCTGGATTGATGTCTCCCCTCTGGTAAAAAATCTTTCCCAAGGGATTATAAATCTGGACGGCAACTGGAATGGTGTCTTGAATATTGTCGACAACAGAATCCAAAAGCGCTGGATTGACTTTAATGTAGGCTAGTCCAATATCTTCGCCAGTCGTCACATCCGTCAAGGAGACTGGGATTGCTTGTGAACTAGCTATGTATTGATCCGCTGGAACTTGTTGCCCTCCTTTTTTATTTTTACTGGAGACAAACACAGTCGTATAGTCATTTAACACCAAATCAATTTGATCAATAACATCGTGTTCCAAATACAGAGTTTCAACATTACGGTGCAGCGAAACTTGAATATAATTGGAGAAAAAATTATCCAATCGCCAGCTTTCGTATTCAGAAGGCGTCATTGAAAAATACTTGTAGACTCCTTCGAGCTTGGCAGGATTCTCTACAAGACTCTTCCCCCATTGAGAAGATCTCCTATAAATATCCTCTACCTCAGCAGTCAAGCGCGAGGAAATCAACTGAGCGATTCGATCTGTCTCTGCTTTCTGATTATGCCAATAGACCAAAGATACCGTCACACCTAAAGTCGTGATGATCCCCACCATGATATAGGCATAGAATTTCAAAAGTGTTGCTAACCATATTTTTTTCATAATTAAGAAACCACTTTAGAGCGAATTGTTTCATAGACGGGTTGAAAAATATCATTGACAAAGAAATGCCACAAGCCCAGTAAAACAAAGAAAAATAAAGCCGGAACGAAATGGGTGACAACCCCTAGGAGGAAGGTCCCCAAGAGAAACTTGGTCACTGCACGAATATCCAGAAAAGCACCAATAAAGCTCAGCTTCAAGCTGTTGAGGTAGGACAAGTCAAAATGGACTTGAAGCTTGAGATAGACTGCAAAAGTCAGGGGAGCCACCAACAAGAAAATCAAATTGACCAATAGGATAAAAATCTGAAATAGGGACAAGTGGGGCAATTGAACCATCAGATACATACCATAAATAAGAATGGCTTCGATCAAAAAAAATGTATAGAAAACCTGATTGGCCCGACGGAAATTTTCTTTATAGAGCGACCAAGCTTCAGACCAAGCATATTGTTTGTGATCAGATCCATGTTCGGCATATAGACTCATAATCGTTGCACTAGCGGGCCCAAATCCAAATAGAATGCCTCCACAAAAGGTTAGCGCCCAAAAGATTCCTGTTGCCAGCATGGCTAAATAGACCCTTGTAAAAATAAATTCAATCATTCTTCCCATATTTCGTCTCCATGTTCATTTGCTGTAGACGGGAACTTCAATCAAGTTAGTATAGTTTCCCTAGTACAAATGATGATTATACCCTATATTATAGCATATTTTCCCTGATGGTTTCGATTTCGAAATCATCAACAGAAAAGACTTTGAAGTGCGAAGACCTCAAAGTCTTTTGATAGACTTAAGCAAGTAATGCTAGCTTATTTCTTAGCAGCAAGGTACTCATCGTATTGTTTTTGGATTTCATCCAAGACTTTTTGGTAGGCACCTTCTGATTTCAATTTTTCAAGCATCTTAGGAATTTCAACTTCAGGATCTACTGTACCTGTATTGATGGCACTTGTGAATTGGTTCAAAGTGTTTGTAAGGGCAGTGATTTCTGATTTCACGTTTTCAGTGTTGAAGATGAATCCAAGTGCTGGAGATTCTTTTGCAGTTTCTAAGTCTTTCTTAGATTGTGCAATTTGCTCATCCGTTACGTTTTCGTTGATGTAAAGAATCCAGTTGTTACCTGTGTTCCATCCAGACATGTGAGTGTTTCCGTTGTAGCCATCCAAGACTTTCACACGGTTTTCTTTACCTTCAACTTTTTCCCAGTTCTTGCCTTCTGGTCCGTAAACAAGACCGTTCAAGAGTTCTGGGTTTGTATTCAAGAGGTTCAATACTTCCATTGCTTTTTCTTTGTTCTTAGAGTTGTTTGAGATGACAAAGTTTGCAACTTGAGTAGTGTTGTTCTTCTTGTAAAGTTGAGTGAATGGTTTGATTTCGATCTTACGGTTTGCTACACGAGTAAGCAAGCTGTTACCGTAGTCAGCAGGTCCTACTGTTTCTTCACGTACCAACCAAGTATCTTGAGAAAGGTCATATCCAGTGTCGCTTGTAGCTACGTCTTTTGGAATGTAACCAGCTTCATAGTATTTATGAAGAGTCTTCAAGTTTTCAACATAACGTGGAATCGTGTAACGGTCAACGATCTTAGTTGTGTCACCTTGCAAATCGACAACGAATGGAAGTCCATCTACTGCAATGTAATCGAAGTCATCAGAAGGTCCACCGTAGCTCTTGTTCATTGCGAATGGAACAACGTTTGGATCTTTTTCTTTGATCGCTTTCAAGACTGGTTCAAGAGAAGCATAGTCTGTGACGTTTGAAACATCAATACCATATTTTTCAAGAAGTGGTCCGTTGAAGGCAAAGTTTTGTGAAGATGCAACGTTGGCTGCAACTGGAACAGCATAGATCTTGCCATTTACAGTATTCCCTTTGATGTAAGCTGGGTCAAGTGCTTCATAAAGCTCTTTTCCTTCTTTCTTGTACAAGTCTGTCAAGTCAGCATAAGCACCTTTTTGAGCGTTGATGACATAGTTGTTTGCGAAAGCAATATCGTAGCTTTCACCAGATGAAATGATAACGTTCATCTTCTTGTCGTAGTCACCCCAACCAAGGTATTGGATGTCTAATTTAACGCCAGCTTTTTCTTCGATGATCTTGTTAGCATTTTCTAACAAGGTATCCAAGTTATCAGGTTTGTCACCGATTTGGTACATTTTGATAACTGTTTTGCCATCTTCACTCTTAGATGATTTTTGGTTATCACCTGTCAAGTTACCACAAGCAGCAAGAGTTGCTCCAAGTGCGAGAACGCTAGCAGAAGCTAAAGCATATTTTTTCCAATTTTTCATGAGAAAAACTCCTTTTTTATTTTTCTTTATTAACATTATGAAGGGTGGGTGAGAAAGGTTTGCTTACTCTTTCACACCACCGATGGTCAATCCTTTTACAAAGTAACGTTGGAAGAATGGATAGAGGATAGCGATTGGAACTGTTGCCACCACCACCATGGCCATCCGTCCAGTTTCCTTAGGAAGGGATTGGACCGCACCAGCAATTTGGCTAGATGCACCAACTGATTTAGAAATGTAATCCATATTATTTTGGATTTGCATCAGCAAGTATTGAAGGGGATAGAGATTTTCGCTCTTGATATAGAGGAGGGCGTTGAACCAGTCATTCCAGAAGCCGAGCGCTGTAAAGAGACTGATGGTCGCAATCCCTGGGAGAGAAAGTGGCAAACAGATCTGGAAGAAGATCCGTGTTTCACTGGCTCCGTCTATCCGAGCAGACTCAAGAATAGCTTCTGGGATCGTCCGTTTGAAGAAGGTCCGCATCAAGATAATATTGAAAGGACTCAATAACATCGGAATGATGAGGGCTCCAACCGTATCTCCTAAATGAAGCAACTGAGTGGTAACGATGTAACCTGGTACCATCCCTGCACTAAAGAGCATGCTCAAGAGGGCAAAGACAGTAAAGAAGTTTCTGTACTTAAAGGTTCTACGAGAGATTGCGTAGGCGTAGGTCGTTGTAATGAAGACATTACATGCTGTCCCTACAATCGTCACAAACAAGGTAATAAAGAGGGCTTGAAGAATCTTATCCTTAAATTGAACAAGGAAAAGATAGCCATCTGCACCAAACTTAGCAGGCCAAAATTGAAAGCCGTGAATCGCCAAACTTTGTTCATCTGTCAAGGAAATCATGACAACGAAGATGAAGGGCAAGATACAGGATAGAGCAACCAAGCCGACGATGCTACTAAAGAAGAGGTCTGCTTTCTTACTGAAGGAGTGGATCCCAACATTATCAACTTTTTCTTTTTTAATTTTTGATTTTGCCATGGTATCCTCCTTTCTAGAAGAGTGCTGCATTCTTATCAATCCGACGTGCTACAATATTAGAAAGTAAAACGAGAATCAATCCGACAACTGATTGGTAAAGACCAGCCGCTGCGGCCATCGCAATATCTCCTGATTTAGCAAGTCCGTTGTAGACATAGACATCAATTACGTTTGTCACACTATAAAGGGCACCTGAGTTATGTGGGATTTGGTAGAACAATCCAAAGTCAGCACGGAAGATATTTCCGATGGCAAGGATAGTCAAGACCGTAATCAAGGAAGACAACTGAGGAATGGTAATGTGGCGGATTCGCTGCCACTTAGATGCTCCATCCACTGTTGCTGCTTCGTAGAAGGTTGGATCAATTCCCATGATGGTTGCATAGTACATAACACTGCTATAACCAAAGCCTTTCCAGATTCCTAAGAAGAGGAGAAGCGCTGGCCAAATGGCAACCTCTGTATAGAAGTTGATTCCTTTCATCCCAAGTGATGTTAAGATGTGGTTAATCAAGCCTTTATCGACGTTTAAGAAGGCATCTGTAAAGAAGCTGATGATAACCCATGACAAGAAATAGGGGAACAACATTGATGTTTGAAACACTTTAACCAACCGTTTGGAACGCATCTCACTAAAGATGATGGCAATCCCAACAGAAACAATCAAGCCCAAGAAAATAAAGGCTAGGTTGTAAAGGACGGTATTTCTTGTAATGATATAAGCATCTTTAGAACTAAAGAGGAATTTGAAGTTATCAAATCCTACCCACTTACTCTTCATTACACTATCAATAAATCCCTCTCCGGTGATATGATAGTCTTTAAATGCGACAACGTTTCCCAAAACAGGTATGTAGAAGAATAAAATCAACCACGCTGCACCTGGTAAAACCATTAAGAAGAAAATGAGATTTTCTCTCAAGGTCTTAACAAACTTTTTCATCTGACTCCCCCCTTTGTCATTTTATTTTTTGGTAACGTTTACATTTTTTATTATAAAACTCTATGAAAACTTTTTCAAACTCCTAATTATAGAAAAAATTCTACAAATTTATGACATAGCCTTAAAAATGGAGAAAAAAGGAGAAGAAATGTCTCCATCGGACATCTTTCTCCTCCTTCAACATCATTTTCTTTAAAGACAGCCTTTTGGATTAGGTCGTATAAATGGTCGAAGCTGTTGCAATGGTATGCCATTGGTTGGCAGTCGTTGCTGCGAAGTCCTTATCTGCATAGAAATCATTAAATGGCAAGATGTCTACTTCTAGTTCATCAATACGAGAAATGTCACCTGCTAGGTAGTTTTCAATACGATTTTCTGCTCGCTTAATCCGTTGTAAGAGTCCACCCATGCGGATATCCACGGTATCCAAACCAAAGACCTTGTTTTCTTTCAACCATTGCTGGCTAAAGAGCTTGTGGAAGGTTTCTATCTTACTTCTTAATTTTGGTAATTCTTCTCTGGCAATTTGTTGCAAGCTTTCTTTATCATCTGCTTGATAGGCTTGACGAATGCGTCGTCCCACATCAACCTTGCCACTTAAAATAGCATTCAACTGGGCCTGAGTTTCGAAAAGATAAGTATAGATGCCTGCTCTTTCTTTAATATCAGACAAAATCTCAGCTGCTTTGGCAAAGTGTGGTTTGTCCTGTTCAGGTGTCATGTGCTTGTCAAGAATTGGGCAGAGAACATCCTGATAAAAAACATAGCGGTTAGGATTGATACCACTTAGATTTCCTGGTAGATCTGGTAAGAGGTTGGCCAAATCCAGCTGCATAAAGTCCTCAACTGATAGACCTGTATTGATCTTGAAATGAGCAGACAAACGCTCTAAATCATTTCGATAGCTGAGTTCGGCCCAGATCTGCAAACTAGGTAGAATAGAGAACTGAGCTGTTTCACCACCATTATCTCCCCAACCCGTCACGATGACTTCCTTGATCTGATTGGCACGGCAGGCTTTATTGGCTTCTACTGCAATGAGACGACTGAAATGGTTGTGTGGTGTAAAACCAATCCATTTCCAAGCACCACCTGCAAAGGCGATATCCTGACTAATCTTGTGGTGATTACGGAAGTTTCGGTTGTATTTTTCCTCGCTATCTTGGTAATAATCCCAGTAAACCAAGGTGACACGGTCCTTAAGACGGTCAAGATAAACGCGCGTTTCCTCTGGAATTTCTACCTCACGATCGTACTGGCCATCTGCTGACATGAGCTTGAAGAACATATCGCTCCACATCTGGCAGTGGAAACCATACTTGTCCGCAATATCCAGCACGCGCTCCAAGTGTTGGCACATAAGAAGACTACGATCCACCACACCGTTTAGGATAAGGTAACGTCCCAAACCAACCAAGTGGGCTTCGTCCATTCCGATATTGACCTTGCGAGTTTGTAGTTTAGACAACGTCGCAAACATGCCATCAATCAGGTCATAGACTTTTTCTTCGCCAATGAGGAGAATGTCTTCTACATCACGGAGTTCTTGTACTTCTTTGACGCCCCATTTGACAAAGGCTGATAAGTGAGCCAAAGTTTGGATACATGGGACAAAGGTCATGTCAAACTGCTGGGCGTAGGCTTCGATTTCCTGTAACTCTTCAGCAGCATAAGCTCCACGGAAATAACCAAAGTAAGGGTGCCCCTCGATTTGATAAGTGTCTTCCATGTAGAGCTCAAAGCTTGAGTAGCCCATGAGAGCCAAGACTTTAATCATCTGCTTGGCAGATGTGACATTGAGCACGGCATTGCGTGAACAGTCTGCCATATAGGCTAAATCTTCATAGGCCGCCTGCTCTTCAATCTCTACCTTGTCCCCTTCTGCTAAAGCTGTTGCCAGTACAGACAAGGCACGGTAGAGTTGATGAGGTTTGCGGTAGGTCAGTTGATACTGCCCATTCTCACCCTCGATAGAGATAGAAGCTTTGTCAGACTGAGCGACCGCCACTTCTACATCTGGTAGAGAAATGTGATTGTTTAATGCTTCGATAGATTGGGCTTGTTTGGGACTAAGTCCTGTAAAACTTACCATTGGTTTTCCTCCTGTAACCAGTTGACAAGGGCACCGTAGAGATTGGCATCTGCCTGGTAGGTGCAGGCTTGAATAACTGGAGCGATGGTATATTCTTCATATCTTTCCACAAAGGCGTCTACCGCTTTTTGCACCCCTTTGATAAAATCTGGGTTCTGACTGATAGAACCACCTAGGCTAATCACATCTGGATCAATCAGGTACCGGATATTGAGCAATCCTTGAGCAAGATTACGATTCATACGCTCAATGGCTTCTTGGCAGAGGGTGTTTCCTGCTGCAGCCTCATGGTAAATCTTTCGTCCGTCCCAATCAGACTGACCAGACTTTTCAATGACGTAGCGAACCATGTTTCCTGTAGAAGCAAGTTGTGACCAGTTATTGAGCTTTTCTGCTGGTTCGATGGTTGTCATATAGCCAAACTCTCCACCCAAACCATGACGACCGCGGTGAAGCTTACCATTGATAATCAGAGCGCCACCGATTCCTGTACCAATCACGACACAGGCTGCATTTTCAATTTCAGGATGAGCTAACAGTTCACTCAGTCCAACACAGTTGGCATCATTTTCTAGATGGACAGGAAGCTTATGATGAGCAAGGACCTCATACCAAGAAAAACCATGAATGTAAGGGATGGCACTAATTCCTTCAATCACTCCTGTTTCTTGATTAACGGCTCCTGGCACACTCATAGCAATCCCACGATAGTCACGTTCTGACAAGCGTTGCTCTAACCAAGCTAGCAACTCTTCCAGAGTCTCTGGAGTTGGGGTGCTGGTCTTATCTAAAATCTTTCCATCAGGAGTTAGACTGGCAAACTTAATCCCAGTTCCTCCAATATCAATGGTTGCAAGGGTCATGGCTTTCACCTGTAAAAAGGAGCGAGTCAGTAGTTTGTTCTTACTTTTTCGCTCCTCCTTTCTGTTTATGGTTTCTTTTTGAAATTAAATTTCTTCTTTTTTGATCAATTCTGTACGAATTTCTTGTGGTGCCAATAGTCCTGAATGAACTGGATATGGGCGTTCCAGCAAGTCAAGAATGGTTTGTTGTTTTTCAGATACCCGAACGTTTTCTTGGCTCATGTTGTAGTAACGAAGAACGTAACCTTCTTCATTTTCAGCAACTTTAAAGGCTGTTGGGCATACTTGTGGCAAGTTCAGTACCGGATGGTTAAAAAGACTTCCCGTTGCTGCAACGCTACCCTCTTGTTTTGCAACTTGAAGAGCTGTAAATGGCACCTGGAAGGCTTTGGCACGACGGAAAGCTGAAAAACGATCCTGAGCTTGGTGGCACTCTACTGCAAACTCAACTTCGATAGCTCGCAAGCACTGAGCTTCCGGTGTTGGGAAGTAGCCCCAGTCACCGAGTTCACCTGAAGCACGGAGAAGGGTTACAGCCATGGTGTCGTCTCCAAGAATTTCATACTCGTGCAATCCTTTATTGGATACTGTCACTCCTTTAACATCATCATACAAGCTGACAAAGGCTTGTTGGTGTTGTGGATTTTCAGGATTTTCCCAAGAAGCTGCTGGTTTATTTGGCCGTGTCACAACTTCATAGATGCTTTCAGAATCGTTACTTGGTCGAGTGTTATGAGTTTTGACCAAGAGCCGGATACGGTGGTCTTTAGCTGTATTGGTGAAGCGCGTCTTGAAGCGAATCTGCGGGTCATCCACAAAGACGGTCATCACTGTTTCAAGAGGGATGGTTGTCACCTCTTCTGAACGACCTGCCTCTCGGTTCATAAACTCAATAATGCCTCTTTGCTCCGCATCCAATTTTTCATCTGCACTGACTGGGATGGTTAAGTCATGCTTGAGCAAGATTTTGGCATAACGAGCATTGTTTTCCAAGATCTCATGGCTTTTCAGCTCCGCATAGATTGGCTCGGTTCCTTTTGGTTGGAAGTAAATATACTCATTTCCAATATCCCCACGATCCTCGAATTGGATGAAGTCTTCGTAAGCTTCGTTAGTCGTCTTATCGTAAAGGGTCAAGCCATCATCAATACTGAGAGTTACGAATGGTGTATCGAGAACCCCATTTTGGTAAATCCCATCATGATGGGAAGCTTTTCCTTCCAGAAGCTGGAAGGTGGTCCAAGAAAGAGGTGATAGGTGAACTGGAACCGTCACGCGCACTTGACGCGCAATATAGGGTTGGCGGAATTTATCCTTAGGTAAGGTATAGCCAAAGCTTGCCCCCAAGTCTTCAATCTCAGCTTCTACAAGATGCCCATCTAAATCCTCTACATGATAGTCTGGCAAGGTCAGAGCGGCCATTTTCTTGAAGCCTTCTGTCGGGTGCAATTCCTTAAATGGACAAACAGCTACATCGACAATCGTACTGACGGTATCCACCTTGCCATGCAAGCCAGTGTTCATAACCGTAAAGAGATGCTCACTCTGGGCTTTCTGAGTCGCAAGTTTCTCTTTCCATTCGTTCAAAAGGTTGGTTTTGACGAAGTTTCCAACTTGATTGACCTTGGCAAAACGAACTTCCATTTCACGGTGAACTTCGTCAATACTGCAGCCACAGATACTATCATGCGGTGCATTTTGTAAGAGCGTCTTCCAGGCATAGGTCAATTGATCCTTGTGGTTATGTCCACCAGTGATGATGGTCAAAGGTTCCACCACTTGCTCTAGCAAATTGCTGTTCTCTTGAAAGGCTTGTTTGAGGTAAACGCGTGAAGAGGAGGTATTCGCCAGAGTATACCAACCATCCGTTTCCTGACTGGTCAACTCACCTGTGACGGTTGATAATTGTTCAGGAAGGGCACTTTCTACTGCTTGCACGTAGTCATCAAAGGAACTGTGAATAAAGGTCACGTCAGGGAAGAGTTCATTAGCGACGCGAATGGCTTCACTCAAGTTTCGTTGAACGGGTTGGTGGTCACAGCCGTTCATCATCAACCATTGGTTGGTCGATGCATAGTCACGGACATCCGCCAATTTTTGTTTCCAGAAAGTCAAGGCTTCGTCTTTATCCACTGGAATTTCATTCCCGTTACTGTACCAGTTGGCAAAGAGAATGCCCAGCACACGACTACCATCTGCCCCTTGCCAGTACATCTCAGAAAATTGAGAGGTAAATTGCTCATCTTCGAGGACTTGGTTATCAAATCCGATTGGTTTGACACCGCGACCAAAGGCTGCGACGTGAATGCCTGACTTTTGAAGGATTTGAGGAGCTTGTCCCATATTTCCAAAGGTATCTGGGAAATAACCGATCTGCGTAGATTTGCCCCATTTGGCACATTCCGCTTGTCCAATCAAGGTATTGCGGACGTTAGCTTCACTGGAAATCAAGTAATCATCCTGCAAGATATAGAAGGGTCCAATCTTGAGTTTGCCTTCGTCGATATAACGCTGCACCTTGTCACGGTTTTCAGGACGAATTTCTAAATAGTCATCAAGGACGATCGTTTGGCCATCCAAGTGGAAGCTCTTGAATTCAGGATCATTTTCAAAAAGATCAAACAGATTGTCAAACAGTTCCACCAATTGCATGCGGTGGCTTTCAAAAGGTAGATACCACTCACGATCCCAGTGGCTGTGAGAGATGATATGTACAACAACATTTTCCATGAGTAAAACCTCATTCTAACTTAAATTTAAAAATAGATTTGTGATTCTTTAGAAGAATCTGTTGAGCGACAGCTCATTAACGAATATCCAAGTAATCCAAGACTAATTCGCAGAACATCATGTTGGCCCAAGAGAACCATTCGCGCGAGTATTTAGTCGGATCATCTACGTGGAAGCTTTCGTGCATGACACCCGTACCACCATCACAAGCAACCAACTGATCAAGCAAGAATTTCTTCTCAGCTTTATCTGTAGCTGTTAAACCTTGGATCGACAGGGCAATCGGCCAGATATAGCGGTAGAAAGTATGAGAGCTTCCGAGACCGCTAGCGTATTCTCCTTGGTAGAAGTAGGGATTTTCAGGGCTGAGAATGGTGCGACGAGTGGCTTGATAGACCTCATCGTTCACATCACAGTAACCAAGATAGGGAGCAGCTAACAAACTTGGTACGTTAGGGTCGTCCATGATGCTAGCATTTCCTAAACCGTCTACTTCAAAGGCATAGATCTTCTCGCCCTTGCTGTTAGTCGTGTAGGCGTAATTTTCGATCCCTTCTTGAATCTCAGCCTGCAGACGTTTAGCGTCAGCAATGATGCTTTCACTATCAGCTAGATTCAATGTAGCAAAGATTTCTTGGACATAACCTAAGACAACGACTGCAAACATATTGGACGGAATCAAGTAGCTATATTGACAACAATCATCACTCGGACGAAAGGCTGACCAGGTCATGCCTGTCACAGCAAAGTCAGGGCCAAAACCATCATTTACCAAGGTATCTTCCTTACGATCGGTATCACGGACGAAACGGTATGGTGAGTTATTGTGGTCTTGCTCCACCGTCCAGAGATGAAGGATCTCCTTGGTCGCCGTAACAAAAGTTTCATCAAATTGGCTAGTCTCACCAGTTTCTCTCCAAAGGAGATAAGCTAATTGCAAGGGATAGCAAAGCGAATCCACTTCATACTTGCGTTCCCAAATCCAGCCATTGAGGTCTGTATGATCTGTTTCGTGGTGACCCTTCCAGTTCTCTTCAATATTGAAGGAATTAGCATAGGGATCCTTGAGGATCAATGTCACCTGACGTTTGACCAGACCTGCAATGGTCTGACGCAAGAGAGGATCTCTTTTAGCCACATGAAGATAAGGTCTCAATTGAGCCGTTGAGTCACGCAACCACATAGCTGGGATATCTCCCGTCAGTACAAAAGTTGAGCCATCTTCTAAGATTTCAACGGTATTGTCTAAAGTGTCTGTATAGCAACGCTCAAAGACATCTACCCATTCAGGGTAATCCTTAGCACGTTCTGCTACTTGATCCAACCATTCTCTAACGATTTCTTTTGAATAGGTCATTTGTTTTCCTCACACTCGTCGATTCTTTCCTATTCAGTATAAAAGATTTCAAAGGGGAAATACATACGCAAATTATAGCCCTTTTTCTACAAACTTTTCTAGTTTTGAAAAAGACTTTCCGATTTGAGTAGCTTCTGCTAAAATAAAGAAAGAAAAGGGCTTGAAGACTCTAGTATGAAATAGGAGGTCCCGCATGAAGACCGATATTACTCGCATTGATACCCGCTTAGGAACAGACAATCACTCAGCTTATTCCAACGGCAACACCCTCCCTTACACAGGAGTTCCTTTTGGGATGAATTATTTTCTCCCACAGACGACACATGAACAGGGTGCTTGGTTTTTCAACCCCAACCTTCCAATCTTTCAAGGCATCCGCTTGACCCATCAGCCTAGCCCTTGGATTGGGGATTTTTCTTGGTGTCTCCTTACCCCACTAACAGATATTCCGAGTCAAGAAGACCTCTATTTTAGACAGAGCAGTTACCGGATCCAAGAAGCTATCTTTCAGCCCCATTATTTAGCCCTCACCTCAGAGCGCTATCAAATCCACTCAGAGGTGACGCCAAGCCTTTATGGAGCCTTCCTTCGCTTTAAAGGGCCGTCTACACTAGCGCTTGCCTTGCACTGTCCCAATGGACTAACTGAGGTGAAATTCGGAGAAACGGATCTTCACTTCCACATCCTAGACCAAAATCATACAGACCAACAAGACTTTCCTTTCTATCTTCATTTCAAATTCGACCAAGCTATCACCCGAACTCACTGGCTGGGTCAAGATTTGATCCTAGAGTTTGACAGCCCCACGCTGGAAGCTCGATTAGGCACTTCCTTTATTAACTCTGAGTTGGCCAAATCTCACCTCCCTAAAGCTAGCTTTGAAGAGATAAAAGAAGAAGTCAGCCACCAGTGGCAAGAGCTAATGGACCGATTTGAAATTTTAGATACAGGTGGAGAGGATCGAACCTTTTTCGATCACTGTCTCTACCGTAGTCTGCTCTTTCCTCAGACTTGTTATGAAGTGACCCCTGAGGGGAAAGCAGTCCATCGCGACTTCGCTCACAACCGCATTCAAGAAGGAAAATACTTCACTAGTTTGGGCTTCTGGGACCTCTTCCGGACCACCTTCCCTCTCTATAGCCTAGTCTATCCCGAGCTCTATCAGGAATTTCTCGAAGGCTTCCTCAGCCATTACCGGGATACCGGTTTCCTCCCTAAATGGCTAGCGCCGGACGAAAGAGGCATGATGCCTGGAACCCTCATTGACGGGGTCATTGCAGATGCTATTCAGAAAAGCCTAGCCCCCGACCTCCACACGGAGCTTTTTGAAGCCATGTTGGATACAGCTAGGAAAGAGGATCCAGATGGTCATTATGGTCGACGAGGAGCTAAAGAATATCAGGAGTTAGGCTATCTATCCACCGACTATCACGAAAGCGTGAGTCACACCATTGACTTCTCCTATAGCGACTTTTGTATTGCCCAAACTGCCCAGCTACTTGGCAAGGAAGAGTTGGCCAAAGAATATGCCCAGTCTAGTCTTTCCTATCGAACCCTCTTTGATCCAGAAACAGGTTATATTCGGGCCAAAGATAAGAAAGGTCATTTTAGACCAGACTTCTCGCCCATCAGTTGGGGACGCGACTATGCAGAGTGCTCTGCCATTCAGGCAACCTTAGGCGCCCTTCACGACATCGAGGGCCTCAAGCAACTTTTTGGTGGAGAAGAAGGCTTCACCCACTATTTAACTCGACTAGCCACTCAAGCACCGCATTATGAGGTGACGGGCTATGGCTACGAAATTCATGAAATGAGTGAGATGGCCCAAGCTCCTTTTGGGCAAATTGCCATTTCAAACCAACCGAGCTTTCACATCCCCTATCTCTTTCGCTATAGCCAACACCCGGAATACACTAGCGTCCTGATCCAAGCCCTTCGCAAAGAAGCCTTCCAGCCAAGCTTCCAAGCCTATCCAGGAGATGAAGATAATGGCAGTCTATCTTCTTGGTATATCTGGTCGGTTTTGGGACTCTATCCGACTTGTCCAGGCAAGCCAGTCTATGACCTAGGAATCCCCCTCTTCAAACACCTGCGCCTCTATCTCCCTCAAGAGAAAAAATGGCTGCATATCCATAGCACAGCCCACACAGCCCAGGCACACTTTCTTCAAGATGTTTCCCTTGATGGAAAAAGAATCGACAGAGTGAGGCACCAAGACCTCTTAAAAGCAGAGAAGTTAGACTTCCACCTTTCTTGGCTCCCTAAAATCTAAAAAAGAATGAAGAGTAGGACACTCTTCATTCTTTTTCATTACACATATACTAGCTAGTCGCCGACCTTATAGAGGAAAGAACCTTGTTCCGTAAAACTGTACATTCCAGTTCCGGTCCAGAGACGGTCCTTGCTAGCATCAGAATCATCATGGAAGACGACCTCTCCATTTTCGTCCGTTTGATCATCAATCGTAAGCCCAGCAGGGATGAATTCCATCAGAAATCCACCTGTGATTCCTCCGTAGACTCCTCCTGAAACAGTTCCATAGTCTGTCAAAGAGAGGCCATAAGACTCATATTCGTTAGAGACCAAACCATTTTGATCAAAGACGAGTTTATTCCCCTTATCATCTTGCCAGACACCAGCTACACTACTATAATCCCCTTGAGCGATTGCTTCAATATCCATCTTTGTTTTTTCTTTCTTATCACTAGAGCTCTCAACTTTCTTTGTTTCACTAGTAGCTGCGCTATCCTTCGATTGACGAACTGTACTTTCTTTACTTTCAGATCCTGTCTCCTGCTTTTTATCACCACAGGATCCAAGGAAAAACAGTAGAGCAGAAAGCAACAATAGCAAACGATACTTTTTCATCATGAATCTCCCCACATTCAATCTATTCTATAAGCCTTATTTTATCCTTTTTCTAGCAAATTGACAAGTTTCTGTTACTATCAAAAAAGGAACCAGCTGGTTCCTTCTCTATTTGATTAATGGGCTAACATTTCCTGTGCAATTTCAAATCCTGTCAAGTCACTTGGGTAGTAAGTAGGCCAATTTTCTAATTCCTTATAAAGAGCCTCTTGACTTTCCCCACCGAAGAAAATGTGGAAGCGAGCTGCCTTATTAGGAGAAATTTGGTGGTCACTGAATTGAACATACTTGAATTCACCCGCATTTGGATCAGTTGCTTCAAAGAGATAACGCACTCCACGATTCCCTTTTGTATAGGTTAGTGTATGCTTCCCAGCATAGCGGTATTCGAACTTCTTCTCTTCCCCATTCTTATAGAAGGTCATGGTTTTGTCTGTAATGACAATCCGTTCGACATCTGTTTTATAACCTGTGGTGTAGTAGGCTTTATACTCCTCAGCTGTTTTGGACTTAGTTAATTTGGCTTTGTAGTCAAAGACTTGATCCAAGGTTCCATCTTTTAGATAAGGATACACAGACTGCCAGTCTCCCGCATAGTCTGAAAGAGTTCGGTCCTTAATATCACTGTCCTCAAAGTAGCCATTGGCTACTGTTTTGGTGTCTTCTTCCTCTTCTGGAGCGATTTCTTTTCCGGCTTGAGTCGTTGTTAACTCCAAAGATTTGAGGTTGGCTCCCATGATAGAGATGTAGTCTTCACCATCTTTCATCTGCTCATCTGTCAAGCTCTCTAATGGATTCAAAACAGCTAGATCCACACCGGTTTCAGCAGATAAGGTTTTCGATAAGGATTTAGAAGCATTTTCTTCAAAGTAGATGACCTTGATGTCGTTCTTCTTGATATACTCTGTCAATTCACTCAAACGAGTCGCAGACGGTTCACTATCTGGTGACAAACCTGAAATAGAGACTTGATTCAAGCCATAATCCAAGGCCAAATAACGGAAAGCTGCGTGTTGAGTGACAAAGTTTTTCTGTTTCGCTTCAGATAAGCTCTTCGTATAACTGTCATCCAATTTTTTCAACTTGGCAATATAGGCATCCGCATTTGCTGTAAAGCTAGCCTTTTTATCTGGGTACTGTTTCACCAGTTGATCACGAATCGTTTCTACCATTTTAATGGCTCTCTGTGGAGAAAGCCAGACATGGGGATCGTACTCATGATGGTGTTCTTCCCCTCCCTCATGGTCATGCTCTTCTTCACCACCTGGTAAAAGAAGCATATTCTCCGTCGCTTTGACAACCTTTGTTTTCTTGCCATCCATTGATTTCAACAACTGAGGCACCCAAGTTTCCATGTTCTCGTTCTCATAGACAAAGACATCTGACTCTTGGATTTTTGCGCGACCCTTGGCAGACAATTCAAAATCATGGGGTTCCGAACCAGAGCCAATCAAGAGCTCCACATCTCCCTCGTCTCCAACGACTTGCTTAGTAAATTCATATACAGGATAGAAAGTCGTCATGACTTTCAATTTCCCTGACTGATTTTGACCACCACTACAAGCTACTAAAAGAAGACTACAAAAGGCTAACACGAGCCATACAAGTTTTTTCATAAGATCACCTATTTTCTAAATTTAACAAAAAGATTTGAGAGCAAAAAGAAGGATACAAATAAGAGGGTAATGGTCGCACTAACCGGTGTATCCGGGTAATAAGAAAGAATGAGACCACTGACCATCCCCACAAAACCAATGACCACTGCCAGAAGCATAACCGAACGGAAGGTCTTTCCTAGCTTTAAAGCAATACTAGCTGGTAAGACCATAATAGTAGATACCAACAAGGAACCTGCAGCCGGAATCATCAAGGCAATAGCCACCCCTGTCACAATATTAAACAAGATAGACATGAGACGCACAGGTAAACCATCTACATAAGCTGTATCCTCATCAAATGTAAGGATATACATGGGACGAATAAAGAGAATCGTTAAAACTAAAACAATGGCTGCAATGATAAACAAAGCAAGCACTTGCTCATCCGTAATGGTCAAGGTAGAGCCAAATAGGTACTGGTCCAAACTCATGGAACTTTTACCGCCACCCTTCATGATCACCAAAGCCAAGGCTAAGCCGGTCGACATGAGAATCGCTGTCCCAATTTCCATAAAATCTTTATAGACTGTTCGTAAGTACTCTAGAAATACAGCAGCTATGATGACCACAATGACTGTAGAAATAGTTGGAGAGAAACCAAGGAAGAGGCCAAAAGCAACCCCTGATAGAGAGACGTGGCTCAGTGTATCACTCATTAAACTCTGACGACGCAAAATCAAAAATACACCTAAGATAGGGGAGAAGAGACTCATGGCAACCATCGCCAACAAGGCCCGTTGCATAAAGTCATATTGAAATAAACTAAGCATGCTCCTCACCTCCATCTTTCTCATGGACATTAAAGCAACGCCATGGAGAATTTTGTTTTCTCACCAAATGGATATTGCGATCGGCAAAATGACTCACTTCTTCAGGATCATGCGTGATCATTAAAACAGCCTTTCCGTGGTGATGGGCACTGTGGTGCATTAATTCATAAAACTCATCCTTGCTACCAGCATCCATCCCTGTAGTTGGTTCATCCAACACAAAAATATCTGGATCTGACGCAAACATTCTTGCAATGACAGCCCGTTGCTTCTGACCACCTGATAGAGCTCCTAAAGGTTTATCTCGATGCTCTAACATTCCAACAGCCGTTAAACTAGCTAAAATATGTTCCTCATCATGATGATTCAAGCGACGAAACCATCCTTTGCGAGGATAACGACCTGATTTAACAAACTCATAAACAGAACTGGGAAAACCTGCATTGAAGCTAGCAATCTGTTGCGGAAGATAGGCAATACGTAATTTCTTTCCAGCTACATTATCCTTGGAAATTTCAACAGTACCCATCTTAGGTTTCAAAATACCAAGACTTGCCTTAATCAAAGTAGATTTGGCTGCACCATTCTCACCAGTCAGCGTCACAAACTCACCACTGTCCAAGTAGTAATTAACTCCTTCAAGAACAGGCTCATGATCATAATAAAAAGAAAGATCTTTAACAGTAATATAACGCATTAACGAAGATCCTCCAATAAGCGCGATAGAAATTTAGAAATAACCATTTGTTCTTCTTGAGAAAATTCACTCAAAACTTGATTATAAACAGCCAATGTATGATCATGATGATGAGAATGTTCTTCAGCAACCGGACGACCTAAATCTGTTAACCGATACAAAACAATACGAGCATCATTCTCATCTTTCAAAGCTTCCAGCATACCAAAAGAAAGTAATTGTTTAACTGCTTTGGTCACAGCAGCTTGACTGACATTTAGTAATTTAGCTAGCTCAGAATTTGAATAATTGTCCTTTGAAAGTAACATTAAAATATGCTCTTGCGTATTGGTTAAAGAAAAACCACTCGTACAGGAACCAATCAAAACTTCATGCTGATTCTCAGAAATAAGTAAAATAGAATTTAAAAACTCATCAATCTGATTAGCCACTTTCATACGTTTATCCTCTCTATTAATCGAAAAAAAAATACTTTACCGGTTAATTATAACACAGTAAAGGAAAATAGTCAAAGTGTTTTCAGAAAACAATGACAAAAATATTAGTAATAAATTAGTAACTGAACGTTAACAATTTAACGAATAAAAGAAAAAGACAAGGTCCGAAAACCTTGTCTTTAATACTATACCGGCGGCCGGGGTCGAACCGGCACGTCCTTGCGGACACTGGATTTTGAGTTCCATAACTACATTTTTTAAATCTTATAACCTTGATTTAATAGGGTTTTAAGAATTTTGAATCTTGCAAAATAGACTGATTTTTCAAATTTTAGTAACTTTTTGGTAACACTTCATACCTTATCGTCCTAAGAGCATCATCAGAGAATAGAGGATATGTCCCAACCGGTCATATTCATACAAAGGTATTCAGAACAAAAGATAACGATCAATTAAACCATCACATAAAACTTGATTGAGAACCTGTGAAATAATCTCAGAAATGAGCTCTTTATCTTGAAAACGACGGCTGTAATTCTTTCCGTATGTAGTAAAATGAGGAACCTTGTCTTTCTAAATCCTCTTTTAATACACGTATTGAAGTCGCAACTCCACTCACTTGTGGAAAGTACGTATCTGTAAATATACCGATTCGCATACTTACCTCCTTAAATTTGAAATAAACAAAATTATTTCTATCATCCTCTCCATTATAAACGATACACGCTGTAGTGTCACTAATAGCTGATAAATTAACTGCTTTTGTAATCTTTAGTGTCAATATTACATAGCAACTTTCATTTCGTGATATAATATCAAACATAAAGATATTTTTAATAAAGAAGGTTATTATATGGATCAAATGGCATTCTACTTACTTTTTCCTAGCTTATTTATGATTCACGAAATGGAAGAGATTCTTCTTATGCCCAAATTTATGTCCTCTATGATTGATAATACGAAATTTAAAAATTTAAAAGAACTCTATACTCCTTATAGGTTTAACTTAATTGTGTTCGAGGAATTTTTAATCCTTCTATGTTTGCTTGCCTATAGTTTCTATTTGGGTAATTTTACAATTTATCAAACTATCATCATCGCATATAACTATCACATTATAATCCATATTATCCAGACTCTTTATCTAAGAAAGTATGTGCCTGGTCTTTTAAGTGGAATTGTAACAGGAGTATACTGTTCATTATTGATTCATCAACTTTTACAAATTAATTTACAACTCTACATATCTTCCATTCTAACATTAATCATTATTATGTTAAATCTAATCTTCTGCTTTAAAGTATTAAATTTCTTTTCTGAAAGATAGTACTGGTACAAAAAAATTTTTACTAATTTTTTTAACTAATAGATACAAAAATAAGGACTTAGCCCTGCACAATACAGAGCTAAGTCCTTTAGACAAATTATAACGTTTTTGGACAGTATAGAACTTAGTTTTTACTTTCAAGTCATTAATTTTTCAATTTCGGGTATTCGGATTTTATGGTGGAAAAGGGCTTATAAATCACCCTTCTCCAAATTCTTAATAAGTGTGGAAAAATCGACACCTAAGTTGTCTGTAATGTCGAAATCATCAGTGTTAAATTATTTTTGTGACCACAAATGCACTTAGAAAATCCCTTAAAGCATTAGCTGGTTCACTTGAATAGGGAGTTGTAAAAAAGTTCCCTTAGCCTGCACAGCAAGATAATTTCGAAACATCTTTATCAAAAGTTAGGACAGCCAGCTTCAATCCTTCTGCCATTGTTAGATATGGAGCCATCGTTTCTCTCAGATCTCCAACAGTTAAACCGAATTTCACAGCTAATGTTGCTGCATAAATTACGTCTCCTGCGTTTTCTGCCACTACATGCGCCCCTAACACTTTCAATGTTTTCGCGTCTGCCACTAATTTGAAAACACCTGTTGTTTCCCGATTAACGAGCGCTCTTGGAACAGCATCCAACGGCAATACCGATGTTTTCACTTCATATCCTTTTTCTTTTGCCTGTTGCTCCGTTAAACCAACCGTTGCAATCGATGGAGAAGTAAACGTAACGCCTGGAACCACTTCTAAATTGACCTTTTGATTTAGTCCTCCGATTGCATTACGAGCAGCAAGTCCACCTTCATAAGCAGCTACATAAACAAATTGGGGACCGAGAGTGACATCTCCAGCTGAATAAATTCGGGAATTGGTCGTTTTAAGATAATCATCAATGACAATTTCACCACGGGAACCAACTTCAACGCCTGCTGCATGTAAGTTTAATGATTCTGTATTTGGTTTTCTTCCAGTGGCAATTAGCAATTGTTCTGCTTCAATAATTCGCTTTTTACCATTTATCTCAACATGAACTTTTTTAATGTCTCCATCTTGCTCAACTCGTTCATAGGTTGCACCTGTTACTAAATTAATTCCCTGTTCTGTTAAGGCCTTAGTAATGGCTTCTGAAATTTCAGGATCGTATTCTTTTAATAGACGCTCGCTTCTTTGAATCAAAGTGACTTCTGACCCGAGGTTATGAAATAGTTGTCCTAATTCCATGCCGATATATCCTGAACCAATTACGGTAAGACGATTTGGAACCTTCTTTAATTCCAATAAGCTAGTGCTTGTTAAATAATCTACTTCATCTAATCCGGGAATATTAGGTGCAGTTGAAGAAGCACCTGTAGCTATTAAAAATCTTTTGGCTGTGATTTGATTGCCATTTACTTCAACTGTATTTTCATTTACGAATTTTGCTTCACCTTTTATTAATTCAAAACCATAATCATCAATTAAATTCACATATTTTTCATTTCGCATCTCGGTTACTAAATCATTCTTTTGTTTTACTAATGGCGCTAAATCAACATTTGAAGCCGAAGTGTGTAATCCCACAAATGGATTATTTTTTGCTAGATGATTGATTTCCCCTGCTCTTAATAAGGTCTTAGAAGGAACGCATCCGACATTAACGCAAGTTCCACCCACCGTTCCACGCTCAATCATAGCCACTTTTGCGTTCAAAGTAACGGCTTCAATGGCAGATGAAAAGGCAGCTCCACCAGAACCGATGATGATGTAATCATAATCATAGTTACCTTCATCATTTAAACTTACATCTGTCCTTTTTTCCGATTGCACTTGTATTTCTTCTGCTTCGCCCGGTTGATATTGTGCGTCAGTAATCGCTGTTTTCGCGATATCAATGTCTACATCATACGGTAGTTCAAACAGTGCTTCTCCGCGATGAAAGTCTACTTCAATCCCTTTTGCACCTGCATTTTCAAGAGCAACCGCAATATGTTCTTCACAACCAGTGCAGGTCATTCCTTCAACGTTTAGCCGATATTTTTTCAATAAATTCGTCTTTTGTTCCGATTGAAATTCTTCTGCTTCGCCCGGGTGATAATTTGCGTCAGCAATCGCCTTTATTGCACTTTCAACCTCAATATCATCGGACAGTTCAAATACTGCTTCACCACGACGATAACTAGACTCAATATTTTTAGCACCTATCTTTTCAAGTGCTGATTCTACGTGTTTTTCACAACCCGTACAAGTCATTCCTGAAATGTTTACCTTAAATTTATTCATAAAAAAGCTCCTTTCGTTAATTAATCTCTCATGTTAATGTTTCTATTATTGGACACGAATGTAATTGCTTGTCATCTGGACATCGTTGTTTTAAGTCGTCTAACATAGTTTCAATTCGTTTTAAATCCTCTATTTGTTTTTGCACTTCCTTTTGTTTTTTAGAAACAAATTCGAACATATCTTGACAACGAACTTCATCTTTATCTACAACACCAAGTAATTTATAAATCTCGCTTAAAGAGAAACCAAGTTCCTGTATTCGTTTAATAAACCCAACACGCTTAACGTCATCATATGAATATATCCGATAACCAGCTTCCGTTCGGTGAGGTTCTTGTAATAAATTTTTTCGCTCGTAATATCTGATCGTTTCTTTATTAACTCCACATTTATCTGCAAACTCACTAATGCGATAAATCATCTTATTTCACCCCCTGAATATTATAAACCATGTACCATAGTACACGGTCAAGTAAATTGGACTATTTTATTTTTTTCCCAAAGTATCACTCGTATGTGATTGATACTTTTATATAATACCATTGATTATCCTAACATCCCACCAGAAAATCCGATTTAAACACCAGTTGTTTTTAAACTATTAAGAAAGTAATTCCACTATATATTCCGAAGACCCTCAATTTCTTTTATTCCTTCAGACTCATCAACGCTTTCGAAAAGTTCTATAGCTCGTTTGAAATGTGTGTTGGCTAATCCTTTATCTTCCAAGGCTAAATAGATCTCACCTAACCCTCTGTAGCTACAAGCCTGAGAAATCACATCATCAGTCTCTAAAGATTGTTCCAGTGACAGATTCATGAATGTAAGAGCTTCATCAAGATTGTTTAATTTCAATCTCACATAGCCTTGTTCGTAGTTATTTATAGCTTTCTTTAGATTATCATTGGGAAAATGCTCTTCAATTATCTTCTCTTCATCTTCAATGAGCTTTAAAGCCTTATGAAAATCACCCTGATCTCTGTAGATCATCGCTAATTGATGTAAGCCAATATGTTCATGTTCTTTATCTTCATTTTGTTGAGCTAATAAAATGTATTTCTCAAAGATATGGGTACACGAGGCATAGTCTTTTTCTGCTAACAATAAATATCCCATCAGATTTAAAAGACTAAAATCTGTACAGGTATCAATGGAAAAATCTTGTTCAACCAACTTTTTAGCTTCTGATGTTTTTCCCTCCAGAAATAAGTCCCAAGCTGTATCAATTTTAGAGACCATCTATTTCCCCTTTCAACTATAAACAACCTTCATTAAATAAAATTATCCAACAAGAATATACTAATCTCTACCTATTGAAACTTAATCAAATAAACCATCAATCTGCATTAAAATAATCATAAACCTCTTTAAAGAGAGTTTGCAAGATTTCTTGCTCTTCTTCATCTAAATTATATTCAGAGACTAGCTCGTCCATATAGTCAAATGCAGTAAAATGATTTTTTATCCCATGCATGACAATAGCAAACTTCAGATCATTTAGTTCTGTTTTATTAAACTCTTTTAATTTTTTCAAATCAATTTTAGTGATTGGATGCGGGACAACATCTAGAGTACTGTAAGTCGTTTTTCCTAATAAATAGTCGGTCGTGGTATCAAATAATTTTGCTAATTTGACAACCGCTTCTAAATTAGGCTCTAAAGTTCCGTTTTCCCAACGAGAATAAGTACCTTGTTGTACATCAATCATCTCAGAAACTTGTACCTGAGTTAATTTCTTACTCTTTCTCAGTTCCTTAAGACGATCTCCAAAAGAATTATTATTAAACATTGTTTCCTCTTCAATATTCGATTCTGTATATTTTGTCTTGACAAAATATTCTAAACGGTATAAAATAGAATTATTCCATAAGGAATATTTATTTTGAGATTAAATATTCCATTGAGAATATTATAGCATAAAAGGAGGTAAAAGCGTATGTAACTAGTAGTCGATTTAAAAAATTTTAATAAAGGAGGTAGGATTCGACAAAATAAAAAAATCTTGAAACAAATGTGCCGTTCGTTCCAAGATCAAAACATATTATGTAACAATTATACCACAGAAAACTCTTCAGTTGCACAAGAAAATTTCGGAGGTTTCACAAAAAGATGACCAATAAAGAGTTAGTCAATCAAATTTCTGGCCTAAACTCTACCTCTACTCTTAAAAATTGGATTCAACTGATTAAAGAGATAAGTGGCAAGGAATTTAAGAAAATTAAAGTTCCTATCAGTAGAAATCCCAGAACTCATCAATTAAGTTATACAGTTGCCTATGACTTTACAGACGAAGACCTTAGACAATTTCAAAAGTTAGCTAACCTAAAACTTGAAATAGGTCTCAAAGAGGCTATACAAGCCGTATTTGGGAGTCTAGCAGACAATGAGCATGAATCCCTAAACCAAGTGATAGATGAGCTCTACGATGAACTGAGCGCCTTAAAACAGGAATTTAAGCGAGAAATGCGACTGATAAAAATTGAGAATTCCAACCTAAAAAAGAAAATCCAAGATATTGAAGAGTCGATGCAAACCGGCTTACTAGGGTTTGTTAACAAGAGGTCAAAAAATAGGTTCGGCTAATAGCGAGTTTTCGGCTGAGCCATGAGGCAGAAAGCCGAAAATGAGCGTAGATGCGGACGGACCATTTTTGACCGATAGGGTGTGTAGTAACACCACCCTCTGCAAGTTAGGTGTACCATCGAAAGAATTCAGTATTTCCAAGGGTTTCGGAGATTTTAAGAGTGGCAAAATTAGGCAAAAAGTTGAATCAAAATCTATGGCAAAAAATGAACATTTACGTTCTGTATTTGACTGGATTCAAATTCAGTTTGATAAGACTGAATTTTCGCCAAGAGAAATAATCGAAGACATTCTATTTCTTGATTATGACCTATTTATTGAGAATAAAGGGAGCCTTAAATACTATAACTATGATAGCCAGCTTCATCATGGGAATATCCGTATCTACTATGGAGCGAAAGAGTCGTCCTACATGCTTGTCATGTCAGGACAGGCACTCGAGTTCTTTAGAGATATGGTATTAGATCCAAATAGTCTGTCCGAAAGACAGTTTCTGAACAACCTCTACTACAATTACAATCAGTTTTCAGTAAGACGAATTGATATTGCAATAGATGATTTTAATGAAACACCCTATTTCACTCCTAATCAGCTTCTAAAGATTTGTCAGAAGAAACGCTTTATATATGGAAAAAGCACTTACTACAATACCTACGGAGATGAAACAATCGGTCAAACCTTATATTTGAGAAAACCCAATGATGATGAAAGACTTAGAATTTACGATAAACGCTTAGAACGAGCTGAGAAGCTCGGCATCAGCAAGCGATTTATAGAAAATTGGATAAGAACTGAGTTAGAACTTAGGAAAGAAAAAGCTCACTACTTCATTCAAGAATGGTTGCATTCAGAAATAGACCTTCTCAACTTTACCAAGGGATATCTCAAGGAAAAAGTGAGGTTCTATAGTGATAGTCACTTCTCAAAACCTTTGAGATCTTGGGAAAAGTTTTTAGGTCACTCAAAACCTGTCTCTATCATTATTTCAAAATCAAAAACAGAACTAGAACAAAAATTAGAATGGTTTACTTATAAAGGTTCAGGGGCTATTCTAAAAGCGTATAAATTTCTATACGACAATAATTTACTGCATGAGTATGAGAAATCTAACTATCTTGCACTCAATAATATGGAATATCCACCAGATTTAGCAAGTGGATTAATAGAAAGGGCAATACTCTTTAAAAGAGAGGATTTGATCCCCACAATCAAAGAAAATATCAAAAGGAGAAATTAACTATGGCAAAAATGCTTTCACAAAATGACTGGAATTTTAATAACATTGGAACAAAATTTGAATTGGATGAAGTCATTCCAAAATTTGAAACGGAAGTCCGAGCTGATGCAAACGGAGAAATTATCAAAAACCGAGATGGTAGCGAAAGACGTTTTAATACCGATAAAATCATTGGTTGGAAATACAATGTAACAATCAAGGATGGACAATTCAAAAAGAAATCAACCCAAGTCTCAGTAGACAAGCCTGATGCCTTGGTTGATAATGACTATATCCAAGCAATGGATGAAGTACCAGTTACATTTGACAATTTACAAGCTACTATGATTAGCACGACAATGTATTACAAGGCGGATGCTATCCATTTAGTAGATGTAAAACAAAAATAAGTAAAATACAAGGGGAGTTAATCCTCCCCTTACTTAATCTAATTAGAAAAGGAGATCACATGATTAAAACTGTAACAAAAGATGACCTTATCGAACTTGGATTTGCTCCAGGAACTGCAAGAAAGATTATCCATACTGGCAAATTACTATTAGTGAATCGTGGTTTTAATATCTACGATAACAAACGGATTGGTACAATTCCAGCCAGTGTCGCTGAAGAACTACTAGGAATTGAACTCCAGAAAGAAGCATAATGAATGACTATTCGTAAAACTA